>CALDIF010000034.1 GCA_937901905.1 uncultured Porphyromonadaceae bacterium | reverse complement strand
CGCATGGTGTTACCAACAAAGTCGGGTCTTCGACCCGCCTGACCTCTCCGAGGTCTCACTGTCGGTAAACCTCTGTAATTCGTGAAATTCGTAGTTAATTTCTTGTCCGACCTGTCTGACACACTGTCGACCGACGGGCGAGACGGCTGACGTTATGAGGTAACCCTATAACAGAGGGGGCGCGGCGTTATCCGCGCCCCCTCTGTTATAGGGTTATTCAAAACTTACCGATTACTCGGGATTAGCGAGAATGTAAGCGAGAATGACGTTCGCATCAGCAGCATTCACCTTGTCGTCATTGTTCACGTCGTACTTCTTGTTACCGTCGCCATCGGGGTGAGCAAGAATTTCGGCGATGACAACGTTCACGTCGGCAGCATTGACCTTGCCGTCCCCGTTAACGTCCTCAATGCGGGTTTCCTCACCTGCGTTGTCCTTAATCTCGATGGGAAGCAACTCGAGAGTACCCTTGTAGTTGGCGATAAAGCCCTTCACGGTGTAGGTCTTACCCTCGGTCTCGGCAGGAATAATGGTTGCATCTCTGAAGAACTGGTCGTACAGTTGGATATCCTCTGTACCGTCGTTGACGTAGAACTTATCTTCACTAGTGGTGATAGTAGCCTCGGTAGCGATAACGTAGGCATGAGCCATGTCGGTACCGATTTCCTCAAAAGCAATCTCCTCGGGCTCAACCGGGGTGGTTGTAGCGACCTTGACAAACGTCGAAACGACCGGAGTCAACTGCTTGGCACCGTTAAACTCGGTCCAACTTGCCTCTGCATCGCGGATAACGTCGCCGTTAGTGAAGGTTGCGTCCAACGCACCATAAACGAGTGCCATTGTCGAACCGCTCTTCACATAGAGGTACTTGTCGTTTTGATAGACAGCAACAAGGTCACCTGTAATCTTGTAGGTCACACCCTTGTCCTTGCCGTAGAGTTCGGTAACGTTGGCAACCTCGGGAACGCTCACACCGCCACCCGCTTCGTCAACGATGGTGACGGGCAACAACTGAATGTCATTCTTGAACACCGACACGATAGCAGTCACGTTATACTTCCGGTCATCGTCGGGAGTTGCCACGCCGAAAGGCTTGTTATAGGTAACGAGGGTCGTGGTGCCGTCGGTAACGCTCGTGCCGCTGAATGTCACGCCCTTGATAATCACGAGGTGGTTCATCAAGGCGGTTGAGATTTCGCTGAGGGTCTTCTCCTCGGGTGTTACGGTAGATGAGCCCTTTGCTGCAGCGAAGCCTGTCGGATTCTGCACCTCAACGAGGTTGTTGTAAGTGGTCTTTACGCCACCGGCACCTGCGGGGATTACATCACCGGCTTTGTAGGACTGGCCGGTTGTACCATAGATTAACATAGCACCGGTGTCGTCCTTAACGTAGGTGTTTTTATCACCGGCGACAGCAAGCACGACGAGGTCGTTCTTGAAAGTTACCGCTGCATTGTCGGCGAGGCTGTAAACCTCGGCAACGGTGACACCGTCGGTCGTTTCACCGCCACCGCCACCACCTTCGACGTCCTCGGCCTTAACGGGGAACACCTGATAGGTCACCGTGGTTTCACCGCTCTTCAGGTAAGAGCCGATGATAGCGGTCACGTTATAGGTCTTGTCGTAGTCGAAGTTAGCGGTATTGAAGCCCAATTGATTGTAAGCGACGGCACTGCCGCTGGCATCGGTGATGGTGCTCATATTCTTGGCACCGCTTGATGTGGTGGTGTAGTCGAACTTCGCGCCCTTGATGAGTACGAGGTGACCGAAGTAGTCGTGGCTCACATCGGCTGCCTGAATGAGTTCGGGTTCAACGGCAACGTTGCTGCTTGCAGCCTGGAAACCGCTGGGCGATGCCAACTCGGGCTCGCCGCCATAGGTAGTCTTCTTACCGGCAAAACCGGCCGGAATCACGTCACCCTCACTGTAGGTTTGACCGATGCTACCGTACACGAGAGCATAGCCGCTCGCATCCTTGATGAACAGACGGTTGCCACTCTGCTTGAGGGCAGTCACGCTGTTTTGGAACACCACCATAGTCTCATCGTCTACTGCCTGGTAAGCGGCGATGTCAACAACCGGAGTTGCGCTCTCGAACACGTAAGCAGCCTCGGCGACATCGCTGGTCTTGCCGTCAAGAGCGGCAATAGCCTTCACCGTGGTGTTGCTGCTGATGGTGATAGCAGCGGTATAAGCGGTGCTCTGAACGGTGGGAGTGCTACCATCGAGGGTGTAGTAAATCGAGGCGCCGGCAGTCGCGCACTTCAACTCAACATTAACAGGGACATAGAATGTGCCTGCGGCGGGAGAGAAAGTGGGCTTTGCAACGGTAATCTCACCGCTGCCACCGGTAGTGACGGTCATCGCTTTGAAACGATACTGACCGGCACCGCTGCTGGGACGTACTACTGAGATCGTGACGCTGGTAGCATTACCGGTCCACGTTGCATTGCGGTCCGAATCGACAGTGATAGTGCCGGAATCGGCAGAAAGTTCTGCCAAAGTAGTCGGCTTGGATGCCGATGCAGCATCAATAGTGATTGAAGTGATAGCCGTCGATGACGTGATGGTCATCGAGTTACCGGCCGGCGCAGTTGCCGAGCCGCCATACAAACGCATCTCCTTGTCGTTGCCGTTTGAGGACACGAAGTAAGCGGGCTCTGTGCCCGAATTACCCTTAGCAAACGAGACGGTAATGCCGTCCTTTTGGAGTTGGGTAGCAGGTTGGACTGTTGCGTCACCATAGAGTGACACAAAGTCAAAGGTGACATCTGCCGCGTATGCCAAGGCACTCGTCAGCAAAGCCATCAAGAAAAGCGGTAAAATTTTCTTCATGCTGTAATTTATTGTTTTATAGGTTAATAATGTTATTAGTCCGTCTTTAAGGTATAAAAAGTCTACAAATATACGTTTTTTTTAGCAAACGGCAAACTTTTAGACTTTTAAAGACGATTTTTTAACATTCTCCCTCGTCTATTTCTCTTAAATCGGCGTAAATCCGCCCCGTGAGGGCGAAATATAGATAACCGTAGGTGGAGCGTAGCGTAACCTACGGACAGTCGAAGACGACGCAACTATGCTAAACCCATGTGGTGCTCGCCGTAGGTGAGTGCCACATAGGGCATGAGAGCTCATCTCACACTGCACCTCGGAGAGGTCGAACTGTCTATAAACCTCTGTAATTCGTTAAATTAGTGAAATTCGTAGTTAATTTCTTGTCCGACCGGTCTGACACATCATCGCCCATTGGGCGAGACGAGAGGGGTGAGTAGATAGGGCGATGTAACTACATAAAAAGGGTGTGCCGGAATTTTGACACACCCTCTTGCAGACTCGTAGCATATTCAATCGTCGCCACCGGCGTGGTCGAAGCGCGGACCGCGATCGCCGTGATCGCCGCGCTTGCCCATTCCGCCACGGCGACCTTCACCGTGATGTTCGCCACGATCGCCGTGATGTCCCTTGCGGAGTTTGTCTTGCATTTTCTTCTCCACGTCGAAGAAACGTCGCATCTGCTTGGCATCGAGAACACGGGCGAAACGGTCAATATACTTGATGCGCAAGTCAAGCACAGCCTTTTGTGCCTCAAGGCGCGACTTCATGGACGAGGCAACCTCCTCGCTACTCACGTCCTTGCCACGCAACTTCTTCTCGCTCTCCTTGCCCATAACGGGGCCGGACTTCTCCATGAGCGCGTGCAACTCGTTGTCATACTCGCGGTAAATGGGTTCGAAAGCGGTCTTCTGCTCGTCGGTCAGGTTCAAGCGATAAACCATCTCGCGCAACTTGGCATCAAACATGCGTCCCTGCATATCGCCGTTATCAACCGCTTTATCACGGGCGGCACCCACCAGTGCCAGCGTCATCATCATGACGGCAAAAATCATCTTCTTCATTTTCTTATCAATTTTAATAGGTTAATATTAATAATTGTTCATATATACAATAATTGTTCATATATACAAAGTATCATCACTCCACGAGTCCAACTCGTCGTCATCGCACGAGGCGATAAACTCGTCAATCGGTCCCAAATCGGTGTCATCGCCGGTCAATTCATCATCATTGGCATCCTCGTCCCACAGTGTCACGTCAATCAGCGCGTTGTCCCACTCCTCGACGTTGTCGGCATCATCATGCAGTGCCATATTGTTCATTGCGAGTACGGTATCAACACCGCTGTCAACGCGAGGCTCTTTCAAGAAGAGGACAATGCCCGCGACAAGGACAAGAACTGCGACGGCTGCCGCGCTGACCCAAGCCACACGCCTCGTGGCTTGCGCTCGACGCCGGCGAGCACCGGCAATAGCACGACGGGTGCAACGTTCCACGATAGCATCAACTTGTTCGTCGGTCTCGACAAACGGCATTTGTCGAGTGTAAATCTCTTGCTCTTTCATAATGGGTTGCTTGCTATAAATTCTTTAATTCGCTCGACGGCATAGTGATAATTGGTCTTGAGTGTCGAGACGCTCTTGCCGGTGACAACGGCAATTTGCTCGTAACTCATGTCGTCGTAGTATCGCATGTTGAAAGCCATGCGTTGGGTCGTAGGTAGTGTCAACAGGGCGCGTTGCAACAGCAATGAAGCGCGGTCTCCGTCGACATCACTCGGGGCAGGCAGTTTCTCGGCAAGACTGTCACCCAGGCTGTCAATGCTGCTGAACAACGATGTTTGTCGTCGTAGCGACTGCAAGGCCTCGCGAGTGGCAATGCTATACACCCAAGCCATCAAATCACCGTCACCCTTGAACGACGGCAAGCGGTCAAAAATCTTGATTGCGGTCTCCTGGAGTGCGTCCTCGGCATCATCGTGGTCGACAACGATGCGACGAATGTGCCAATACAGAGCCTTGCCGTAGCGTTGCATCAACAGGCGGTATCCCCGCTCACGTCGAGTGGGCTCGCGCATCATTGCCAATATGTCAGCATTGTTTGTTGCCATAGTTCAAGGTGCTTACATCGGATAGATGCACCTCGAGGACGAAAGTTAAAATTCGGTCACAATTTTTCCGATTTACCTTTACGACAGCGCGTGCGAGCGGTTGCCTAGTCCCGTCCCTATCTGAAGGAGGAAAGAGAAGTTGTTGAGTCACACAACAAAATTTGGGGCACGTGATTGAGGTGCAGCGGTTCCAGCGACGGCTCGGACGGTCCGCATGGAGCCCACAGGTGCATACTGCGCTCAATCGCCTCGGCGCACAGAACGCGTTGCCATTTCACGCTGTCGCCGTCAACGTTAATATCAATCAAACGATAATCGGGGTGGCGGTCTGCCTCCAGTCGCATGCGCTCGAATGCACGTCGGTAGGAGGTGTCGGCGGTCGTCCACAGGAGCAAGAGTGACATCTTGCCGCGCATTGTCACTGTCGTGAACTCCTGCCGGTCGCTGTCTATCAAGTACAGCTCGGCAAGCGATGAGGGCAACGGTGCTCGTGTGGCGGCTATAAAGTCGACCGTGTTCACCAACGACATGGGACGCGCTTTGATGTCGATGGAGTCAAGCAGAGCCATTGACGCGGCATCACCGGTAATGTCCGAGTGGTCAAACAACAATATCCACGTTGCCACAGGGCTGTCGCGATGGGCAAGCACGTACTCGCGCGCGGCACTGTCAAGGGCGGCACTCGGTCGCTCGAGCGAAGACACCGATGCTCGCCAACGAGCCCACTCGGCATTGGCATCATCGCCCACAACAGTGACACCCGACAGGTTTTCCACGTCGGCTCGAACCTTAAGAGTCTCTCCGCCCGAAACGACCACTTGGGCAATCACTTTGCCACCGTCGGCAGCGAGCGTCACAAGCGTTGGAACACCCGTTGTACTCTTGAAACGGAACACGCCGTCAATCGGTGTCAGTGAAGTACTCACGACACCGCTATCACCCCAAAACAACACCTTGAGGGACTGTGCGGACATATTATCCACCACTGCCTCAATGCGGAACTCCCGTTCACGACTGCAACTCGCTGCGAGCAATGACACGAGAACGATGAGTGCTATGTACAGCCGTCGTAACATATTGATAATCAAAAAGATGCGAGCGAGGCAGCGCGACGGCGGGCAATATCGGCCATCGTGACCGCAGCCGTTGCCGCTTCGATGCCCTTATCACCTACCGCGCCACCGGCTCGGTCGAGAGCCTGCCGCTCGTTCTCAACCGTGAGCACACAGAAGATAACCGGAGTGCCGCCCGTGGCATTAAGCATCGTGCAGCCTTGAGTAACACTTTGACACACATAGTCGAAATGTGGAGTGTCGCCACGTATCACACAGCCTATCACGATGACGGCATCAAGATCGTGAAACGACTCTATCATCGATGCCGCACCATAGGTCAATTCGACCGTGCCGGGCACATGCCACACCGGCAAATGAGAGTCGGCGCAACCGTACTTTCTCAATGTAGTGAGCGCGCTGTCGAGCAGAGCCTCGGTGATGTGGCTGTTCCATTGCGCCACAACGACACCCACTTTGAGGTTTTTTACCACGGGGAGCGAGCGCAACTGCTCCTCCACTTCTTTGAGACGTAATATACTTGACATCTATCTGTTGAGACTATTTCAGGTGTGCTATATAAATTTGACTTGAAGTGCGAGTGAATAAAACGCCATTAAAACCCGAATTCTCGAGTACGCGCATCAAGCACCGAACGTTCGTAACACTCTCAAAGCGTGATTATTGCAAATCGCGACTCTTACGTCCCAAATAACCTCCGTGATGACGCAGGGCATAGTCTTGACGTGAAAAACCGGTTATATTCATCACGCCCACCACGAGCACGTCACCGATAACGGTCATCGTCGTCGTACTCGTTGTCGGAGTCAGTCCCAGGGGGCACACTTCGGGCGCGCCACCGGTGTGCAAACACACGTCGGCAACAGCCGCAAGCGGGCTCTCGGTGTTTCCCGTAATCACGATTATGGGGAGATTGGCGTACAAATTATGTGCCAGGGACACGAGCGCGACAATCTCGCTCGTGCGACCGCTATTGGACAACAACAGCAGCACGTCACCACGCTGCAACACCCCCAAGTCGCCGTGCTGGGCTTCGCTCGGGTGCAAGAACACGGCGGGAATTCCCGTACTCGAAAACGTTGTCGCTATATTATCGGCAATCTGCCCGCACTTGCCCATTCCCGACGTGACCAATTTGCCGCCGCCACGATACACCCTATCAACAATCAAGTCAATAGCATCGGCATAGCCGTCGGTCACCGGAATTTGTTTAACAGCAAGGCTCTCGGCATCTAAAATTTGCCGCATCATTTGCTTTATATCCATGTTAAAATATTAAGACTTTGCAGGTTTTATCGCTGCACAACAGATGTTTGAATTTTATTCCCTGACGGGAGATAATCGTTGTTGTTCCATAGTGAATTGGAAATCCCACTGCAAATTTAGCGCAAAACGCTTGATTGTGCAAATGTGGCAGTGAATTAACCCACCCGGCGACAAACACGGGACTATCTCTCTCACCCGATTTTTTTCTCGTGAAACTGCACTAATTCCCCATCCGTAACGTTTTGATAGTGTGAGTTAACTCGAAATTCAATGTTGAAACGAAAAAGTTGCTCCCAATGAATGTGAACGTTAATTATATAACACTGCAAAGCAAATGAGTAAGACAGGACTGGTGCTTGAGGGAGGCGCGCTGCGAGGGTTGTTCAGTGCCGGAGTGATGGACGTGATGCTCGAGCACGACATCACTGTTGACGGTGTTGTCGGAGTGAGTGCCGGCGCGGCATTCGGCGTAAACTATGTGAGCGGACAAGTGGGGCGGTCGCTCAGGTATAACCAACGCTTTGCCGGCGACGGTCGCTATTGCGGACTGTGGTCGTTACTCACGACGGGCGACTTGTTCAACGCTCGCTTTGCTTACCACACCGTGCCGACCGAGTCAGACCCGTTTGACAACACGGCTTTCGAGCAATCGCCCGTAGACTATCACCTTGTCGCGACCGATGTTGATACCGGCAAGGCCGTGTATAAGCGCATCAAGCAAGGAGGCGACGTGCTGTACGAGTGGATAAGGGCCTCATCGTCAATGCCCATGGTCAGTCGCGTTGTGGACATCGACGGCTTACACCTGCTCGACGGCGGTATTGCCGACAGCATACCCTTGCGCTACATGGAAGAACAGGGCTACGAGCGCAACATTGTCATCTTGACAAGACCGGCAGGGTTCACCAAGAAGCCCAACAGCATGCTATGGCTCGCGCGACTGATGCTGCGACGCTATCCGGCATTGCTCGACGCGTTTGCCCGGCGCCATGAGATGTATAACGAGGAATTGGAATATGTGGCGAAACGCGAAGCCGAGGGGGCGGCATTGGTGATTCGCCCCGAGGCGGACCTGCCCATCAACCGCCTCAGCAGCGACCCCACAAAGATGCAAGCGACCTATGACCTCGGCACGGAAGTTGCCCGCAAACGGTTGCAGGAGATTATACGCGCCGCACGGCAAGGCTGAGGCAGGCGGCAGGCAAGGTCGTTCAAGCACTCGCGATACATCGTGCGATAAGCCTCAACAAACTTGCGGGCATCACCCTTGACAAAATTTGCTCCGCAAGTTTTTTTTTATTAACTTCGCGCCTTGTTCGCTAACGCGAATTTCTCCATTACTTAAAACATTAACACAATGGCAAATATAACCCGAATAGTCCTTACCGGCGGACCGTGTGCAGGCAAGACGACAGCACTCACCAAGATAGTCGAACACTTCACGAGTCTCGGATACCAAGTGTTCACCTTGCCCGAGGTGCCCACGATGTTCACCGCCGCCGGCATGAACTACCTCACGACCAACAAAGGCTTTTTCTACCAAGGAGAAAAGGCCACCCTTGAGATACAAATGGCTCTTGAGGACAAATTCTACCGCATGGCACAGGAATGTAACCAGCCGTGCATCATCGTGTGCGACCGTGGCACGATGGACATCTCGGCATACATGGAGCCTGAGATGTGGGAAGAACTGACCCGAGCCGTGGGCACCACAAGTGCCGAGTTGCGCGAGCGTTACGACGCGGTGCTCCACCTCGTGAGCGCCGCCGACGGTGCCGAGCAATATTACACGACAGCCAACAACGCTCAGCGTTACGAACAAATGAGCGAAGAAGGACTGCGCATCGCACGCACTCTCGACAAGAAAGTCATCAAAGCGTGGACCGGTCACAGCCACTTGCGAGTCATCAACAACCACGATGATTTCAATGCCAAGATGAAACGTGTGCTCAAGGAAATAGGCGGCGTGCTCGGTTTGCCTCAACCCATTGAGTTGGAGCGCAAGTACATTGTCAAGATTATCGACCAGTTGCCCACCGACACTATCGAGAATGACATCATTCAAACCTACCTTCGCACCAACGATGCCGACAGCGAGGTGAGACTGCGCAAGCGCGGGTGGCAAGGTCGCTATGTGTATGTACACACCACTAAGAAGAAAATCAGCGACACCGAGGTTCTCGTCACCGAACGACAAATCAACAACAGTCTCTACGAGATGATGCTCGGACTTGCCGACCCCGAACTGCACGCCATCGTCAAACATCGCAGCAGTTTCATTTGGCAAGGTCAATATATTGAGGTTGACACCTATCGCGGCGCGCTTACCGGTCTTGTAATTCTCGAAACCAAGGGTATAGAGGAGGGCGAGCCCGTGAAGTTGCCACCCTGCATCGAGGTTGTCAAGGACATCACCGGCGACACAGCCTATTATAACCACAATCTCGCCCGGCGCAATGCGAATTGACATCTTGAGCGTCACCCCCGAGGCGCTCGAGTCACCGCTGAACATCAGCATACTCAAGCGTGCTCGTGACAAGGGGCTCGTGGAGTTCCACGTACACAACTTGCGGGATTACAGCGAGAACAAACATCGCAAAGTTGATGACTACGCCTTTAGCGGAGAAGCGGGCATGGTGATGACAATAGGTCCTGTATATCGCTGCATCACGGCACTCAAGAGCGAGCGCGACTACGACGAGGTCATCTTCACCTCGCCCGACGGAGAATTACTGTCACAACCTGTCGCCAACAGTCTGTCGCTATGCAACAACTTGATTATCCTGTGCGGACATTACAAGGGGGTTGACTACCGCATTCGCGAACATTTGGTGACTCGCGAAATCTCAATAGGCGACTACGTTCTCACCGGGGGCGAATTGCCGGCGGCAGTGATAGCCGATGCTGTGGTGCGCTTGTTGCCGGGAGCCATCGGTGACGAGCAAAGCGCGCTCAACGACTCGTTTCAGGACGGGCTGCTCGAAGCGCCGGTATACACTCGCCCCGCCGAATTCAACGGCTGGCGGGTGCCCGATGTTTTACTCAGCGGTAACGAACGTCTAATCGCCGAGTGGAAAATGGAACAGGCCCTCGAACGAACGCGACGGCTGCGACCGCATTTACTGGATTAGTCGCTTCACACCCGACCGTGCAATCCCCGCGGGCGACAAACACATGTCCTGCCGGACATAACCGATGTAAAACAAGGCGTAAAACGCTCTAAAGCATAACAATCAAGCATGAATATTTTTACAAGTTTTAAAGAACGGTTCGGCAAATATATACCTGCCACTGTGTTCGTTTTGTTTCTCGTTTCATTAGTGTGCTGTGGCGAGAGCAACTACATACGCAGTTGCAATTTCACGCGTGAAATTAACGAGTTGAAGAGTGAAATCAAGGCAAATCAAGACTCAACGGCGATGTACGAGCGACGACTGCGCGAATTGCAAACCGACGGCGAGGCTCTTGAGAAAATAGCCCGTGAAAAATACGGCATGAAGCACGAGAACGAGGACGTTTATATCACACCGATGAAATGAACAGGGAGCGACGAGAATCATTGTGCGACAGCGGCGTACTCATCGGAATGTTGTTACTTGCCGCGATGGCTCTGCTGCCGTTGCTCGGCATTGAAGCGACACTGTGGATGCGCGTGGTGTACTCGACAGGAGCCTTACTGGTGTTGCTGTCTCGCTTGATGGCGACCGGAGCTCCTGCCGGAGCGTCACTCACCCTCAAGCGATTGTATCGGCTGAGGGTGGCGGCGGCAGTGTTGTTTGTGGTGAGTGCGGTGCTGTTATTCTTACCCGCTTACGCCACAGGACGCGACTCGCTGGCATTCCTGCTTGCCGGTGCTGTCATGCAGGTCTATGTGGACTATCGGTTGAAATCTTGAGCCACAATGTGCAATGTGTAAAATCTTTTTACTACTTTTGCAAGTTACATTAACGACATGAAAGGTACAATAACTATCGACTGTGGTAACACACGGGTAAAGGCAGCGGTGTTTGTCGGCAACGATTTGTCGGCAACAACGATGTTTGCCTACGATGAAATCGCCGTGCTCGACCGCTTTTTGAGCAGTTATATGCCCGAAGCCGGCATTGTCTCGACCGTGGTGCATCATGACGGGTACGAGGCGGTGTCATCGTTGTTAAAGGCGCGCGTGCCTCGCTTGCACCGGCTGACCCACGACACGTCATTGCCCATCACGGTTTGCTACGAACACAACCGGGTGGGATTGGATCGCGTGGCAGCGGCTGTCGGAGCACACGCCCTGTGTAGGGGCGTACGCCTGTTGGTCGCCGATGCCGGAACGGCACTCACTCTTGACGTGGTTGATCTCGACGGGGCGTTCTTGGGCGGATATATATGCGCCGGTGTGAACCTTGCTTTGAGCAGTTTGCACGAGCACACGTCACAGTTGCCGGCGGTTAGTGCCGACAGTCCGGTCGCGACCGACGACCTGCCTCACAACACCGAGCAAGCCATGAGACAAGGTGCCGTGCTCGGTGCGGTTGCACAAATTGACGCTTGCGCGGTAAGACACCGATGCGACTTGATTGCCCTCACCGGAGGTGATGCCAAATTATTGGCACCGCTCGTTGCCGGCAAAAACATCGTTGAGCCACATCTCGTCGCTCACGGCTTGAACACCATACTTCAACACTTGTTATTACAGGATTATGCTTAAACAACGACTTATATTCGCTCTATCGGCAGCACTGCTGTCGCTTGCCGTTACAGCCCAAAACACCACGAGTCCCTACAGCAAAATAGGCTACGGACTGTTGAACGATAACGCCACCGGCATACAACGCTCGATGGGCGGCGTGGGCTACGCCATGCAAAACGGGCGACAAATCAACGCGATGAACCCGGCAAGTTACTCACAAGTGGATTCTCTCACATTCTTGTGGGACATCGGTCTTGACTTGACCAACCTGTGGTCAAAGGAGAACGACAAGAGCGGACACAACTTCGGGGGCGGACTCGATTACATTGCGTCACAATTTCGCATCACTCGCGGCTTGGGTGGCTCGTTCGGCCTGGTTCCCTATTCCAGTGTGGGTTACTCCTTCGGTTCCAAACTGGAAAACGGCAGTGACGTCCGCAACGGCAACGGAAGCATCAACCAGTTGTACCTCGGTGCCGGGTGGGAACCGTTGAAAGGCTTGAGCATCGGTGCCAACATTGCCTACATGTTCGGCACAACGACCAACCAAAGCCAGGTAATCACCACCTCGACAACGGTGTTTCAACGCGTTATCCAAGTGCGCGACTACAACGTGCAACTCGGACTCCAATACGGTGTGCCGGTGCGCGGAGGCAAAGACCGCCTCACACTGGGTGTGACCTACCAACCGAAGAAATCGTTTCACGGTCACGCATGGGGTTCCTACTACGACATACAAGACACCAAGGAAGACACCGTGGGCTACGTCTCGATGAGCGGAAAGTACGAGCAGCCGCATTCGATAGGCGTTGGCGTGAGTTATAACTACGAGCAGCGTTTTTATGGCGAGATTGATTTCACCTACCAAAACTGGCACGATGCCAAGTATTTGCCTATAGAGGGCTTTGAAGTAAGCACACTCAAGTTCAACGACCGCTGGAAGGTTGCCGCCGGCTTGCAATACAACCCCAATCGCCGCGGGTCGTTCTTCGGAGCCATGTCCTTCCGCGTGGGCGGGCACTACAACCACGACTACATCAACATCACCGGCAGCAACTTACGCGACTACGGCGTGAGTGCCGGACTCAGCCTGCCCGTGCCGTCCGGCAAGTCGACAATCAACTTCGGGCTCGAATGGAATCACCGCTACTCGACCCCGACAACGATGATCAACGAGAACTATTTTAACATCACGTTCGGCATCACATTCAACGAGTTGTGGTTCTGGAAGAACAAGATACGTTGACGATTGGACATCAATGAGAACGCAGTGGCTCTATATATCATGCGCGGCTGCATTGCTATTGTCGTGCAGCGAGGACAAGGCATCTATAGTCGACCATGCCGTTGACCCCGAAGTCGTGCCCACCGTGACAAGCCACGATGTTCAAACCATTATCAGCGACGACGGGGTAACCCGTTATCGCATCACCACCCCGTTGTGGCTCATCTACGAGGAAGCAAAGCGACCGCACTGGACTTTCCCGCGCGGCATACTTGCCGAGGAATTGGACTCCACCTACCACAATGCGTCATCAATACGCTGCGACAGTGCCTACTTTGACCAACAACAACAGTTGTGGCACCTCACGGGGAACGTGCGTATGACTAATGTCAAGGGTGAGGTCATACTCACCAACGAGATATATTGGAGCCAGATGGCACACCGGCTCTACAGCGAGTCGTTTATTCACATCGAGAAACAGGATCGCGTTATCGAGGGCAACGGATACGAGAGCAATGAGGACTTCACGACCTACACCCTACGCAACGTCGAGGCTATTTTCCCCATTGATGAAGAACAACTCAAACTCGCCGAATGACACCTACAACAACGCCCGCCGTGGCTCTAAAAAAACGACAATCAACACATGACTGACCGGATTATCATATTGCTCGTGTCTATCGTGCTGTCGGGATTTTTCTCGGGCATGGAAATAGCCTTTGTCTCGTCAAACAAGGTGCGTGCGGGCATTGACCAAGCGCGAGGCGGTTTGATAAGTCGCATCACAAGTGTTTTCTATTCCAACCGCGAGATGTTCATCTCCACGCTGCTCATCGGCAACAACATTGTCAACGTCGTGTACTCGATAGCGATGTCGTCACTGCTGACACCGCCGCTGGTAAGGCTCTTGGGCGAGGGCGATGACGCACTCGTGCTCACGTTGTTGACATTGATTTCCACACTGCTCATCTTGCTCGTGGGCGAGTTTTTGCCTAAAGCGGTTTTCCGCATCAACCCCAACAGTTCGCTCAGAATGTTCTCATTGCCTCTCATCACCATTTACTGGTTGCTGTACCCTATTTCAAGGTTCACCGAGTGGCTGAGTGCATCGCTGATGAAACTGCTCGGCATCAAGATAAAAGCCGAGCACGTGGGCTCGTTCACTTCAGATGAACTTGACAACTACTTACAACAAAGCATTGACAGCCAAGAGGACAATAACGAGGAAGTCGAACCCGAGGTGAAAATTTTCGAGCACGCGCTCGACTTCGGCGACACTAAACTGCAAGATTGCATGGTGCCGCGCAACGAGATTGTTGCCGTTGATGTCGATGACACCACACGCGAACAACTTGTCGACACGTTCACGCGCACCGGCTTGTCAAAGGTCGTGGTCTACCGTGACGACATCGACAACGTGATCGGGTTCATTCAAGTGAGCGAGTTGTTCGTAACTGACGTTGATTGGAAAACCCGCTTGAAACCGGTGCTTTTCGCTCCCGAAACGATGCTTGCAAGCAAGATGATGCACAGGCTGATGGACCAACATCGTTCAATGGCTATTGTCATCGACGAATTCGGTGGCACATCGGGCATGGTGACGCTTGAAGATTTGGTGGAAGAAATCTTCGGCGAAATTGAGGACGAGCACGACCGCAACAGTCTTGTAGCAAGACAAATCAATAGCGACACTTTTGAATTTTCGGGACGTATCGAGATAGACGAGTTAAAAGAGAAATTTGACCTTGACATACCCAAAAGCGACGATTACCAGACGCTTGCCGGTTACATCATCAAGTGCAACGGCGAAATTCCCGCCGAGGGACAAACACTACATCTCGGGGACTTGGATTTCACCATTGTACGCAAAACCGCGGCTCGCATCACCCTCGTGCGTGTGAAAAAACCGGATACGCAACATTGACACATCATTACAGGTGTCACTATCTGTCACAACATAAAGAACTTTTTAACACCTTGATATATTATGATTAGACAACTGATTATTTTGCTGCTTCTTGGAGCATTCTCGGTCACGGCACCCACCGCCACCCCCTCTCAAAAGGGCAAGGCGAAAACCACCGTAACCGACAAGAATGGCAATCGAGCCCCCAAAAAGAATAAAAGTACGTCAAGCAACAAAAATGCGAATGCGAGTACGAGTCGCAGCGAGTTCATCGTTATCAGCAAACGCGACCTCAACCTGCGAGTGTACGGCAAGCAGGGGAACGACACTGTCCTGCTCGCTCAATATCCCGTATGCTTGAGTAAAAACAAGGGCAACAAGCAACGTGTGGGCGACATGAAAACACCCGAGTCTCCTGCCGGCAAGCCGTTTAAAATCACTCAAATTCAAGATGCAAGCACGTGGAAACACGACTTTAAAGATGGTCGTGGCAGCATTCTGTCTTACGGCCATTGGTTCCTGCGCCTGCTGACACCGGGACATAGCGGAATTGGCATTCACGGCAGCACCAACAATGAGAACACCGTGCCGGGACGCGACAGTGAGGGTTGCATACGCCTGCGCGACAATGACATCATCGACCTCAAGCAACGATTTGCCTACGTGGGCATGCCCGTGATTATAAAGGGTGAAAACGACGGCTTGTATCCCTGGGAGACGCGCGTCAAGTCACATTAATTTTGCACAGTATTATTAAATACAATTAATTATGAAACACTTGATTACATTCCTCGTGGCAACTGTCGTTGCCATCACAGCGTGGGCAGGCGATGTCGTTGAGGTGACAGGGACTAACGTCCGTTTGCGCATTGAGCCAAACTTGAACGGAGCCATTTACAAGGACTCGAAAGGCTCGCCCGTTTATCCCGCAAAGGGGGAGAAACTCGAGTACTTGGGCGAGAGCGGCGACTTCTATAAGGTAACATTCAACGGCAAGCAACTGTTCATCAGCAAGCAGTTCACTCGCAAGTTATCGGTACCGGCAAAACAAGCAAAACAGGTGAACACACCGGTCAAGACGGCAACCGTTCCTGACGGCACTGTAAAACAAGCCGACAAGGGCAAGGCACCCGCTGCAAGCACCGCGCCCACTGCAGTCATCGTCACCGGACAAAATGTTCGTTTACGCGCCGGTGCATCGCTCAAAGCTGCAATTCTCAAGGACGGCAAGGGCAATAATTTGCACCCCGATAAGGGACAACGGTTGCAATGCACCGGCATGCAAGGCGATTTCTACCGTGTTGTTTACAATGGGCTGACCGCTTTTATCAGCAAGCAATATGCCACACCGGCTGAGTGAGACGCTGCCCGACGACTTTTAGTACATTTCACTACATGAAACGGATGGTGTGCCATAATTCGATTTCATGCCCCCCTAGTTGAAACTAAACCGCCTGAGAATGCGATATATCTCAGGCGGCTTGTTTTTTATCGGACAGCAATAGTAGTTAATCTCGTCCTTGACGCGGTTGCGGAAGCGGTTGATCGTGATGAAGTCCGGCTGCTCGTAGCCCGCCAGCCAGAAGAAGTGAATATCGCGCTTTAGGGCGCTCTCGATCCTGCGGCAGGAATAGACGTTGTTCATGTAGGCATACAGGATTACCTTGAGCATCATCTTCGGGTGGTAGGGACTGCGGCCGCGCTCACCGACGACGTGGCCGTGGCCTCGGGCTTCACGTCACGCCAGGCAATGAGCAACGCGCGCCGCCGTATGCGCCCCACCACCGACTGACACCCCATCGGGTATAAAACATGGCTTTTTGAGATAAATTATACCCGAAATGTTGCAATTTGCGTATTTTTTACTACCTTTGCACCCTAAAAGGTATAAAACTATGAGCAAGACGATACTCTCCACTTACGTCAAAGAGTGCCGCCGGCGTTACGAAATGACCCAGGTCGACCTCGCCGAGACAGCCGGCGTGGGACTGCGCTTCGTGCGCGATCTTGAGCAGGGCAAGCCCACGCTGCGCCTTGACAAGGTCAACCAGGTTCTCAACCTCTTCGGCTCGCAGTGCGGTCCGGTTCCAATGACTGAGCTATGAGACAGGCACGAGTATATTACCGCGAAGTTCTCGCCGGAGTGCTGACGCAGGACGATGAGGGTTACACATTCACCTACGAAGACACCTACCGACGGCTCGCCGGAGCGACACCTGTCAGCTTAACGTTGCCCTTGTCACAGGACACTTACCACTCCGGCACTTTGTTCCCGTTTTTTGACGGCCTTATTCCGGAAGGATGGCTGCTCGACGTGGCACGCCACAATTGGAAAATTGACCCACGCGACCGGATGGGCCTGCTGCTGGCGTGCTGCAAAGACTGCATCGGAGCTGTCAGTGTAATACCAATTAACAAAGGAGATGATGAGTGACAAGTGCTTGTATTGCTATCAGCCGTTGCGCGATGGCGAGCGCGACTTCCACCAGCGTTGCAGCAGCCGCATCTTCGGAACCGCCGAGGCACCACGACTTCCCTACACGCACGCTGACATCAACGAGCTCGCGACGCAGGTCGTGCGCGCCCGCTCCTCCGTGACTGGCGTGCAACCCAAACTATCGGTTGACTTTGACCGCATGAGCAACCGGCCCGACCGCCTCACAATCGTAGGATTATGGGGACAATTTATCCTCAAGCCACAAACCGACAACTATCCACATCTGCCTGAACTGGAAGACGTATGTATGCACTTAGCACAGGTCGCAGGCATCAACACGGTGCCTCATAGCCTGATTCGGTTTGCCGACGGAGAGTTATGTTACATAACACGACGCATAGACCGCACAGGCACAGGCCGGAAGCTGCCGATGGAAGATATGTGCCAGCTGTCAATGCTGATGACCGAAGACAAATACCACAGCTCGCATGAACGCATCGCCAAACTGATTGACAAGTACAGCAGCGTTCCTCGGTTGGACATCATACGCTACTGGGCACAGGTGCTTTTCTCCTGGGTCATCGGCAATGCCGATATGCACCTGAAGAACTATTCTATCTACAGTAAGGATGACAAGGAGTTCACCCTCGCTCCGGCCTATGATTTACTCTCAACAGCCATTGTTCTTCCATCGGACAACGAAGAGCTCGCACTCACCGTATCCGGCAGGAAGCGAAAACTAACCCGATTGAACTTCACGCAGGCGATGACGGCTTCGGGTATCATACCCAAAGTACAGACTAACATCATCAACCGCCTGACACGGTCAGTTTCCGCATGGAGGGCGATTATCAGCCAGAGTTTTCTGCCCGAGACAATGCGCCTGCAATTGACAGCAATAATCAACGACCGAATGGCACGCCTTGCGGACTAAGTGCGAGCCGTCAGCGGATGTTGCCGGGCATCACGACAAAAGGCTCCGACGCGGCCGCTCTCATCGCTGCGAAATATAATTGTCTAAAAAAAGTTACCTGAATGTATATTGCCTTTGGGTAACTTTTTCGGAAATATCGAGTTCCCTGCAAATTTCTGTGGTTACACCATTCGGGTGAAGGGGGGGTGTCATAATTCTGCCGCACATGAAAACGCAAAGGACGAGGCAAGCGAGTCCCTACAATTCGACGCACATTCTTTCATTTTGACACACCCCCATCTTTCTTTTTCACGATTTGTTGCGTGGGTGATGCAATAAAATCTCGTCGCGCAGGTGGGCTCTGTCGAGATGAAGATAAACTTCGGTTGTCGTCAGGCTCTCGTGACCGAGCATTTGCTGTATGGCTCGCAAGTTGGCACCGCCCTCAAGCAAGTGGGTGGCAAAACTGTGTCTCAACGTGTGGGGGCTGACGGTCTTGCGAATACCCGCCAATTCACACAAGCGTTTGATAACGATAAACACCATTTGACGAGAGAGAGGCGAGCCACGTCGATTTAAAAACAAGGTGTCACCGGCACCACGCGCAACCACTTGGTTGGCACGCACTTGCTCAATATAACGGTCTATCCACCCTATTGTGTAACGCGACACCGGCACCAAACGTTGTTTGTCGCCCTTGCCATGCTTGACGACAACATACTCTTGCTCGCGCACCACACCCGACAGTTGCAGCGACACGAGTTCACTCACACGCAAACCGCAACCGTAAGCAACTTCTATCATCGCCCTGTTACGCACACCCTCGGGCTTGCTCATGTCAATACAATTCACCATAGCCTCAATCTCATCAACCGTGAGTACTTGCGGCAAGTGACGCCCCAAGCGGGGTGCATCAAGTTTGAATGTGGGATCGGCATCTGAATTAATCAGACCGTCAATGCGCAGGAACTTGTAAAAACTCTTGATGCCCGATATGATGCGCGCTGTCGACCGTGTGCCGATGCCCACATCATGCAGCGTACACACAAATTGCTCAAGGTCACCGGCTGTAGCCGATTGTGGAGCCACTCCGGCGCTGTCGAGATAGGTCAGCAATTTGTTGACATCGCTCTCATAACTCACCGAGGTGTTTTCGCTCAACATACGCTCCACCTTGAGGTAAGCCAAATAGCGCTTCATCAAGCGCTCGTTATCCATCAAAACCATAGGGAGAACTCCTCGCGAGGCATTTTGGCATTCGCCACGATAACGCCAAGCCTGTCGTTGGTGAACAACTGCCCCCTGTCACCATAGGAACAGCAGGTGTTCCACAATGCCTTCATCTCGTTGCTGCGGGCGAGATTGCGCATCACTATAACCGCTTCGCTGTCAATCAAGCGTGACACCACGCCGGTCATAACCGCCAAGTCGGTTTCGCCACACGGCATGCCATTAATCAAAACAAAAGGAGACTCATCACCCACAATATCGAAATAATCGTTTAGAGCCACCTGCAAGTCGTTGTACACGTCAATGCGCGACAAGAACGGCTGTAACACCCTACCCACAACCGGGTAACGATCCAAGTGAGGTTCATAGAGCCACAAGCGGCTGGCACTGTTGACAACCATCATACATGCACTGCTGACACCGTAACTTGTCCCGATTTGTAATATCGAAGCGGGATTGAAATAGTTGGTTATACGAAACAGCATCTTGGCACTTTTAGCCGAGATAACACGGGGGTGCCGCCAAAAACCGGTACGAACAGCATCTATCACGGCAACTCTGAGCCCTTCTATATAGCCGTAACTGTAATAAGGCAAACGCTCGCACAGCACGTCCAGCACAAACTTGAACGCAAAGGGACTGTGAATACCGTAACCGCGACTGCGTCGCAAGCGGCTCCAAGCCGAGCCATATCGCTGCAGAAAGTTCATCGTTTTGACATGGCATACCACACCGACTGGTTGAGAGCGGCGAGCAAAATAAGGAAAATCACTATGATTGCTGTCGTGGCAATGCCGGTTGTCGTTGCGACCTCTGCCGGACGGAATGTCATTTCTATCGTGTGGTTACCTGCCGGTATGACAAGGGCTCGCAACACATAGTTCACCCGCGCCGGGGGATTGACCTGCTGACCGTCGATTGTCACTGTCCAGCCCCATGGGAAATACACCTCGCTGAAGACAGCCACACCGCCCACTGCACTGTGGGCACGATATGTAACACGATTGGGGGCATAGTCAGTCAAACGTATAGTGTCACCCGGGCTAAGCGGTCGCGAGGCAGAGGCCAAATAGGCGAATGCCGTGTCGGTGACCGCCACATGAGTCACGTCAAGGCTGTCCAAGGCTGCCATCTCGGCTCGGGCTCCCTCAACAACCGCCACCGAGTCGACCCACCACGCGTTGCCCAGCGCATGCTCATTAACCTGCATCGCGTCGTCGCTTAAGATGAAATACTTGGCGTTAAGCATATCCAAGACGCGACTGTTACCTTTAGCGATTTGATGTTCTATCAGGTCGTTATATCGCGTCAACTTGGCTGCGTGATAACCTCCCACCGTCTTATGGAAATAACTCGGCATCGCCTCGGCAAAGTGTTGATAATCCATCACACGATAGTGTTTGGCGGTGTCTTGCAAAATCTGTGTGTCGACAGGGCGCGGTTCGAATTGCTGTCGTTGGGTCACTGCCGGCACGAAGGTGTCCTCGTTAACGTATCGGTGACACACGCTGTACAAGTCCATCAACACCAACAGTCCCAAAGCCCCAACGAGATAACGTCCCCGCAACTTGTTGAAGGCGAACGCGACAATTAAGGCAGTTGACACCAGCAGGAACAACATACTGCGCACTGCGTCGGCATGCACGAGCAAACCGCGTGCCGCCTCGACCGAGGCAGCCACTTGAGGATACTGTTGCAGTTGCGGCCCCAACTGCGACCACTCCATGCTGCTCCATGCACCCATGACACCGGGAGCAAAGGACACAAAAGCACACACCAGCATCGTTGACACAAACACTATAATTGCTGCACGGGCGGTAGTGTAGTCGCGCCACAACACCCGACGAGGAAATTTTATCAATTCCCGCAATCCCAATAGCGCGAGTGCCGGCATCGCTATCTCGGCTACCACGAGAGCACTCGCCGGAGTGCGAAATTTATTATACATCGGGAAGTGGTCAATCAAGAAATCGGTTAACCACATCGCATTGTGTCCCCAACTGAGCAACACGCTCAACACTGTGGCAACAACAAGAGCCCATTTAACAGGACCTTTAACCACAATCGCTCCCACCAAGAAAAGCGCGAAGATAATTGCACCGACATACACGGGACCGTTGGTCAACGGCTGGTCTCCGAAATACTGTGGGAATTGGGACAACACTTGCATATCACCGCTGTCAACCTTTTCGCTCACACCACTCACCTCATCGAGCGTGAGCATATCATTAGAACCGTGAACCGGACGCAATGTCGCTCCACCCTTTGCGTTTGGAATAAGCAAGGTCAACGTCTCATCAATGCCGTAACTCCACGCCGTGATATAGTCCTTGTCCAACCCGCCGGTCGAGGAAGCGTCGCTTGTCAATTCGCTGTGTCCGCCACGAATTGTCTCGGGTGTATAACGTGCTGTCATATACAGGCTCGGCAAGTTTGCGGCAAGTGCCAATCCTCCTGCAAGCAGCAACATTGCCGTCGACTTGCACCACAACGGCACACGATGTTTGCGCACGGCAATAACCAAATAGGCAACGGCTATTGCGACCATGAGTATCGCCGAATAGTAGGTCATTTGAACATGATTGCTCAACAACTGCAATGTCGCCATCAGAGCCGTGATGCCACCACCCCACAACAAGCGTCCCCTATAAGTCCACACTATTCCGGCTATCGTGGGCGGAATATAACACAGTGTGAGTAACTTCCAAATGTGACCGGCTCCTATCAAGATGACAAAATAGGTCGAGAACGCGTACGCTATTGCCCCTATTGCCGAATAATACCACTCGCAACGCAGGGCACGCATCAACAAATAGAAGCCCAACATCAATAGGAACAGATAACTCACGGGGGCGGGAAAGCCGAGTGTGAGTAAACCTCCCACCCATGACACCCAACTTGACGACTCGTAAGTGGGACGTATCTGAAATGTGGGCATTCCTCCGAATAAAGCATCGGTCCAACGGGGAATTTCGCCGGTGCGATACCAATACTGCATTCCCTCTTCGCCGTTGGCAACACCCTGCATCACGTCGTGCTGGGCGAGCACGTCACCCTGCAAATCGTTAGGCATGAAAAACGCCCACGAGATGGCGGCAAACAAAGCCACGACACCGAGAGTGGAACACAACTCACCCACAGTGAATAAGCCGAATATCCTTTTCTTAAAGTCAATCATAACACAACAATATCATCAATTTAAAACAGGGCGCAAGCACACTCTTACCCGTATCGTCGTTGCCCTTTCCTCTCGGTCACCGTGCTAACCCGACGAAAAACGCGACGTTGCGCCCGGACTCTTTTTGTTTCTTTCCGCAAATTTAACGCAAATCGCGTTATTCTGCAAATCATTTGCAATTAGTCCGGGGGGATTTTGCTCTTGAAGCACATTTACACTTATCGACTATCGGACTTTTCCAAGAACACTCACTGTGACAAAACACGGCAAGTGCAACTCGTTAAGTATAAACCGTCAAGGCTTTCAGGGATTTAAGAACTCGCACAGTCGAGCGACCGCACGACCGCGGTGACTGATAGCATTTTTTTCCTCGGCACTCATCTGTGCAAAGGTGCGCCCGTCACCCTCGACAGGGCGAAAAACACTGTCATAACCGAAACCGCCCATACCGTGACGCTCGGTCAAAATTTCGCCTTCCACCTCACCGCGAAAGGTGTGTAACTCGCCGTCCCGTATCAACGCTATCACGGTGCGAAAACGCGCCGACCGCTCGGTCACACCCTGTAACTTACCCAACAACTTGTCTATATTCGCCTCGCTGTCGTGACCGTCGGTTGCGTAGCGGGCACTGCGGACACCCGGTTCACCGTTCAACGCATCAACTTCCAAACCGGTGTCGTCACTGAAACAATCAATGCCGTAATGTTCATGTACCCACTGTGCCTTCATTACAGCATTCCCCTCAATATCAGGTGCCGTTTCGGGTATATCCTCATGGCAATCAATGTCGTTAAGGCTCAACACATTATATCGTCCTGCAAGTATCTGACGCAGTTCATCTAACTTGTGGGTATTGTTGGTTGCAAAAATCAGGTCTTTCATCATTAGTAGCGTTTGAATAAATGAGTTCGGTTTATCTTGAATGCACCCCACACCTCCGCAATCGCGGTGATGTGGGGTACACGACGGTCACGTCGGCTACAGGCATGTCACCTGCAGTTAACGTTTTCACTTCTTGAAGTAACGATTAAACAGTCCCTCAAAACCACGTCCGTGACGAGCCTCGTCGCGAGCAATCTCATGCAGGTTGTCATGAATGGCATCAAGGTTAAGGGCTTTGGCCTTCTTGGCAATGCGTGTCTTCTCGGCACACGCACCCGACTCTGCCATCATGCGTTTTTCAAGATTGGTGCGCGTGTCCCACACGACCTCACCGAGCATCTCGGCATAACGAGCCGCATGGTCAGCCTCCTCAAAGGCATAACGGCGGAATGCCTCGGCAATCTCGGGATAACCCTCACGGTCGGCTTGGCGCGACATAGCCAAGTACTGCCCCACCTCGCTGCACTCTCCCTGGAAGTGTGCACGCAAATGCTCAACGATTTCCTCGTCAACGCCGGCAGCAATGCCCAATTCATGCTCCGAAGCAAATTGCAAGCCGGCATCCTCCGCTTCCTTAAACTTTGAAGCGGGCACCTTACACTGCGGACAACGCTCGGGAGGCGTATCACCCTCGTGTACATAACCGCACACGGTACAAATCCATTTCTTAGCCATAATGTCAAATTGATTAAAATGTGAGTAAACAAAATTTTTACAAAGTTAAACAATTCCAATGATATATCAAAACACAAAATTTGCTTTACACATTTTGTTTTACTAACTTTGCCTGAAATAATCTCTCATCAATCATGATTAATACCGACTTGTTGCGCGTGTCACTGCGTGTGGGTGCGATTTACATACCCGACACCGTTGTCCCCACGGACGAAATCAGCCACTCGACATTGATGATGGTGAAGCAATTGAGCAGCGTGGGTTACTCGGTTGACGAACCGTTGCTGCGTGTTCTCAACACCCTGACAACCAATGACAAAGTGACCATTATTAAGGAGTTTAACGATGTATTGGGCTTAAATCTCAATTGGGCACCACTGGTTAAAGACTGGCAGACACCGACCGGGCAAACCTACAGCGACCTGCTGATTACCGGATTGCTCAACCAATTGTACGACGACATCAACACGGCAGATGTTGAAGGAACTGTCTTGCCATGCGGACACCTGATACCGCACCTCTTGTTTGACATCGGTCGATACAACGGGTGCCCCTTGTGTGGCAAGCCGTTTGTCATCGACACGAACACCTTCAGCGGTCAGGGCAGCAAACTGCGCCGGCTCTCACTATGGCGCGACAACGATGTGAACCGACACCTGCAAGACTTGCTCAACAGCCCCGTGCCACTTGATGCCTCGCAAGTCGCTAACCTCAAGTCACTACTGCAATACCGCGACCTGCCGGACAATCAAAACGTGCAAATCAAGGAAACCTTGATGATTGTTATCGATACTCTGATTGAATTGGGCAAGGACCGACAGGTAATTACTATGTTCAAAAGTCCGGTTGACATACTGCGGTTCTTGTGGTACAAGAAGACAGGTCAAGCAATTATTGTGCGTCCGGCAACATGGCTCAAGCGTGCCGAACGCGCCGGTACTCACCACAATGCACCGCTTGACCGGAAACAGGCTTTTATTCAAAAGGAAAAAGAAAAATTGCGCCTACACTACAGTCGTAGCATGTGTCGAATGGTTGCATCGTGGTTGGTGTCACTACCCATGAGCATTGAGGCGATGTGTGAAGCGATGCACCCCCATCGCGAGATGTGGGTGAGGTTCATACGAGCCTTGCGATTGGGCGAGATGTCACGGCGTGCCGGCAACGAAAGGCTCAAAGAGTTGCTCGAGCGTTTTTATCATCGTGATTACAACGTTTGGGCAGGACAAGTTGAAACCGCCTTCCACAATAACGACAAGGCAAGCGCACTGCAACTGCTGAGCCTCCGTCCGGGCATCATGGCTCGACGATTGTTCAGCACAATGTTGATTTTCGGAGCCGACGACACACTCAAGGCATTTACCGACATTGCGCCGCAACTGGCACCGCGATTGTTGCTCACTCTCGGGCAATACGCCAACTACTACTTCGAACGAGGCGTCAAACGAGTGGTGAGACCGCCGTTATCAACTCCGGCGACGTTACAGGCAAACCCGTTACTAACCCTTTACACCGAGCCTCAACTGGACGCGATGGCAGACGCTGTCAAGCAGGTGTTCCTCAATGTGACAAAAGAGCATTTTGCTGCCACGCCGACCACAGCCAAGACAATATACATTGAACCGGCATTATACGACATACCCCTCTCGGTGGGCGACCGATCGACTACCATACAAGACTTGTCGGCAGCACTGCAAGGTCAACGTTTCAAACCCGAGGGCGACACGGTGAGACTGTTTTTGCAATGGGGAAAGGGACTTCCGGCACAACATCTTGACATGGACCTCAGTGCTCGCATTATTTACGACAACCGCTGTGAAGACTGCTCATACTACTCTCTCACGGTGACCGGAGCGCAGCATAGCGGTGACATTCGTGAAATCCCCGACCTCGTGGGAACAGCCGAATACGTCGAATTGGACTTGCCTGAATTGAGGAATAATAATGCCCGTTACGTGATTTTCACGTGCAATGCCTACTCGGTGGGCATGCTCAACCCCAACCTTGTAGTGGGGTGGATGAGTGCGCGCTTTCCCATGAAAGTGAGCGAAAAGACCGGCGTCGCTTACGACCCGAGCACTGTACAACACATGGTGAGAGTGACCGAAGCCTGCGATCGCGGATTGGTCTTCGGTGTACTGACGGTTGACAGCGGCGAAATCACATGGTTGGAACTGCCATTCGGCGGGCAAAACGCGCTCACGTTGAACAATGAGTCTGTGACGGCCTACTTAAAGAAATTGCGCGCGAAAGTCAGCATCGGCGAGTTGCTCAAGATAAAGGCTGTGTCACAAGGACTTGACATCACACCTTCCCCCACCGGCGCAGACGAAGTCTACACCATCGCATGGGCTCTCGACAACGCTCGTGTAGCCTCTACCCTATTGTAAAAGCAAAAACACGCTAAAAGCGTCTTTCACATTGACTATTTCCCATTAAATTCGTAACTTTGCGATTTCAAAAATACGCAATATCAGACATGGACGATAAGTTTGACGATTATTTCAACGAGCAGACCGGCGTGACCGACCGCGAGCCGAAGACCGAGCCGAAGACTCCGAGCGCAAGCGAGCGTGAGGACAAACAACTTGAAGAGGCGACTATCGACCGCAGCCACAATAGAATTCGCACGGTAATTATTTCCGTTATCGTGCTTGCCGTTCTCTCGTTGTCGGTGTGGGTGTGGCAACTTTATTGGCACCCCTACAGCCACGAGCAACGCAAGGGCTTTATCACCGCGGTGAAGTTACAGGGCAACGTGTTTAAAACCTTTGAAGGCACGATGCTCGAAGTGAGTTACATCGGCAACGGTTACCACATTGACGACACGGTGAACTTCTCGATTGACGGGGACAGCATTGCCATTGCGGCTCAAATGTTGCAAGGCAACGGCAGACGCGTGGTACTGGATCTCGACGAATACAAGCACACATTGCCGTGGCGAGGAAACACTCGCCTGCTCGCAACAGCAATCAAGGTGGACAGCACTATGGACGTGCGCAATATCGTCCCTACACAAGAAACCGCTAAACAGGAATAAACATGCAAGATACAAAGAAATTCAAACGCACTCTCGTAACGACAGCGTTGCCTTATACCAACGGTCCGGTACACATCGGTCACCTCGCCGGCGTGTACGTACCCGCCGATATTTACACTCGCTACTTGCGTTCCAAGGGCGAGGACGTGATTATGATAGGTGGCAGTGACGAGCATGGTGTGCCCATCACCATCAAGGCGCAAAAAGAAGGTGTCACACCTCAAGAAATCGTCGACCGCTACCACAACCTCATCAAGAGGTCGATGGAGGAACTCGGCATCTCGTTTGATATCTATTCTCGCACGACAAGTGAGATACACCGGCAGACGGCAAGCGATTTCTTCCGCACCCTATACGACAAGGGCGAGTTCATCGAACGCACCACCACACAGTTGTACGATGAGAAAGCCGACCAATGGCTCGCCGACCGCTACGTGACCGGTACGTGCCCTCACTGCGGATTTGACGGAGCCTTCGGTGACCAATGTGAACACTGTGGCAGCAGTCTCAATGCGACCGACCTGATTAATCCGCACAGCACGATCACGGGCAATGCACCCGTGCTTCGTGAGACACGCCATTGGTACATGCCACTGGACAAGTGGGAACCGGCTCTGCGTGAATGGATACTCGAGGGGCACAAGGAGTGGCGAGCCAACGTGTACGGTCAGTGCAAGTCGTGGCTTGACGAACACCTGCAACCGCGAGCCGTCACACGCGACCTCAACTGGGGCATTCCCGTGCCCGTAGAGGGTGCCGACGGCAAGGTGCTTTACGTGTGGTTCGATGCCCCCATCGGATACATCAGCAACACCAAGGAACTGTTGCCCGACACATGGCAGGACTACTGGAAACGCGAGGACACGCGCATCATCAACTTCATCGGCAAGGATAACATCGTTTTTCATTGTCTTATTTTCCCGGCGATGCTCATGGCACACGGTGGTTACACCCTTCCCGAGAACGTACCCGCCAACGAGTTCCTCAATCTTGAGGGCGATAAGATTTCCACAAGTCGCAATTGGGCTGTGTGGCTCAATGAGTATCTCGAAAACTTCCCCGGCAAGCAAGATGTGCTTCGCTATGTGTTGACAGCCAACGCACCCGAGACCAAGGATAACGACTTCACCTGGCAAGACTTCCAGGCTCGTAATAACAACGAATTGGTGGCAATCCTCGGCAACTTTGTTAATCGCGCACTCGTCTTGCTCGGCAAATACTTCAATTTCGCCGTGCCCGAGCGTGGTGACCTCGAGAACGTTGACATCGATACGCTCGACGAAATGGCATGTTATCGCGAGCGCATCGGCGACTTGATTGAAACATTCCACATGAGAGAGGCTCTCAAAGAGGTGATGAACCTTGCCCGCCTCGGCAACAAGTACCTTGCCGACACCGAACCGTGGAAAGTTGCCAAAACCTCGCCTGAACGAGTGGCTACAATACTCAACATCGCCTTGCAAATAACAGCCAATCTTGCCATCGCCATCGAGCCGTTCATGCCCTTCAGTGCCGCGCGCTTGAACGAGATGTTGAATATAGAAAAACAACCGTGGTGCCGACTCGGTGAGGACAACATCTTGGAAAGCGGTCACAACGTCACCTCCACACCCTCGTTGCTATTCGTCAAAATCACCGACGAGGAGATTGCAGCGCAATTACAACTCCTTGAACGCAGCAAGCAAGAGAACGTTGTTAAATCTTGGCGACCCGCACCGCAATTACCCGACATCTCAATTGACGATTTTATCAAAGCCGATTTGAGAGTGGGCACGGTGACGGCATGTGAACGTGTGAAAAAGTCGGACAAGTTGTTGCAACTGAGCATTGACGACGGCTTGGGCGGACGCACGATTTTGAGCGGTATCGCGCGCTACTATGCCCCCGAGGACTTGGTAGGCAAGCAAGTGTGTTTCATTGCCAATTTGCCACCGCGTCGCATGCGCGGCATTGACAGCGAGGGCATGATACTCAGCGCGGAGGATGCCGACGGACGACTGGTGGTGATTAGTCCCACCGGGACCGTCAAGCCCGGTGTAAACGTGAAGTAACCGACCATCACCGCGGTTGACACTAAAAACATTGTGGCAAAATTTGCTTTACACGGGTTGTTTTAGTACCTTTGCAAACACGAAATCAAATATTAACAATAACACAAATGGAATTAACCGGTAAAATTATCCGCAAGTTAGAACTCCAGAAAGGTGTCAGCAGGTCATCTGGTAAGGAGTGGCAAAAACAAGAATACGTTATCGAGGTTCAAGAGCAAGGCTCACAGTTTCCTCGTCAGATATGCTTTGACTTTTTCGGCGACCGCGTGAATGAGAACAACCTTGAGGTCGGCGACACCATCAAGTTGTCGTTTGACATCGAGAGTCGCGAGTACAACGGACGTTGGTACACCAACATTCGCGGTTGGCGTTCCGAGAAGATAGACACCGCAGCACAAGCGACACCGGCAACACCCGCTCCCGCTGCCGGTCCGGCACCCACGCCCGAGAGTTTCGGTGCAACGGCCGATGCTCAAGACGACCTGCCGTTCTAACCCGTCATTTACAACAAACAAACGCCGGTGCACGACTCGCGCGCGCCGGCGTTGATATTCTTTCAAGATATGTCACCCCAAGATATCGCATTGCTCAAGTCACTCTCCAACGATTATAAGGCGGCACTTATAAGCCTTATAATTGAGGTCGTCAATGCCGACAACGTGATTGAATATACCGAGTTTCTCACGGTCAATCAAATCCTTCAAGAACTCGAAATCACCGATGACTTGTATGCAAAAGGTAAAACTTTTGATTTGCTGTTGGCAATGCACACAATTCGCCCTCTTTCCAAAGAATGTAAAACAGCCGTGGGGCTGCTACTGCTTGAATGTGCCGAGGCCGACAGAAAAATTCAACCCGAAGAGCAGTGTGTTCTTACAAAAATATTCAAGACGACAGGAATACATCTCACTGTTTTTTAAGTTCGAAACCCACACGCACACCGTCGAACTGCTTACTCAAGTCGCCGACGGCTTTCACTGTCGAGTTGCCGCTGAGCGCACTGACCGTTTGCAGCACAGTCAACAATTTCTTACTCTCAAAAGTCAAGGCTAAACCGCTCGATGTGCGAGTAATGTAACCGGTGGCACTCATCAACGTCATCTTCATCTTGATACTACCGGCATCGGCATCGTAGGTATAAGTTCCGCTCATGGGCAAACCGTCGACACGCGCGCTGAAGGTATTATCCTCGTTGAACACAAACACTGTGTTAGACGCACTCATGCCCACGTGCCGGTAAGCCGATTCCAACTTGCTCTTCACGTTCTCGGCAGCGACACTACCACCGGCCTTAGCCAACAAGTTCTCGCTCGTGAACGCACAGCCCGGAGCACTGTAACTCCATGTTCCTATCAGTTCGCGTTGGTCAATCTTAACATAACCGATCACCATGTTCAACAATCCGTTTGCCGTGTTACGATTTGCCAAACCGCCAAGCACACCGCTCAACACATCGGACATGCCATTACTGCCGGTACCGTTCATCGTCGTGCAAGCCGGCACGGTCATCACCAAAGCCACCATAGTGGCAACAAATAACTTTTTCATCTTTCTATCTTTTTTGAAATAATTTGTCATAACCAACCGGCCTCACGATACCATGCAATTGACTCTTGAAGACCATGCTCGAGATCGTATTGTGGAGCGAAACCGAAGTCGCGCGATGCAGGCGTGATGTCGCACAACCAGTTGCGTTGCTTGAGCAAGTTGTACTTGTCTCCATTGAGCGTGCTCGCTTTGCCTGTCAATCGTCCCAAACGCTCGGAAACAGCACAAACACACTTGACAAGCCACAACGGACACTTCAACGGCAACACAACTCGCTTGCCCAACAACTTGCAAGCCAACTCGCGAAACTCGGCTTGGGTGTAAGCACGGGGTTCACTGATGTAGTACGCCCTGCGTAGGGGACCTCGCTGCAATGCTTCCATGACAGCAACAGCCAAATCCTTAACGTAGATAAAGGTCAACATTTGCTTCTTGAAACCCACGCCGAAATCCACACCTCGCTTTATACTCTTGAGCATCAAGTAATAATCACGCTCATGCGGACCGTACACTCCGGTGCAACGAAAAATCGTGTAAGGCATACCCTCTATGCTTTGCAGATAGGTCTCTGCCTTGAGTTTGGAAACACCGTAGCGTGTGTTGGGCAGCGGAATACTATTGTCGTCAAAAGGCTTGTAATCAACTTCATCACCCACGCCCATCACGCTGAGGCTACTCATCAACAAGAACACGCGAGGCAACGCACCCAATCCACGCAACACATCAACCAGGGTTTTCATGTAACCGTAGTTAACACGTTCAAAATCGAGATAGTTGACAGCCTTTGTCACCCCCAAATTGTGGACGATATAATCCCATGTGCCGTGCTCTCGAATGTGAGTGCTTATAATCGTTTCCAAAGCCTCCTCACTACTATAATCGAGCGTGAGAAAATTGATGCGCTCATCGGCAAGAAATTCTCGCGACGTGGTTTTCCTCACCGCAGCCCACACTTCCATGCCACGTTCCAATGCCTCGGCAACAAGATGTCCGCCAATGAAACCACCGGCTCCGGTAATCAAAATTTTCATTTTTCAACAGTTGAATTGCGACGACCTTCAACCAAGTTCACAACGCGCTCCACAATTTCCTCGGGATCAATATCAAGACAATGCGTGTCGCCGTAACGGCACTTGCGCTCACCGTATATTGAACAAGGGCGACAACTCAAGTCCTTGCGCTCAACCACGTTATTGATGTCTTGATTATAGCCCATGAAGCCGCAAGCCGGTGTCGTCGGTCCCCATATGCCAATCACGGGAAGTCCGACCAAGGAGGCGAGGTGCATGTTAGCAGAGTCCATGCTCACCATTGCATCGCATCGGCTCAACACGGCGAACTCGTCTTCAAAACCGTGTCGAATTTCGGCAAGACTGACTACTCGATCGAGGTTTTTACCGAGGGGGCGCAGCGTTATCTTTTCCTGCTTGCCACCACCGAAGAGGAACACATGATAATTGGGGCGAGAAGCCAAAGCGACCACCATGGCGGCAACACGTTCAAATGGGTACACCTTAGTGGGATGGCTGCTGAACGGAGACACGGCAATCCAACGCTCGTCAACACCTTTCTCGGGAGCGAGCATTGACGATAATTCGGGTCCGTCGTCAATAATGGTCGTGAACTCGTCGGCAGGGGGTAACGTCAGGCCCAACTCGGCAAAAACAGCGCGATAACGTGTCACCGTGTTCGGAACAGCCTCCTTGCTGCGCCCCGACACCAACTGTCGTCGAGCCTTGCGCCACTTGTTAACTTGTGCTACCTTAACTCCCGATAACTTCAGTCGAAGGTCAATAGCCCACGAGCGCCACACACCATGCAAGTCGGCAACCGCATCAAAATGAAATTCATCGTTAAGGCGTGCGGCAAAACCCCACATTGCCCAAATGCTCATGTGCTTGTCGCGCACGTTAATACCCCTGAGAACAAGGTTCTCAGGCGCATTAATCATCATCGTTGCAGACCATTCTTGTGTGAGCATCACAAAGCGTGTATCGGGGTTGGCACGACACACCGGATACAGCACCGGTATCACCATTGCCACGTCGCCCAACGCGGTAAAACGAATTACCAGCACCGTTCGCGAGGGCTCATTTGCTTTTGTTGCCATATAAGATTGGGTTGGTTTCCGGATCGTTATACATTTTCATCTGCAGGTACACTTTCATGTACTTGCGACCGGCAGCGATGTCGTCAAGCAGTTGGTCAATCGCTGTTGACAAGTCTACTCTCTGTTCGGACAACACTGCGAGTTTTGAACGACTACGCTGCACATGCTCGGTCGAGGCATCGGTTCTCTCGCATTGCTCACGCATGTGCCACAGTTTAAGTGCCAATATGGACAAGCGATCAATCGCCCATGCCGGGCTCTCGGTATTGATCGTTGCATCGGGTAACACGGTCACGGCAGAATAAAGCCTCCTGAAGTATTGGTCAATTTCCTCCACCATGTCAGTACGCACCTGGTTACTGCGGTCAATGCGACGCTTGATGGCAAGAGCATCAACGGGGTCAATTTCGGGGTCGCGAATAATGTCCTCAAGATGCCATTGGACTGCATCAACAAGACATTTGTCGGTCAAGACAGCCTCAATGGTTCCGGGCTTATAGGGATTTACAAAGACAGCGTCAACATCGTCGGTGCGGTGATACAAAGCAACTGCCTCGTCAAAAATACGGTTGGCTTGTTCGCTGAATGTCATCTGATATTTACTGATTTAACCGCGGTGTCGTTCAGACACTTTATCGGTTTATTATTAAGTGTTATTATTTTTTCGCCGCTTTGAGGCTCCGGTGAGTGCCGGCACATAACGCAATATTATCACCGCGAGTGGATAAATGGCGATGAAAACAACAACTGCAATCACCGGTTTAAGCCACAGTGCCGCGTTAAACTCGCTCTCGGTCATAATGCGCGAGAGTACCACTCGCATCACTCCGATACCGTAGTTTTGTATTGCGAGATAGGCAAGGCTTGCTGTGGCAATATTCTCAATCCACGTTACCTGCCCCCACCTCGTTGCCGACTTCATTGTCAAGGTCGTCAGCGGCACGCTCAACAGTGCTACAGCCGACAGATTGAGTAACGAGTACGGCAAGGTCAAGTACTCAAAACGAGTCACTGCAATGTACATCAACACGCAACCGGCGAGCAGGGCAAGAGTTGCAACCGCAGCACTTTCACAATTACCGGCAAGACGATATTTGCGTAGCATGCTACCGATGACGAAAAGCGGTAAATACACCATCGCATTGCTCATGTTCCACACCCCTATTCCCGGTAGGAAACGACTTACCACGGCAAGTAATAAAGCAACCGGCAATATCAAGATAGGGGGTAACAGGCGGTCAAGACAGTAGTACAACAACTGTATCGACACGAGGCACGCTACAAACCAAAAGGTGCCGCACACGGTCGACGGCTCGCCCTTGACACACTCGACAACGGGTTTCCACCACTCGATGTCAAGTTCGCTGCCTCCCACCATATAACGCCCGACAATAAGCCACAGGACGTAAAACAATGCCGAGATAGCAAAGTACGGCACCAACAGTCGCGTGACTCGAGTGCGGACAAACAACGTGAAAGAGTCACGATAACGGGCAACATTATACAACAAGCCCGACAAGAGGAAGAACAACGGCATCGCAAGGTCGACAAGCATTTGATCGAACACTGCGATGCGAGGGTGAGAGTGATGCAACACTATCAATGCCAATAACAACACTCGAGCATAGTCAAGCCATGCTTGCCGTTCACCCGTCACAACCGTTGCTGATAATGCTTGCTCCGAGCCGGTGTTCATTTATCCACCTTGTATTCGTTGGTGTGCTCCAACAAATTTTGACTAACCAAACGTTGGAACTCTTTGCCTTTCGCCTCGTCAAGACTGTTATAGTACTTGACGGCATCAACTAACATCTGCGAAGCCTCTTCTTGTTGTTGCTGAGTGGCATTGCCTTTGAGCATGGCTTGAGTCACCTTGAGGCTGTTACGCACAAGCATTTCGGCATCGGCCTCAAGATTGCCTGTCGGGACAAACTTGAGACCGCTCGTTGCTTCTTGCGAAACATCGGCACCGCCCTCACCGGCATTCACCTCAATGGGATTATCGGAGTTGCCGTCGGTCGCGGCGGCTTTGTTCGGCTTGGCATTACACCCGAGCAAAGTCACGCTCACTGCTAACATTAATAAAAACTTTTTCATTTTTCTACCTCGTTAATGTGCCTGTTGAAAATTCGACAACCTGATAAAATCCCGATTTTCACTCATGCGGTATAAACCGCTTGTACTTCACCGCAAACGAAATCGTCAGGCTTCAACTTTTGTAACAAAACACAGGATTGAAATAAATATCTCGTGTCAACATTAATCAATGATGTCAAAACCGGTGTAGCGACGCAGGCATTCGGGTACCACAATACCCTCGGCGGTTTGATTGTTCTCAAGCAGTGCCGCCATGATGCGAGGCAGAGCAAGCGCACTACCGTTGAGGGTGTGGCACAAGTGAGGCTTGCGGTCTTCGCCGCGATAACGACAATGCAAGCGATTGGCTTGATACGTCTCGAAATTGCTCACCGAACTGACCTCTAACCACCGCCCTTGAGCAGCACTATACACCTCAAAATCAAATGTAATGGCACTCGTGAAACTCATGTCACCGCCGCACAGGCGCAAGATGTGCCACGGTAAGCCCAACTTCTCAAGCAAACCCCGCACGTGGGACTTCATTTCCTCTAAAGCGGCATAAGAGTCCTCGGGACGCTCGATGCGCACTATCTCAACCTTGTCAAACTGATGCAGACGATTCAATCCTCGCACGTCCTTACCGTAACTGCCGGCCTCACGACGGAAACAAGCCGAATAGGCACAGTTCTTCTTCGGCATCTGCTCGAGGGGGATAATCTCGTCACGATACATGTTGGTCACGGGAACCTCGGCTGTCGGAATTAAGTAGAAATTATCCACTTGACAGTGATACATTTGCCCTTCCTTGTCGGGTAATTGACCGGTGCCGATACCCGATGCCTCGTTGACAACATAGGGAGGCTCGACTTCGACGTATCCCGCCTTACCCGCCTCGTCAAGGAAAAACTGTATCAAGGCTCGTTGCAGGCGCGCACCTTTACCGATATATACGGGGAAACCCGCTCCGGTAATCTTCACACCGAGATCAAAGTCGATGATGCCATACTTGCGAGCGAGTTCCCAATGCGGCAAGGCATCATTGCCCAAATCGGGAATGGTGCCACCGGTGAGTTCTACAATATTATCCTCGGCTGTGCGTCCCTCGGGAACGCCCTCGTAGGGCACATTTGGCACGCTGAGTAAAACCTCGGTGATAGAGGCTTCGGCTTGGGCAAGACGCTCGTCAATTTCCTTATTGGCTGTCTTCAAGGCTGCGACTTGCTGCTTGGCTTGCTCGGCCTTTTCACGCTCGCCACTCTTCATCAATATACCAATTTCACTTGCCATGCGGTTGAGAACCATCGCGTTGTCATCACGTTGTTTTTGCAGCGCGCGACGTTCTTTGTCAAGTTCAACCACCCTCATGATGGGCTCGCGCCCGTCAAAATGCTTTACAGCGAGCCGCTTGATTATCAACTCGGGATCGCTGTTAATTTGTTGCAATGTTAACATTAATATGCTGTTTTATACGATCTTGTACTGTATAATTCTCGTTACTGAAATACCGGAAAGTTGAGTAAAAGGCGAGTGCCGGTTCACTCATCAAACTCGATTGCCGATTGCTGCCCCGTTGGCGGAACCTTGGGAGCCGGTGACGGCTTAACCGGTGTCGCTTGACCGGAGGCTGCAGGACGTGCCGATGTTGTCACATTACCCGATGCCGCCAAGCGGTGTTGCTCTTTCATTTCATCAACCTTTCGCTTAACCTCTTGCTTGCGATCGAAGGTCGGCGTGTTTTCAAACAAGTCAAGAATTTCGTCGTCATCGACAGTGTCGGCATCAAGCACGATATATAATGCGCGTTGTCCGGCGCGTTGCTTCTCGTCAATCTGCTCGGTTCCGTACACCGTTCGCAACAACTCAATATCCTCGTTACTCGTTGTTGATGAGGCAGGTTTGTCTTGACGCGTCTCGGTCGGAGTTGTCGCCTGCTGGACTTGTGGTGCCGGAGTGACAACGGGCGACTGACGTGACGGCGACTTGGATGGCGCGTTAGACACATCGAAGCCCGAGGCGAGGATGGTCACCTTGATACGGTCGCCCAGGCTGTTATCCTCGGTCATACCCGTGATTGTCTTCACTTCGCTGCCAAAGTTTGCCATGAACTTCGAGATTTCGTTCAACTCAATCGCCTTCATCTTGTTGGGCGACGAGGAACTGTAACACACGTTAAACAGTATGCGTGTCGAACTGTAAACGTGCTGATCCTTGAGCAACGGTGAGTTCAAGGCATCGGCAATAGCCTTGGTGACGCGGTTCTCGCCCTCGCCGTAGCCGGTACTGATAATGGCGACACCACCCTTACGCAAGGTCGTATTCACATCTTTGAAGTCGATGTTTATGCGACCTGCAGCCGTGATCATGTCGCTAATTGAACAAGCGGCGTTGGTTAACGTCTCGTCGGCCTTACTGAAGGCGTTGTCCACGTCAAGGTCGCTGTATATCTCAATCAATCGTTCGTTATTGATAACCAGCAATGCATCAACATGTTTGCGCATTTCATCAGCACCACGCAGAGCCTTCAAGATCTTATTTTGCCCTTCAAACAAGAAGGGGATTGTCACGATACCTATTGTCAGCAAGTCTTTTTCTTTGGCAATGCGTGCCACCACAGGCGCAGCACCGGTGCCTGTACCGCCACCCATACCGGCGGTGATAAACACCATCTTGGTGCCGTCATCAAACAGCGCGGCAATATCATCGGCACTCTCCTCGGCTGCCAGTCGAGCCACCTCGGGTTCATCACCGGCACCCAAACCCTCGGTCACTGTAGGACCGATGATGAGCCTGTTGGGCACGGGAGACTCTTCCAATGCTTGACGATCGGTGTTCAACACCACGAACGACACGCCCTCAACATGCTGGTTATACATGTGGTTAATGGCATTGTTGCCACCGCCACCTACACCGACAACCTTGATAATCACCGGCTTGGCAGGCGGGGTAATCTCGAAACCGGGGTTCATCATGTCCTGGTCTATCCTATTATTGCTCATATCGAATTGGTTTTTCTTGTTATCCTTGTCATGCCACTGTCTCTCAGTATCCCGGTTTATTTCAACTCGGCATCGTCGTCCTCGGTGAAGATGCGACCAAAGGTCTCGGTGAGACGATCAATAAGGCTCTTTTTCTTGGGCTTCTTGGGCAAGTCGTCGCCCGTGTCCTCAACTGAGACCTTGGGGTGCTCATCAACCGGTTCCTGAATAACCTCGGGAGCCTCAAATACATTGCGCTCCACACAGGTGTTGTCACCTAACAGGCGCGCCGCTTCCATCACCAACGCGAACGACTCGACATATTCGAGTTGATTGAATGTGTGGGTGCGTACAGTCAAGCCCACCGGCATCGTTGCCGACCGCACTTTCGCCTTGAGAACCTGTTCCACCTTGGTGTCAAGACCGGTCAATAGTGAAGTCCCACCCGCCAACACGACATTCTTGATTACTCCGGTCGAGATATTGGCGGCATTGAGCGACTCGTCGACATTGAATAAAATTTCATCAATGCGCGAAGCCACATAGTTGGCTGCCTCGCTGGTGCGGACACCCTCAATTGCGGCATCATCGGCGCGCTGAGCCTCGAATACATTAGGCAATTTCTTCTTGATACTCTCGGCTGTATCCTCCACGATACCGATACCGTTAGCGATGTCACGCGTCAAGTTACGACCGCCCATGGGCAGGGTGTTCAAAAATTGCAACGTGTTGTTGCGGTAGAATGCCAATGTTGTTGTCTCGGCACCGATGTCGAGCAACAGACCACCCAGTTCCAACTCGTCCTTGCTCAACAGGTGTGCTCCCATTGCTATCGGAGTGATGATGTATTGCTTCTCGTTGGAACCGAAACTCAAAGCGCGTTCCATGTTCAACTTCAATCGCTGCTTGGCAACTATCAAGTTGATATTTGCTTTTATCAAACTGCCGACCTGCCCCACCGGGGTGCGCGTCTCGGCACCATCGACCACAAAGGTGCTTGGCACGGCATCTATCACATCATACCCCTTGATAGTCATGCGACGCGCCTCAGCCAAAATGCCGTTTATAGCCTCTTGACTGATAGGCACACTGGAGTCCAAACTGCGCGTCACTTCCACGCTGTGATTATGCAACCAGCGCCCCGACAAACCGACGTACACGCGATGTATGGTGCCGTCAACAGCGTTTTCGATTTGCTTCAAAATGCGATTGATACAGCTCTTCAGGTTCTCGATGTTCTGCACAATGCCGTATCGCACACAGTTGCTCGTTTGTTCAACAAACACGTTAGTGATTGTTGACTGACCCGTCGGCAACTTCTCGGCAAGCATGCCCACTATCTTGCTGCTACCGACTTCGAGGGTTACTATGTATTGGTTTTGTTTCATTGGTGGAACAGGTTTTTTATCTGTTAATTGTTTGTTGGATTATCGGTTGTCGGTTTCTTGGTCGTGTCCGCCGGCATGTCAATACTCATCGTCTGCAGGTCGGCTGGAGGCTCGTCGTATATCGAATTGTAGTCGAGTTCTATTTTCTTTGTCTTCTCCCGTCGTGTCGCCACCACGCGATAATCCCACTTGAGAGAAATCGTGTCGTATTTCTCCCAGCCGACTTTGGGCAACACCTCGCTATAGAACAACTTTAACTTGTCCATCTTGCCGGCGAGGTTGTCCATGTTGCCCACATTGACAATGTGACCGTTGATGCGAGGCACGATATACACGTTGTTGCTGTCAACCATGACATACATCGCCACCAACTCGTTCAACGTGGCATCGTCTGCGATGATATTCACCAAGGGCAAGATGCGCGTTGCCGGGTAACGAGGAGTGAAATGTCCCTCAACAACGGGCACATCAACATGATAAGCCGAAGTCGCATCCATCTGTTTACCGGCTCGATTGATATAGTAGGAACGGTCTCCGTCAAAAACGCGTAATACCGGTACAATCTGTGTGGCGCGCACCAATAACACCCCACCGGGGCACTTTGTACACTCGGCGCGCTCAAGATATTCGCTTCGTTCCAACTCGGTTTCTATCTTGTCGGTGTTGATTTCTCCCATAGGAAGCGAGATTGTCTTTATACCCGATTTTTCCAATTGGGTCTTCACGCCTGCCGATGTAACGAACGCGCTGCTATCGGCGTTGGCAATCTCAACGACAAGGTCGGTGCAAAGTTCGCCACGCGATTTATTGCGTGACCACATCATCATGCCCACCAATGCAAACAGCATCACGAGCACAAGCACCTTTTGTACAATCCTTGTCATCTCAACTCTCTACAACAACCTGATATACACCGTTTAGCACTCTTGCTTCAACACTTCGGCGCAAATTTGAGGCAACAGGTCAACCACGTCACCCGCACCGAGCGTCAAAAGGACTTCAAAATTAAGCAAATGTATTGAATTAATCAAATTTTCTTTACTGTAAATAGATTTTTTTTCGCACGTTGCGCGTTCGAGCAACATCTCGCTACTGACACCCTCAATGGGTTGTTCGCGAGCGGGATAAATGGGTAATAACAGCAACTCGTCGGCAGCCGACAACGCTGCAGCGAAGTCGTCGGCAAAGTCACGTGTCCTCGTGAACAGGTGGGGTTGGAAAATCACACTCAACTTGCGCCCGGGATACAGGTCTCGCACCGAAAGTATACTTGCGGCTATCTCCTGCGGGTGATGAGCATAGTCGTCAATAACCACCTTGCCGTGAGGTCCTGACTGTTTCAAATGAAATTCGAAACGACGTTTTGCTCCGAGGAATGTCGACATCGCTGTCCTCATGGCAGTACCATCGACTCCGACGAGCGAGCACGCTGCCATTGAGGCTATTGCATTCTCGATATTTATATCTACCGGCACACCGAGTTCGACACCCTTAATAACACCCTCGGGAAACACAAAGTCGAAACTAATCGTACCGTCACCCTTGACTATATTGGCAGCATGGAAATCACCATGGTCGCGACCGTAGGTAAACAGACGCACCCCTTCTTGCAAGCGAGGTTCCAACACAATTCCCTCATGCATAATCAACACCCCACCCGGACGTATCAAACTCGTGAAATGTGCAAAACTTTCGCGGTAGGCCTCGGCTGTCCCATAGATGTCAAGATGATCGGGGTCGGTACTGGTAATAACAGCGATATAGGGACGCAAATGGTGAAACGAGCGGTCAAACTCATCGGCCTCGATAACCGACAAATCACTCTTGTCACTCAAGAGAAAATTGGTGCCGTAATTACGCAACACTCCGCCTAAGAAGGCATTACAACCGATGCCGCTGCTATGCAAAATGTGCGCCGCCATGCTGCTTGTGGTCGTTTTACCGTGAGTTCCGGCAAAACACAATCCGCGCGAACACTCGGTAATCAAACCCAACACCTTGGCTCGCTTGACCACTTCGAAACCATTTTCGCGAAAGTAGCACAATCCGCGATGTTCGGCAGGCACAGCAGGCGTATAAACCACCAACGTCGACTGTGGATCACGACACCACTCGGGTATCAACGACGGATCCTCGTCAAACACGATGTCAACACCCTCGTTCTGTAATGCCGTAGTCAACTCGCTCGGGGTGCGATCATAACCTGCCACGCGTTTTCCGAACGACAAGAAATAGCGTTCGAGGGCAGCCATGCCAATACCGCCCGCTCCTACAAAATATATTGAATTAAAATCTTTCACGTCTTATCTTGATTTCAAAGTGATGTTGTACTGATTTTTTAGGGAAAACAGGTGTCACTTGCCGTTAGAATGTGTCAATCGATCTATCTCATCGGCGATGACGGCGGCGGCATCAGGCAAAGCCATTTCCCTAATGTTACGCTCTAACGTTGCCACGCGTTCGGTGTCGTGTACGAGGGCGACCATTTCATGTGGCAACACCTCGCTCGCGGTGGGTTCGCCGCCGGTGTGTTTGCTGTCGTCATCATGAACAAACACTGCGGCATCCTTGTTGACAAGAGCCATTGCATTGTGTCGCTGGTGATCCTCGGCAACAAATGTGGCGGGAACCAAAATTGCCGCCTTGCCCAATAACTGCAACTCGCTTATCGAACTTGCACCGGCACGCGACACAACCACATTGGCTGCACGATAGGCAAGATCCATGCGGTCAATGAAGTCGGCACGCACGACATTTGCCGGCTTCACCCGCTCCATCGCCGCAATAGCCTCATCGCGCAGATACTTCTTACCGGTCTGCCACAACACTTGTACATCGCTCTCGCCGGCAAGATATTCAAGTCCTTTTATCATCGCATTATTCACCGTGCGAGCCCCCAGGCTGCCCCCCACAACGAGTATTGTGGGCACCCCGGGTTGCAGGCCCAGTTGCCGTCGAGCCTCATCGGGAGTGGCATCGCACTCGAGTAAAGTCTGCCTCACGGGATTTCCGGTAAGTACGATGCGGTCACTCGGGAAGAAGCGTGCCATTCCCTCATAAGCGACACACACCTTGAGAGCCTTGCCGGCAAGCATCTTGTTGGTGACACCGGCAAAAGAGTTTTGCTCCTGCAACAACGTGGGCACGCCCATCCATTGTGCCACTTTCAATGCGGCAAGACTTGCGTATCCGCCTACACCAATGGCAATGTCGGGGCAAAACTCACGAACGGCACGCCACGCTTGCCACAGGCTCACCGGGACTTTCCACAACAGCCCCACGTTAGACAAGATTTCGCCACGCCTGAAACCGCGGTCGATGGGCAAGCCCACGATGCGATAACCGGCAGCCGGCACTTTGGTCATCTCAATCTTGCCGTTTGAACCGACAAACAAGATGTCGGCATCGGGATCACGACGGCGCAACTGCTCGGCAATAGCCATTGCGGGAAATAGGTGTCCTCCGGTCCCGCCTCCGCTAATCAGATATTTCATATTCAGTTGTCATGCTAACGAGTTAACAAACAGCCCCCTTATTTCCAAGTATTCTTTGGCAACAACTGATAAGGGTTCTCAGCATCAAGTCCGTCGGGGAGAGCACTGGTTTCGACCTTACCCGAAGTGACCGAGTAATTGGCAATGGTACGGCTCACACTTAGCATTACGCCGAAAGCGACGCTCATCACCAGCGTTGCCGTGCCACCTTTGGAAATGAGTGGCAACGGCTGACCGGACACGGGAAACACACCCACGTTGATGGCAATGTGTATCAGTGCCTGCAATGTTATCAGTGCCGCCATACCCATTATCAACAATGCCGGCAAGATGCGTCTCGAACGACGCACTATCATACCGGCTCGAGCCAACAAACCCAAGTAGAGTAACAACACGAAGCAACCACCCAACAAACCTGTTTCCTCAATGATAATGGAATAGATATAGTCGCTGAAGGCGAGTGGCAAGCGACTGCACTCGCGCGAATTGCCGAGTCCCACACCGGTCACGCCACCATGAGCAATCGCCATGCGTGAAAATATCTCTTGTTGGTTTTTGCTGCCGATTGACTGTTTGATCAAGTCCTCGCTATTGAGCCAACGCTCGACACGCGCTGCCACAGTGCCGAAACGCCCCCAATTAGACACATTCTTCTCCTTGGTAGCAACCGAATCAAAATCGGGGGGCAAGACAATGGGGTTGCCTTCAAAGTCTCGCATCACCTGTTCTTGCTCGGCTTTTAATGCCCGTTCCTTACTGTCATTATTCTGCTTGATTATCATTATCGCTCCTGCCAAGAGAGCATACACGACCATAATGTAGCAGATGCGCTTGAAACCCACTCCACCAATGAGCAACATGATGATGCTGATGCCCATCAGCAAAGCCGTGTTGGAAAAACCGTTCTTGATGAGTAAGGCGGCATAAAAGCCCACAGCGACCGCCGACATCATGACACCACGATTACTCGCCCCACCGCCGGTTTGGTTCTTCGACAGTATATAGGCAAGAAGTGTGACAATGGACAACTTTGCGAGTTCTGCCGGCATAAACGACATTCCCGCTATATAGATGGCTCGTTGTGCTCCGTTAATTTCCCTGCCGAAGAACATCACCCAAATCAACGACACTATCGTCAATAGGGCAAGCCCGGGTATCATCGAATATAAAAACACGGGCTTGTCATAGTCGGTACGACTCACCACAAAGACCAAACCGGCACCCGCGAGCAGGAAAACAAGTTGCTTGATAAGCGGCATGTAGATACCGTTAGCGGCAATCTCACGACTGCTCGCCGAGTACGACTCGATGATGCTGATAACTATCAAAGTGAGATAAATACCCCAGATATAAGGGTCACCCCAACGCTGACTGCGCGTGAGACTGCTCTCATTGACTTCTGCTTGTGCCATGACCGTTACAACTTGTCGTTATTGCCCCTCAAGGCGTTGACACACTCTTTGAATTGCCGACCTCTATCCTCGTAGGACTTGAAAAGGTCGAAACTGGCACAACACGGTGAGAGCAGTACGGTCATACCCGGACGAGCAAGGCTGTGACATAAATTCACGGCACACGACATCGAATCGGCATCAACCACCGTTGCCACCATTCCGTCAAAAAAAGCATGTAACTTGCGGTTATCCACACCGAGGCACACGATAGCAGTAACTTTTTCTTTCACGAGGTCGGCAATCTCGCTATAATCGTTACCCTTATCCTTGCCACCCAAGATCAATACCGTGGGTCGGGTCATGCTTCCGAGTGCATAGAACGTGCTGTTGACATTGGTTGCCTTGCTGTCGTTTATCCACTGCACTCCGTCCAACTCTCTCACCGGTTCCAAGCGATGCTCGACCGAGCGGAATGTGCCCAACGAATGTTTGATCTGTTGTACTTCAACACCCATGAGGGTTGCCGCGATGGCTGCCGACATCGAGTTATACAAGTTGTGCTTGCCACGCAAAGCCAATTCGGCGGCCGGCATAGACCACTCGAGACCACCGGCATTGATGTGCATCACGTCGTCTTGATCAAGGCGTGCAGCGCAAGAGCGGTCATCGCGATCGGTGAAACGATAAACGGTTCCTGTCGGGTGCTTGCCCTCAAGGTGACGCAAAATCATCGGATCGTCAGCCCAATAGATAAATGCGTCGGAGGAGGATTGATTGCGCATCACCCTCATTTTAGCCTCGGCATAGTTATCGATGTTGTGGTCGTACCGGTCAAGATGGTCGGGTGTTATATTCAGCAAAATCGCAACATCTGCCTTGAAGTCGTACATATTATCCAACTGGAAACTGCTCAATTCCACAACGTACACATCGTGGTCGCCGTCGGCAACTTGCAAGGCAAGGCTGTTTCCCACATTGCCCGCCAACCCGGCATCCATGCCGGCATCGGTCAAGATGTGGTGAGTCAGCATGGTCGTCGTTGTTTTACCGTTGCTGCCGGTGATGCACACCATTTTACCTCGGCTATAGCGTCCGGCAAACTCAATCTCGCTAATCACCGGTATGCCGCGTTGCATAGCCTCAACAATGAGAGGTGCCGTCAAGGGGATACCGGGGCTCTTGATTATTTCGGTTGCCGTGAGTATCCTCTCCACGCTGTGACCGCCCTGCTCGAAGGGCACACCGCGCTGCTCGAGAGCAGTTCTATACTTGTCGCTAATAATGCCATTGTCACTCAACAGCACATCATAACCCTGTTTTTGAGCCAAAATCGCAGCACCCACGCCACTCTCGCCACCACCAAGCACCACGATGAAGCCTTGTTGTCTATTGGTATTTGACATTTAGGAATTCTGTGTTTTTTACATTCAACTTTCACAAACTTATAAAAGTTTTCAAAGATACAAAATTTCACACAATTATTTACAATTAAAAATTTACATTTGAGATAACACAGCGAGGAAAACAGGTGCAAACAGCCGAAAAATCGGCTGTTTGCACCAAGTGTTAAAAATATAAAATATTTACGTATGTAAACCTATCGGATCTTCAGCGTAACAAATGTCAGCACTGCCAACATGATAGCGATCAAGAAAATGCGCATCACGAATTTTTCCTCGGCAATAGGTTTCAACGGTTTTTTAATCAAGTATTCCCAGTCGGGTTTTCTTGTCATGACAAAATGATGATGCAGGGGAGCCATGCGCAACAGGCGGACATCTTTCATCTTGTTTGAGATGTGCCACTTGCGCACTTGCACTTGCAAGATGTCGGACAACGCCCACACAAGGAACAAGCCACACAATAGGGGTAACAGCCATTCCTTGCGTATCAGCAGCGAGAACACTGCTATTGCCCCACCCAACATCAAACTGCCGGTATCACCCATAAAAACCTCGGCAGGGTGGAAATTATACCACAGGAAACCCACCGTGGCTCCGACAAACGCAGCCGCATACACGACCAACTCGCCACTATTGGGAATATACATGATGTTCAAGTAACCGGAATATATCACGTTACCGCTCAAGTAGCACATGACAGCCAACGCTACCATGTTGATTGCACACACCCCGGTCGCTTGACCGTCAACGCCGTCCATCAGGTTTGCTCCGTTACTCACCGCAGCAACAACAAAGATTGCAACCAGTGCAAACAAAAACCAACCGCAAGTGTCGGCATGGTCACCCGCCCATTTGAAGAAATAACTGTAGTTGAAATTGTGATTTTTCACAAACGGAATGGTACTTGCCGGGATTTTCACAGCCTCTGTCTTGTGCACAATCTCGGTTTCCTGTGTACGCGCATTCTCAACACTTACGTTCTCGTGCATTACTATGGCGGGACTGACATACATCGTTATCGCCACTATTATACCGAGTCCCACTTGTGCAATAATCTTGTACTTGCCCTTAATGCCCTCCTTGTGGTGATTGAAGACCTTGTCGTAGTCGTCGGCGAAGCCCAGTAAACCGCACCACACCGTCGTTATAAGCATCAAAAGCATGTACACGTTGTCCAACCTGCCCAACAACAGGCACGGCACGAGGATAGCGATGAGGATAATGATACCGCCCATCGTGGGTGTTCCGCTCTTGGACGCGTTGCCACCCATCGCATCGGAGCGCTCGGTATCACTCATGCTGCGGCGCTTTAACCACTCGATAATGTGCTTACCGCTGTTAATGCTGATGAATAACGACAAAACTAACGCAAAACCCGAGCGAAACGTGAGGTAGTCGAACAATCGGGCTCCGGGCACATCGTAGCCCTCCAACCAATGAAACAAATGATATAGCATATATTACTTGACATTTACCGCGACGACATGGTGACGCGAGCACCTTGCGACTGATCGGTTTGATGTGTTTATCGTGACTGTTTTAAGTTAAGAGAAACAATGTCTTAACTGCTCGCGGTCATCGAAGTGATGCTTCACTCCCTTGATCTCTTGATAGGTTTCGTGCCCCTTGCCGGCAACCAATACCACATCGCCGGCGACTGCCATGCGACAAGCGACTTGAATAGCCCGGGCACGATCGGTAATCACGATTGCATCATGGCGCTCGGCATCGCTTAAACCCGCGAGCATCTCCTGCAATATTGCATCGGGATCCTCGTCACGCGGATTATCGCTTGTCAACACGAGCACGTCGCTCAATCGTGCTGCAACACGAGCCATGATGGGGCGTTTGCCGGCATCGCGATTACCACCGCAACCACACACTGTTATCAAGCGACCCGAAACGCCGGCAGGCATCGCGGCACGCACCGTCGACAACACATTGTCGAGGGCATCGGGTGTGTGGGCATAGTCCACAATGCCGAGAACGCCACGTTGGGAGCGTATTGTTTGAAAGCGGCCGTTAACGGGTTCCAATGTGCTGAGTGACAACAAACTGCGCTCGGCATCAAACCCCAACAAACCGGCGGTGGCATATACCGCCAATATGTTGTAGGCGTTAAAGTAACCGCTCAACAAGACCTCAACCGCCTTTCCGCACACTTCAAGCGACATTCCGTCAAGACGGCTCTCAACGACACGAGCATGGTAATCGGCAACGCTGCGCAACGCGTAGGTATAGACTTTGGCACGGGTGTTTTGTACCATCACGCGCCCAACCTTGTCATCAACGTTAATCAACGCGAACGCGTCGGAGGGCAACATATCAAAGAAGCGTTTTTTTGCACAGATGTAGTCGTCTACTGTTTTGTGAAAATCGAGATGGTCACGCGTGAGGTTGGTGAATACGCCACCTGCAAACGAGAGCCCGTCAATGCGGTGCTGTGCGCAAGCATGCGAACTGACTTCCATGAAAGCATACTCACAACCGCGTTCCACCATCTGAGCCAACAACGCGTTGAGTGTCATGTGATCGGGCGTTGTTTGTGTCGCTTCGGTTTCCTCATCATCAACGATATTACACACTGTCGACAACAACCCCACCTTGTGACCGAGGTGCTTTATAAGGTGATAAAGCAAGGTTGCTATCGTGGTCTTGCCGTTAGTACCGGTCACCCCCACCAATTTCAATTTGGCTGAAGGATTTCCGTATCGGTTTGAGGCAATGCGAGCCAAAGCGATCACACTATTTTCAACCACGACATAGGTCACCTCACTCACGAGCGTTTCGGGCAAGGTTTCACAGACAACGACGCGCACGCCGGCAGAGATAACTGCCGGTATGAAACGATGGGCATCAACAGCCACGCCACGCACGGCGACGAACAAACCACCGGGCACGACACGTCGCGAGTCGTTGGTAACATCACACACGGTCACGTCGAAATCACCGACAATCTTAACGACTTTAACATCGCGCAGTATATCTTCAAGTTTTATCATATCTCATCCATGCTCTAATTAAGGACGCAAAGGTAGTAAAACAAAATTTGGAATGCAAATTTTGTTTTACTACCTTTGCAACATGACAATAGTTACATTCGACACCGAGGGTGTCAATATGCCGGACATCGATACCGGCATAATCACAACGTGGCTCGAACGCGTTGCCGCCAATCACGGCAAGCGATTGGGGCGATTGGCTTATCGTTTTTGCAATGATGAGTATATTCTCGATGCTAACGTGCGCTTTTTGGGTCACAACTACTACACCGACATCATCACTTGGGATTACTCCAACAGCAAGCGGTTGAGCGGTGACATGCTCATTTCGCTTGACACCGTGGCGTCTAATGCTGCCTTGTTGGGAGTGTCCTTTCTCCAAGAGTTACACCGCGTTATCGTTCACGGACTGCTCCACCTGTGCGGCATCGGAGACAAGGCTCCGGGAGAGCGCGAAATTATGGAGCAACATGAGAATGCCGCTCTTGACGAATTAACGTGTTTAGCGTGGAGAGGCAATGCCACCCCACACTAAACCGAATATTATTGTTTTAGAAAGCGAAACCGATACCGGCACTCACGCGCGAGGTCTCCATAAATTCCGACAAGTCGCTCTTGAACGTGAAGCGATACTGATAGGAAACACGTGCCGCCAGAAAACGCCATTTTATCGTCAAACCCACAACCGGCGAAATGGCGGGAGCGAAGTTTTTCTTCTTCATGTCGTCCTCATCGGTGCGACTGGAGTCAAGTTCGTGATCGTCGGCATAGGGATAGTTCTTTTCCAAATAGGTGCCGTAGTAGAACTTGCCGGTAAAGCCGGGACCGAAGTTTATCCACACCGGCGATTTCTCACCGAACAAATGTATTGTCCAACCGAAGGCAATGTTAAACTCCGGGTACTTGATGTTCTTTACAGTCTCGGGATCCTCATAGGTGCCGTCACCGCGAATTAAGTCGAAAATTGCCGAGTTGAAATCCAGTTGGAAGAAACCGCCGGCTCTATGCAGGTTATATTTACCGATGTGGAAGCCGATGGGCACGTCCTTTCGCCACTCGTAGGTAAACACGTGAGGCTTGTGAATGACGGCAATGCTCTCATTAGTCCATTTGTTCACATATTCGGCAGCCGACGCGCTGTAAATGCCCGGTGTTGCAGCCACGGTACGGAACATCGGCACAGCGTCCTTGTGCATCTTTTTGCCCTCGTTCCACAAGTTGAGTGCCCGCAGATAGAGGTTGTTGGTTCCTGTGGTAAGCATTTCCTGTGCATAGGCACGGCGACTCAAAGCGTTGTTGTCAGCCACATTGAGTTTGGTAATTGCGTCATATGCTCGGTATGCCGCCTCCCAATCTTCTTTCGACTCGGCTTGAGTGCCACGATCATAGTAAATCTGGCACATTTGGGCATTCTTGCGATCCTCTGTGTTTTGAGCACGCTCATATTCATCACGGGCATACTGCTCGGCTAACACGAAATGGCTGTTTGCCACATTGTAATTGCCTTGTCTGTACTCGTTCAGAGCGAGGTTGCGCAGGCGCAAGTACTCCGAAATACTGTTTGCTATGGTATCTTCGGGACAAGTTAATCGAAAATAAATTTCCTCACGCTCGGCGAGCGGTCGAATTTCAAACACCAACTGCTCACAGTTGGGCGATGTGAGTTCAACCTTGCGAGTACCGTCTAAATTCTTGTCCGGCTCGATGTTCTCAACCCTCCACTCGTAGGTCAACTCACCTGCCTGCTCGGTCTTGGTGAACGTTTCGTGGGTAGGCACGGGATCTTGATAGGAATAGACTGAAGTGATGGGGTGTTCAACCGACGTGACGATGTAAATGTAGTTGTCTGTGCTACTGTCGTTAACGTCCTGGCGAGCATGAATATTAGCGAAACTTGATTTGGAAATTTCGTTGATTTCCAGTCGCTTGAGTGCTTGTTGTGCATCAACACCAAGCACAACGGCAATCGCCATTGTCAGGAGTAAAAATCGTTTCATCTTAGTGTATTTTGAATTATTGTCAGTTTATTTCGTTTTTCTTTGTCTCTATTTGGAATCGGGATTGGGGGCGGTTTTCTTCTTTTTCACATAAACGGGGCGGACACTAAGCCCCTCATAACGTCGAAGGTGATTACCGAAAGGCACACCTCGTTCGTCGAAATTCAGGTTGTAGGCGCAGTCACCGTCTTGCTCACCCGGTTGGACGTTAATGACTCCGTCTTTGCCCAGGAGGTCAAGCCAAGTGATTAAATCACCCGACCAATAACAACAAAAAGTAAACCTATTGTCTCTCATATCGTAACTGACTTCATCTTCCGATTTCTTTCCTGCCGAGGGGAGGAAAATTCTTTCGCCTGTGGATCCGGAGAAATACCAGCCGTCAACGCCGTTTACAGTGGCGAATTTCTTACTACAGTTGGCGAACAATTCAAGGAGTTCTTCCCAGGTAGGCATGCGCCAGTTATCGCCCCACAACTGACGGGCGACATCGTATCGGGTGCCGCAGATACTGAACATAGCATCTCTATTTTCGTCATTGATTGTGTCGCCTAATTCAATAAAACGCCTTATAACAGCACCTGTTTCCTCGTCATAATACCAATTGCTGTCGGGCTCGTCAGGGTAAACGGGCAGTTCTCGCCTGATGTATCGATAAGTGAATCTATCATATACATCTTTCTCTTTGGTTTCGCCCCAAGCGTAGTAACCACCGTACTCCTCAGGTTGCGAGGCTCCCAAGTTCCAACTTGCCCATTTTACGCTTAAACCTAAATCAACGGGTTCGGCAACGACACCGGGAGAGTTTTTCCTACGAGTTTGCAGCCCGGTAGGATCGTATGTTTGGGCTTGCGACGCTAATGCAATAATTAGCATCGCGATAATTGACGATAGGTGTTTCATAAGTCGTATTATCAGTTAGTATACTTGTTTGTCGTTTACAAGCGGAAGTCGTAATTATTGAATAGTTTGTCGGAAGAATTATTGTCTCCGTATTTAATGACTTGCTTGGTATCATAGTCACGATAGGGCTGCCAGGTGCGCACATATATGACAGGTTCCTCTTCCTTCTGGAAATCGATGATAAGGAATACCCAACCCTCATCGTGATAACCGCCCGAACCACTCCAATCTTGCTTGAGACGCACGCCGTAAATATAATTATAACGGCGATCTTGTATAACCTCAATGTCGCTGAATTTGATGTCAAGCCACTTGTTGCGTTTGAAACAACGACGCAGGTTGTCCATATACTGTTGCTTGGAATAGCGGGTATATTTAATTTTCTCTTTTGTTCGCAAATCTTTCAAATCTCGCATCTTGCCGTACTTGGGCTTTAATACGGTGCCTACTATTATCAAGGCTTGTTCACTGAAGACGCTCTCAATAAAAGGCAGGTTTTTCTCATTATAAGCGGTGCGGAATTGTTCGACAAAGCCAAGTACCATTTCACGATAACGCAAATCCTTGGGTGTCTTGCCTTGAGCAATTATATCCTTGTAATTGTGCAACGGAATGGAAATCTTGACGTTTTTCACACGCCCCGTGGGATCAAAATCAATAGTGAGTTCTTGATTGCGGTTCTCGGCGGCAATACTGTCGTCGGTCATCACGACAGGAATGCCGCGCACTTGGTAACCCGAAGTCGGCAAGTTAAGACAAGATGCCGAATAATTGCCGTCGGGTATACACATTCGACTCGTTTTCCACATCTTCGCCACCATCTGGCGTGAATATTCATCGAAGTATTTTTCGTTGAGTTTCACCGAGCCTTTTTTGCGAGCATTACACATGTTGAAAGTTTCGAACATGTCATTAACAGCCAGTTCCATTCTAGACTTGACTTCGCCGTCGGCAATACCGTCTTTAACAGTAAACACAGGTGCTGCATCAACAGCCACAGGCACTGTGGCGAAAAGCATTATAATAACGGCAATAACAGATTTTATGTTCATTTTTTGCAGATTATTTGAGGACATCAAGTTGTTTATATTGAAGTCGTTCCAATTGTTGGCGCACGTTTTCAAGCGTACTTTTTTTGAGCGAAAGAGGCATGAACTCCTCGGAAAACTCATCGGTCAAGCCCACTTGCCACGCGGTGAAACGATCCAACGTGGCACTGTTGACATCGTGATAACCTCTCAACATGATGTCTGTCGGATATAACTTCTCGGCAAACGCATCGCTTCCCGCCGACCTGTCATAGGTCTCGTAGAGGTCATCGGCACCGAACAGGTGGAGCATTTCATGTGCCACGGTGTAAGACGAGAGTAAATATGCCCCCCACCCCTCCGGAGCATACAAGTATATCATTGCACCTTCCAGCATGAGGTTCATTCCACCGTAGCCATGACGCATCGCATAGGAGCGTCCTTTCTCGGGCGAGAACACCAACACCACACATTGGTCGTAACTCGATGGATCGAATTTCTCATGCATAAATTGCGAGTAATAATTGCCTTCATCATAATTCAAGGCTTCGAAAATATCTTGAATAATATAGCAATTAACCGGCGATGCTTCTGTCCCCACCCAATCATTACTAACCACGGCATTGTTAAACAAACTGTTGCGATGTCCCAACGAAAAGTTGGAAAACGTCACCGTTTTACCGTATTCGGCGGCACGAGCCACAAGCCACTCCTCGGCAACGACCAACACCGAGTCAATATAGTGCTTCTCACCCGGAGCAAAATCGGCATTGCGATTGTTTGCCGCATACACGGCAATAAGCATCACCCTGCCTTCAAGACGGCGTGCACTGCCCTGATCGCGATAGCGATAATAGTCAATCGCGCTTGCCGAGAACACGGCAAACACTGCCGTTAACAGTAATAGTATTTTCTTCATATATAATTACATCTTATTCAGTTGCCCACAAGTTGGACACATTGTTTTGAGGAATGTTGGGGTGAAGCGACACCGTGAATTCACCCTCGTCGTTGAATAAATCACTCGGACTCGTTACAACTTCACACATGTGAAGCACGTTATAACCGGTGTCAAAAAAGAACACAAGAGCACTCAGTGAGTGTTCGTTGGCATCGGTCACAGCACAATAGACACGTGTTTCGCCACCATCGGTCAGCGCAGCGAGCAAACCGGCAAGCGACACCGATTGGGTCACCGAACGCAAGCCGTAAACGTGAGTTGTCACCATGGCGCTGCGATGTCCTGCCGAAATAACCTGCAGCATCATGTTGTGCAACGTTTCTATCGGATATCGCTCGGTGGACACGGGTACTACCCCACTCTCGCAACCTGTTGTCATGAAGTACACGTCGTCACGCAGTTGTTCCAACTCGTACCACGCACGCTTCAGCACCCACACGTCGGGCGACGCGGTGGGACATAGCGATGACACGTCGTACTCGGGTACGTTCACGTGTTGCTGCAATTCACTGTCAATAATGCGACACAATACCGAGTCGGCAATGGAACGTGTCGCGCCGTGCCGATAAGAAACATTCACAGCAAGCGACGTGATAGCAGCCAACAAGAATGCCAATGTAACTGTTTGTCGTTTCATGGTTTCACTCAATGTTACGAATAAATGCATCTATCCTGGTTTTCTCGGCTGTTGTCAGACCGGTTGCAGACTTTCTCAAAGACTTCAAGCGAGCAATCTCGTTGGAGGTTGGTTCCACCCCGTTTTCAAACACCTTGACCGCCAAACTATTATATAGCACCATTAGGGCTTCGGCATCATTATTCCTAACCTGTGAACTGTTTCTTGATTCCGGTGTGGCACTCACGGTTGCCTGCTCCACGTGTCTCTCGTTAACTTTTCTATCATCAACTTCCTTGGCGACTGTCGGCGATGTAGACTTCGGTTCGACAGCCGTCGGCGGCTCAACGGACGTTTTTTGCGACTCCCCTACCCCATCGGTCGTAACTTTACTTGCAACCTCCTTATCGGTAACAGCATCGGTCGAGTCGGCAACGACTGCTATCGTATCATCAGTCAAACTGTCGTGCACCACGATCTGCCACGGCTTAAACCGCACCACGCTATAAGTGATGGTAGCAAGCAAGAGGGTCATTACAGCCATCGGTAAATATTGTTTCACTTTAGCCCAAGACCCGGTCAAGGTTTTAGACAGTCGACGGCTCGACGGTGCTTCTTTTTCGGTAAAATCACTAACCGTGTTGCACTCAGGTTCGACATCGGGCTCGGCATCTAAAGCGAGTAACAAGCGCGAGGCTGTGGGAGTGCGCGTTGAGGGGTCACGACTCATGGCGGCACATATAGCATCACGCACACGCTGTGACACGTGAGACAAGTCTCTTTCGAGAACTTCGGTCGACATTGTCACAGCCGACAACGGGTCGCGACCTGTCAACAAAAAATACATTGTTGCGCCGAGGGAGTATACGTCGAGTCTCGGATCAAACTCGCTGACACCGCTCATTTGTTCCAATGAAGCATACCCGGGTGTGTACCCCGAACCATGCGACATGCTGGTGCGCTGCCCTTTACCATCGAAGTGCAACGACAGCCCGAAGTCGATAAGCATCGGTGCCGCCTTGAGCGCACCCTGCTCACCACGCATCACGATATTGTCCGGCTTGATGTCAAGGTGCATGATGCGTTGACGATGCAAATAGTCAACCGCACTGATGATGGGACGCATCAAGTCCAACATGCGCGACTCGTCCAAAACACCCTCGCGTGCAACCATGTCGCGCAAACTTCCTCCCTCAAGAAACGCCATCACGAAGTAGGCTGTGCCATTACACTCGAACATCTCGTTCACCGGCACAATATGGCGGTTGTTGATTATTAGGGAGTCGGCACCGGTGCGTCGGGCACGCTCGGCATTCTCTTTACACAATCTCACAAGTTTTGCCGCCTCACTCTTGAAATCGTCAAGTGCGCGTGTCACTATTGAGCGCGACCCCTCGCCGTAAAGCATCGTTACTCCATCGGCATCACGGTGACAAATATCCTTGACAAAAAACTCCTTGATGGCAAAATCAAGCGAATGGGCAATGTTTTCGTCCAACCAAACACCCTTCGCATGATAGGTTATGCCGAAACCTCCTTGTCCCAACACTCGTGTGATGCGATACTTGAAACGCCTGCCGGCCAACACGGTGTCGGCTGGCAAAGCGTAAGTGAATTTTTTGCGTTCCGACGACATAATTCAAGAAAATAATGTAGAGTCAATAAAAGATTGTGAAACAATTAAAAATGCCACCGTCTATCATATTGGCTTGAGTACGATGCGAGTGTTGCCCATCGTGATGACATCGCCGAGACGCAAGAAAATGGTGTTCCCCACCGCCTCTCGCCTACCGTTGACAAGAACAGGATTGGTTGCACGCAACACCGTGAGCCGGTAGGTAAAACCACGCTCGCCTTGCTCAACGGTTAACTTCACCGAGCGTGCGCTCATTTTCTTGTCATTCCACATCAAGTCGGAAGGCGCGCTGCTGTCTTGACGACCGAGTGTTATCTCGCCCACAGCGAGATTGTGATGACGAGTGAAAAGAAGTCGTCGCCATTCCAAACGCCCGATGCCGGCAACGGTGTCCACATCGCTCATCACAGTGCTTAACTGTTGTGCCGGGGCTTGTTGTGCAACCGACCGTTGCGCTTGTTGTTGCTGATTTGCTGCATCTGCAGGCACAGTGCCACCCACAGCATTAAATGCCACAATAGCCCCACACTTGCGACACGTTGCACGACGCACACCCTCCTTGTCGGGAAACAACACAATGGGAGACTTACATCGTGGGCAGCGAACTGCGTATCGCTTGCCGACATCTGCCGGCTCCATTACAACCCACGTGCCCTCCACCGGTGTTGCAACAGCCTTGCCCAGCACCTTGATACGGTGCCGGGCAGTGCCGTTATTATCGGATATTGACATCTTGAAATTACTCTATCGGCTCGTCAACAATCACATCGTCAACCTCGTCGGGATCCTCTGAAAAATAATCCTGCGGTTCCTCGTCAGCAAGGTCTTCTTGTGGCTCATCGGTAACGGGGTCGTCTTCACCACCTTCGGGCACATCGTGACCGAAGATACCGCCGCCCAATATATTGTCAATGAAAGTGTCTCCGTCCATCTCATGTTCTACCGTCGGCTCATCGCTCGCGTCAAGTTCCTCGTCGCTCACCTCAATCTCGTTGACATCATCGCTATCGTCATCGTTGGTGAAAGTACTTGCCGGATAGGGATCATCATCATCGATGGTAATCACAAGTTCGTTAGACGCGAGGAAACGATCGTCAAAACCATTCAAAATACTGTGGTTATGATCAATAATCTCTTGAACCTTGCTGATAGCATACAGGTCACCGATTTCGGGAGCATTGATTGAGGCGACAGGTGCCATGTTCTCATCGAAAATTGTCTCAAACGTGCCGTTGCCATCCATGTCGGCAAGGTAGAACACATTGCCGTCGGCATCGGTAGTGATTGCCATATCAACGGGGGTGCCGTCAAAGTCGACAACCGTAATCTCTACAGGACGCAGTTGGGCAATGGGGAACAAGGTCTGCTGTGCGGGTGGTAAATTGTGAAGGTCGTCTGTAGAGAAACCGAGGTCAAGTTCCTCCATCTTGAGCATATCTTCTACATTCTCGGTGATGTATTCATCAGAGTCTGCCGATTCATCGACACCCTCAGACCGCTCGTCTTCGTGGTGCTCGGCGACGTCTTGATCGGTATCTTCAGACCGCTCGTCCTCGGGGTGCTCGGCAACGTCTTGGTCAGTATCTTCAGACCGCTCGTCCTCGGGATGCTCGGCAACGTCTTGGTCAGTATCTTCAGACCGCTCGTCCTCGGGGTGCTCGGCGACGTCTTGATCAGTATCTTCAGACCGCTCGTCCTCGGGGTGCTCATCGTTCTTATCACCAAACCTATTGAGGAAATCCAAGTCGACCGGAATGTCCTCGGCTCCGTCATCACCGCCATCACCGCCATCAGTTGACGGGTGATCGTGGCTGTTTTCGGCAATATGAGTAGGTGCCTTCACTTCATTAGCGGTAACTTGTGCCACCTCGGCATCGGTAGCATCTTCCTGTCGCTCATCAACGGGTTCGGTAGTGGGCTCGTCAACGTCGGTCAACGGGTCTGACGGAGCAACATCCTCGTCGCCTGCCAAGAGCGCGGCGGCACCGCCGGCAATAGCTGCCGTCAATGCTGACGCGACGGCGGCTTTCTTCTTCAAATCCTTAATGCTGATGCCCTTTTTCTTGGGCTCGTCGTTTGATTGAGTAACCATAGTAGTACAGGTATTAATAGATTAATATTTGTTGTTCGTTGATGCAAATTTATTATCCGTCTTTCGAGTTCTCCAAATTTTTGATTGCTTCTTGGACGAGTTGTGGGGGTTATTTGACCAATTTGAAAAACTTCTCGATTCATCGCGCTTTACAGCGACTACATTGACCCAATTCCAATTCGCCTTCGCTAAGCGTGTGGTGACACGACGGATTTGGACAACGTCTCATCAATTCGTAACGTCTCAATAAATCTTTCCTGGGATTGTTGGTAGCAATGAAAAAACCTATCAAGCCGCCCAACATCATCGGTATGCGCAACATCCACGCTTGTACTTGAGCGGCAACTGTAGGATCGGTAATTCCGTACAAACGCGCCGGCACCATCGATAATATAAAGATTATCAAATATAACACCGGTGTTACTAAAGCACGACGTTGGGTGTGTTGTTCCACACGCTCGATTTCTTCTCGAAAGTCCTTTCCGACGCGACGCATATAACGGAATTCCTCGCGATAACTATTGGGAGAAAGAAGGTGCCGCGCGTAAAACGTGCAACCGCCCACGTCACTGCCACCGAGCCTTATAAACGTGTCGGGTGTTATCTCACGACGCTCAATTCTAATCATCTGTCCCCGGTCATCACGCACCCACGTGCCATTTGTGGACTTGAGATCCTCAATCGTCAACTTTATCTCTCCGCCGGTGTCATCGCTGTCAACGGTGATTTTTGCGTGTTGAGCACTCACACCCTCCCCCTCAATCTTGAAAGGTTCGGTCATACCGCGCCCCAACAAAAACTCTTGTTTACTCATTTTCTTCGCTATCTTCGGCGTGGAACAGACGGTTAATTGTCTCCTTATAAGTGCGAGCAACTTGCTTGGACACTTTTATAACAATGTGGCGCCCGGCAAAGTCGCTCAATATGATGCGCTGTTTAATGGCATCTATCTTGAACAGATAGTTCTCGTTGATGATGCAACTGCGACCGAGTCGCACATATGGACACGGCAAGGCATTTGAGGCAAACGATTGTTTAATCAGTTGCTCAACATTACTCAAACCGGTGGTGAGGGTTGTTTTCTCACCTCCCATATAGAAAAATTCGGTGTAATTTCCTTCTGCCTTGACTAAAGCAAGTTTCTCAAGGTCTACAATGGTTAACTCGTCTCGCTGATAGTAACAAAACCGTGGCATTTCAAGCAAGTAGGGTAGGGGTGACTTGCAAAGTTTCCGACACAAATCATGGTAAATGAAGACATCTGTCAAGACACAAAAATGGCGTGGAAACTTTATTATTCTTATCCTGCTCTCGGTCTTCGCTACCCTCCACAGATACAAATGAAAGCCCCCACACCAATCGCTATGTAGCGACCGATGTGGGGAACAACACGATAGACGAGAGCAACCAACATCGGCACCATCAATGACGATAGTGTAGGTGCTATCACCATCAACCCTGTGGAGTTTCAATGTTGCGAAGATTGAGAACAGAGGACAGATGACAATAACACCATCTTAATATGTCTTATCAACCTACATCTAACGTGTACCGGTTGACACCGCAAAGTTACTGATTTTTTACAAATAAAAAAACAAATCGACTGAATTAATATTATTAGCCTATTTTATAGTCGGTTTTTTTATCAAATTTCACGCCCGACTGTAAAAGATTTTTCAAATTTTCAATTCTCAAAGGGTTAAACGACCATTATATCGTTGATAATCAGCGGTTTTAACTGATGATAAAGATTGTGCCTAAAAAATTGAAAAAAATACTATTCTCGCTGACGACTGTCAATGATGATGGTCACGGGACCGTCATTCACCATATCAATTGCCATGTGATCCCCGAATGAGCCTCGAGCAACCGGCTTACCCGACAAGTGCTGAACCTCGTCACATATCTCATCATACAACGGACGAGCATGCTCGGGTCGGGCTGCTGCGATATATGACGGACGGTTGCCCTTGCGAGTTGACGCGTGGAGAGTAAACTGGCTAACCAACATTATTTCACCGTCAACCTGAAGTACGCTCTTGTTCATCACACCATTCTCATCATCAAATATGCGCATCTGTACCAACTTGGCTGCCAACCACTTGACATCATCGGTTGTATCATCGTGCGCGATACCCACGAGGCACATCAACCCTGCGGCAATGTGAGAAACCTCATGACCGCCAACACTCACAGTCGCCCTTGTAACTCGCTGCATAACAATTCTCATAAGATATAAATGAAGATAAAAATTTACAGTAATCACTCGTTGTGAAGATAGTCATAGACCGCTCTTGCGCGCGATGTCCCTACAATGGCTACAATATCTTCAAGTGTTGCCTCACGCAGACGTTTCACGCTCTTAAAATGTTTCAGCAAGGCTTCGGCTGTTTTCGAACCGACACCTTTTATATTGTCCAACACGCTATTCACTTGACCCGCGCTGCGGCGCTTGCGGTGGAAAGTGATTGCAAAGCGATGAGCCTCGTCACGCAACCGTTGCAACACTCTAATCGTTTCGCTATTTTTATCAAGATTATATGGCACGCTATCGCCGGGAAAATACACTTCGTCCATACGCTTGGCAAGACCGATAACAGCAATATCAACCCCCACGTCCTCCATAGCCTGTTGTGCCGCCGTTATTTGTCCTTTACCGCCGTCAACAACAATGAGGTGGGGTAGAGGAGCGGATTCTTCGATGAGGCGAGTGAGCCGACGTGTGAGAACTTGCCTCATCGAAGCGAAGTCGTCAGCACCTTCATCACCCTTGATAATATAGTGGCGATAATCTTTTTTGAACGGCTTGGCATCACGAAACACGACACACGATGCCACGGCATCATTCCCTTGAATGTGACTATTGTCAAAACACTCGATGTGGCGAGGCAAACAGTCAAGATGCAAGTCACGCTGCATTATCGTTAACGTGCGCGTTGCTCGCTGCTCGGGATTGAGTTTCTCCATCATTTTCAAGTGTTCCTCATGTTGATGACGGGCATTCTTGAGGGCTATATCCAACAACTTGCGCTTGTCACCACGCTGCGGTACCACCCACTGTACGCCCTCAACCTCGGTGTCGGGTACTACATTCACAACAACTTCCCTCACGCGATCGTCACCGTAGGTCACAGCATAAGTCTGCCTTATCTCACTCACAGCAAGTGCCATCACTTCCTCGAGAGTCGCCATCTCATCGTCGCGTTGACGCTTATACTCCAACGTGAGCGATTGCACCACCGTTCCGCCTCTCAGGTGCATAAAATTAATGTAAACATCGTTTCCGTCGTTATAAAGTCCGTACACATCGAGATTATGAATTGTCGGGGAGACGATGACCGACTTTGAACGCAAATGTTCCACCAATTGCAATCGTCGTTTGAAAATTTCGGCTTCTTCGAAACGCAGTGCTGTGGCGTGCTGCATCATTTGTTCGGTGAGATAGTCGGCAACCAAACGGGTATCACCACCCAAGATGCGTTTAACTTGGATTATATACTCCGAATATTTAGTGGGGTGAACCAGTCCGCGACAACACCCCTCACAATTCTTGATGTGGTATTGGAGACACAAGCGGTGTTTTTGAGCCTCTATTGTTTCACGTGAAACAACATGACGACACGTCCTGAGTGGGAATAAACGTCTCATTGTGTCTATCAAGGTATGGGCAACTTCAACTCGCGGATAAGGTCCGTAAAAATCGGCACCGCGATGCACTTTATCGCGAGTGATAAACACGCGGGGATATAACTCGCGTGTAACGGCTATCCATGGGTAAGACTTATCGTCCTTGAGTAAGACGTTGTAATGAGGCTTAAATTCCTTGATGAGATTATTCTCGAGGTCAAGTGCCTCCTCCTCGGTATTGACAACCGTGTATTGAAGGTCTACGATTTTGGAAACGAGCCTTGCTGTTTTGATGCTCGCGTGCTCGCGATTGAAATAGGAATTAACCCTTCGCTTCAGGTTCTTGGCTTTGCCGACGTATATAACAACGCCCTCGGCATCGTAGTAACGATAGACACCGGGATCCTCGGGTAACAACGACAGTTTGATTTTCAACAAGTCGTTCATGGGAGTAGGGCGTTGATATGTGATGACACAAACACGGTTTTTGTATCGGATAAACACAAAATGGTGAACATCATTACCGCTTGTTCACCATTCCGGTCAAATCAGGTTACTCACCCACAAGGAACAACAATTGCTGTCAATCGAAATCGAAAAGGCTTGTCACCTCCACCTCTTGAGGAAACAAATCGCGACCTTTCAATGCCGGCAGCGAGCAGATGAAGTTCATATACACCTTAGCGGGCTGCATGGCTTTAACGAGTTCGTAGGCGGCAAGCATTGTTCCGCCTGTTGCAAGCAGGTCGTCATGCAGGAGCACCACATCACCGGGCACTATAGCATCGGCATGTATTTCGATAGTGTCTACACCGTACTCCTTGGCGTAAGATTTCTTGATTGTGTCGGCGGGCAGCTTACCCGGCTTACGGATGGGCACAAAACCGGCTCCGATGCGAGAGGCAAGTATTGCGCCTGCAATAAAACCACGCGACTCGATGCCGACAACCTTGGTGATGCCTCGACCGCGATACATCTCGGCAAGCGCATCACTGATAGTTGCGAGTGCCTGTGGGTCTTTCAAGACTGTTGTCAAGTCCTTAAATTGTATACCCTTGACGGGAAAATCCGGAATGTTACGGACGAGCGACTTCACGCGCTCTAATGCTGATTGTTGCATAAATAATCAATGTTTCACGTGAAACAATTAAACATTAACTCCTTAATAATAAGAGAAGTACACTAATATCACTCGGGGAAACTCCCGGAATTCGGGAGGCTTGTCCAAGCGTCGCAGGATCTATGGCAGTTAACTTTTGTCGAGCCTCGGTGCTCAACTGATGCACCTCGCCATAATTAACCTTTCCACGCAACTTTATACATTCGAGACGGGTCAGACGATCGGCGAGTTCTCGCTCCCGACGAATGTAACCGTCATACTTGATGCGTATCTCGGCTGCCTCAATAATTTCATCACGACGCTCGGCTTCCACCTTATCGAGTCGCTCGGCTATTACCGCATTGAGTTCGGCAAGAAGGGCGAAATCAAACTCCGGTCGCGTGAGCAAGTCAACAAGGCGACAACCCTGCTTGAGCGGCTCCATTCGGCGAGCAATCAAGGCATCGTTGATGTGAGATGTGCGCACCGTATAAGCAGACGCAAAATCAATCAACGACTCCACTTCACGCTGCTTGCTCTGCTGCAAATCATATCGATGAGCATCGGCAAGCCCCAAGCGATAAGATTGTGGTGTGAGTCGCATGTCGGCATCGTCTTGACGCAACAAGATGCGGTACTCGGCACGCGAGGTAAACATGCGATAAGGTTCGTCAACACCCTTGGTCACGAGGTCATCTATCAAAACTCCGATGTAAGCCTCGTCGCGACCTAGCACGAGCGGTTCCATACCGTTCACGCTGTGATGGGCGTTAATACCCGCCACCAAACCCTGACCTGCCGCTTCCTCATATCCGGTCGTCCCGTTAATCTGACCGGCAAGAAAAAGACCGCCCACAAACTTTGATTCAAGAGAATGATATAGTCCCGTGGGGTCAAAATAGTCGTACTCTATGGCATAACCCGGGCGATATAATTGAACATCTCGCAGAGCAGGTATTTTTCGCAATGCTTCAACTTGCACTTGCCACGGCAATGATGATGAGAAACCGTTCAAGTAATATTCTGCCGTGGTCTCACCTTCGGGTTCGAGAAACAACTGATGACTGTCGCGCTCGGCAAATGTTACAATTTTTGTTTCGATACTCGGACAATAACGAGGACCTATGCTCCTGATTTGTCCGTTGTACAATGGGGAGTCGGGTAGTGCATCACGCAACACGTCGTGGACTTCTCGGTTAGTGTATATCGTCCAACATGAACGTTGTGCCAGGCGACTTCGCGTATCGGTCAAGTAACTGAAGCGGTGGTGTGACGGTTCGTCACCATGTTGCTCGGTAGCGAGGGAGAAATCAACCGTTCGACCATCAATTCGTGGCGGAGTGCCGGTTTTCATGCGTCCTGCAGTCAAACCCAATGAAACAAGTTGCCCGGTCAAACCGGTAGACGCGGGTTCACTCACTCGTCCACCCGGAGTCATTACCCGTCCCACATGCATCATACCACCGAGGAATGTTCCGGCAGTGAGTATGACGGCACGAGCATTAAAAGTCACTCCGAGCGATGTTATAACTCCGGTTACACGACCGTCTTTAATGACAAGTTGTTTAACCGTATCTTGCCATAAGGACAAGCCGGGGGTGTTATCAAGAGCCTCACGCCAACGAGCAATAAACTGCATGCGGTCGGCTTGACTTCGGGGTGAGTGCATCGCAGGTCCTTTACTGCGATTCAGCATACGCATCTGTATACTGGTGCGGTCGGTCACGATGCCCATCATGCCGCCCATTGCATCAATTTCGCGAACGATTTGCCCCTTTGCAATTCCGCCGACTGCCGGGTTACAGCTCATCTGCGCCACCTTGTTCATATCCATCGTGATAAGCAAGACGCGTGAACCCAATCGTGCTGCGGCATGTGCCGCTTCACAACCGGCATGACCGGCACCGATAACTATTATGTCAAACGTGAATTTCATTCCCCGCTTAAAAACCGAGTTGCAAAGGTAATAAAACAAAATTTGCTTTGCAAGTGTGCCAACACAACACATCATGCACTTTATCATTATATCCGTTTCGGCAACCTCGAAGATAAAGATAAATGACAAAGTGAATTGCACAGACACGAAAAAAATAGTAAATTTGCGAGTTGATGTAACTAACCGAGCAATAATGAGCAGTAATTATATAGTGTCGGCACGCAAGTACAGACCGACCTCGTTTGACAGTGTTGTGGGACAACAATCGTTGACCCACACGTTAAAGACGGCTATTGCTAGCGGACGACTGGCGCATGCCTACCTGTTTTGCGGTCCGCGCGGTGTAGGCAAGACAACGTGCGCCCGCATCTTCGCCAAAACAATTAACTGTCTAAACCCCACAGCCGAGGGCGAGGCATGCAATGAATGTGAGTCATGCCGAGCCTTTAACGAACAACAAAGTTACAATATCACCGAACTTGATGCGGCAAGTAACAACTCGGTCGACGATATTCGCAACATTACCGACCAGGTGCGCATACCTCCTCAAGGCGGACGCTACCGCGTTTTCATCATTGATGAGGTTCACATGCTCTCTAACCAAGCATTCAACGCCTTTCTCAAGACGCTTGAAGAACCACCCGAGTATGCCATCTTTATTCTCGCTACAACCGAAAAACAAAAGGTTATACCCACCATCTTGTCGCGATGCCAAATCTATGACTTCGCCCGTATCACTGTTCCCGACATCGTGCAGCAGTTGCAGCGCATCGCTGCCGATCAGGGTGTTGAAGCCGCGCCCGAGGCCCTCAATGTTATAGCCCAAAAGGCCGATGGAGCAATGCGTGACGCTTTGTCTATATTCGACCAGGTTGTCGCTTCGACACGAGGACACATCACTTATCAAGACACAATCAACAACCTCAATGTGCTGGACTACGACTACTACTTCAGGTTGGTACAGTGTGCCATTGAGGGTGATGTTCCGGGCGCATTGTTAATCTACAAGGAGGTGCGCGACAAGGGTTTTGATTCCTTGTTTTTCATCAATGGTCTGGCGGCTCACTTGCGCGACCTCATGGTGGCACAAGTTCCTTCGACGCGCTCGTTGCTCGAAATGGACGCCACGGTTAGTGAACGTTATTTGCAGCAAGCAAGTGAGGTAAATGCGGGTTTCCTTTATCGCGCCGTTGACTTGTGTTGTACTTGCGACCTCAACTATCGCGATGCCACAAGCAAGCAACTGCTTGTCGAATTAACCCTCGTCAAACTGTGTCAAATTCTCAAACCGCTCGAAGCGACACGAGGTGACAATCCGGTTAAAATACAACCAATCACGGCAACAGCTGACACTGTCGGCACGCCAACTCCGGTGACACACGCTCAAACTGTGATACCCAAATCAAATGCTGCGACCACTGCACCTGTGAGTAATGCAGATGTACCCAACCAGACCACCGCATCACACTCGCCACGTGTACCGCGACGTGTTGCCGGAACATCAACTGTGCGAATCAGTTCCAATAACGTTGCCGAGGAACAACAAACAAGCCAAGCCAACACAGTGAGGCGGAACAACTACACCGACGAGCAACTGCTCGACGCGTGGAAAGACTACATTAACACTCACCATAACGAACAAGTAATAATTACACTGATGCGCAATCACTTGCCGGTGAGGGTGGGAGAGGACACCTACTTGCTCACCGTGGCAAGCGATGCCGAGGTCAGCATCATGGAGGATAATAAGCCTAAGTGGCTCACCGCCCTGCGCGACGCGTTGGAAAATGACATGATTGCCTTCAACTTCGCCGTTGACCAAACACAAGAAACGCGACGCATCATGTCGCCACAAGAAGTTGCACGTGACCTCTCGGCAAGATACGACAGTTTCAAAAAACTTGTTACTGATTTCGACCTCAAACTTGCCTGACGGCACAATGATGTACTGTGGCTAACTTGCGCAACATATACGACTCAAGGCGCATCTACAAAATGGTGTTTATCGGAGTCAGTCTGTTATTGGTGGGCATTTTCTTGCTCATCAGTAACAATCTTGTCAACGACCTTGCCGAACAAGAACGCTCAAGAATGCAAATTTGGGCAAATGCCACACGCGAACTGACACGTGAAAACAGTGATGCCGATGTGGATTTCCTGTTAAGCATCATTGAAGACAATCACAACATACCTGTGTTGCTCGTTGATGCCGACGGTGAAATTTTACTACATCGCAACTTCAGATTACCCGAGAGCGTTGACAGTCTTGCCGTGCTTGACATCAGCGAACGCAACATGAAGTTCCTTAAGGACAAACTTTCATCTCTTACCAATTCACGCAACAAAATCGAAATTGTCATTGACGACAACACAACACAGTATCTTTACTACGAGGACTCTACCTTACTCAAACAACTTGCATATTTTCCCTATATACAACTGGTGGTAGTATTGATTTTTGTCGCTATCGCCTACACTGCACTGATGAGTGTCAAGCGAGCCGAGCAAAATAAGGTGTGGGTAGGACTATCAAAGGAAACCGCTCATCAGTTAGGCACGCCCATCTCGTCGTTGATGGCATGGACACAAATATTACCGACAATGGGGGTTGACAGTGAAATTGTCGCCGATATTGATAAGGACGTTCAACGCTTGTCAACCATCGCCGACCGTTTCTCAAAAATAGGCAGTATGCCCGATAAAGACGAGGTTGAACTGGTCGATGCTGTTAAAGAGGCTCTCGCTTACATGCAGTCACGCATTCCCAAGCGTGTAAAACTCACCATTTCGGAACAGCCGGCTGCTCAACAGGCACGCGTAATGCTTTGCAAACCTCTTTTCGCATGGGTGATGGAAAACCTTACTAAAAATGCAGTCGATGCCATGGACGGCGAGGGCAAACTCGATATCACCATCAACGTTAGCACGCGTATGGCATTAATACTTGTCAGCGACACCGGCAAGGGTATTGCCCGTAAAAATTTCAAGAACGTTTTTACTCCCGGTTTCACTACCAAAAAACGCGGTTGGGGGTTGGGACTCACTTTGGTTAAGCGTATTATCGAAGAATATCACGGCGGACGTATCTACGTCAAGGACAGTGAAATAGGTCGTGGAACAACGTTCTCAATAGAGTTGCCACTCATTCTGAATTGAGACCCGCTACTTTTTGCACCAAATAATAGACAATATCATGCAATCAATAACAATGTTCGGCACCGGCAGTGCAATGGTAACTCAATGTTATAACACTTGCTTCTATATTAAAAGTGAAAAAAGCGGTATCATGGTTGATGCCGGTGGTGGAAACGGCATACTCGGACGTATAGAGTCATCACAACTCGATTACAACGATATTCATCATCTTTTTATAACCCACTGTCACTGTGATCACATCATGGGTGCAGTGTGGATAATAAGGAAAATTTCTCCTCTCCAATTCAAGCGTAAATATATGGGAAAACTTACTGTTTACGGTCACAACGAGGTAATCAGTGCACTCAAGTCAATGTGCGAATTGATGTTACCTGAAAAAATAAGGGCAGCATTTGATGAAACTATTATATTCAGGCAAGTTGATGACGGTGAACACTTGGAAATTGACGATATTGAAATTACCGTTTTCGATGTATGTAGCATTAAAACCAAGCAATACGGTTTTGTTGCCACCTTACCGGGAGGTAAACGAGTTGCCGTTGCCGGCGATGAACCGTTCAATATGGTTAATGAACATCTTGTGCAAGGATGCGACTGGTTAATGTGCGAAGCATTTTGTCTTTACGCTAACCGCGAACAATTCAGACCTTATGAAAAACATCATAGCACGGCACTTGATGCGGGAATGACAGCAAAATATCTTAATGTAAAAAATTTACTTCTTTACCACACCGAGGACAAACACCTCAACACTCGTTCTACCGCTTTTATTGCCGAGGCCGCAACACAATTCAAAGGCAACATTGTTGTGCCTGACGATCTCGACGTTATTATAATCTAAGAAAATTTATCCACAACTGTGTGCACAATTATTGTGGATAAATTGTATAAAAAAAATGAAAACTTTATTTGCATAGTAAAAATGAACCCTGTATATAAAAACTTATTTTGTTTCCAAAAAAATCTATTAAAACTTATTAAGTTATTTTTCACGCATTTTTCCACAAAAACAGTTATGAAAATACCCTTAATTTTATTAACTTTGCCAATTATTCACAGGCTGTGGATAATACATTTAATTAACTAACTCATAGAGACTAAGACTGTGAATTAAATGTAAATAAACTTTGATTACAGCTTAACAAGTTAAAAAGCAAATTTTTTAACAAAAAGTTATCAACGCTATCAACAAGCAATAATAATCATCAATAATAATTTTTTTAAAAAAGAATAAATTAAAAATATAATTATATGAACGTGGATAAGGGTTATGTTGATATACCGGTGCCCGAGGGTATAGACCTGCGTGCCGAGATAATCAGGCTCAAGCGCGAGCGAGATGCCGTGATTATGGCTCACTATTATCAACGTCAAGAGATACAAGAACTTGCCGACCACATCGGCGACAGTTTGGCACTGGCTCAGTTGGCGGCTAAAACAACAGCGAGTGTTATTGTCTTGTGTGGAGTACACTTCATGGGCGAAACAGCCAAAATCTTATGTCCCGACAAAACAGTTATAGTGCCCGACATAAATGCCGGTTGTTCGCTCGCCGACAGTTGTCCGGCTGACGAGTTTGCGCGTTTTGTTGCCGACCACCCCGATCACACTGTTGTGAGTTATGTTAACACGAGTGCGGCAGTGAAAGCGCTTACCGATGTTGTTGTTACTAGCGGTAATGCCCGTCAAATAGTTGAGAGTTTGCCTGAGGATGCAAAAATTATTTTCGGTCCTGACCGCAATTTGGGTAATTACATCAGTGCTACGACAGGTCGTGATATGCTGTTGTGGGATGGTGCTTGTCATGTTCATGAGCAATTTTCACTCTCACGATTGCTCGAACTCAAGCGACAATATCCCGATGCAAAAGTGCTCGTACACCCCGAGTGTCCGAAACCGGTGAGAATGATAGCCGACAAGATAGGCAGTACACAGGCTTTACTCAACTATGCTGTGAGTGATGATGCCAATGAGTTTATTGTCGCTACCGAGAGTGGTATATTGTTTGAAATGCAGCGTCGTTGTCCCGAAAAAACATTCATTCCCGCTCCTCCCGAGGACGGCACTTGTGCTTGCAATGAATGTAACTTCATGAAGTTGATTACTTTAGAAAAATTATATAATTCATTAGTGTATATGGCACCCGAGATAGAGGTTGACAGTGAGACTGCTCGTCTCGCAGTTCGTCCCATAAATCGCATGCTTGAAATTTCGCATAATTTAGGCTTGATATGAAAAAGACAATTATATTTTTATTATTAATTTTAAATTGCAATATTATGATTGGACAAGGTATAAAAGACATCACTGTTATCGATCGCAAGGGTAAAGAGGTCAACATCGGTGAAACCTACGCCGGCAAGGTATTGTTGATAGTGAACACGGCAACTCGATGCGGTTTCACACCTCAGTACGAAGAGTTGGAGACACTGTATGAGAAGTATAGTGACAAGGGTTTGGAAATTTTGGATTTTCCTTGTAACCAGTTCGGTGAGCAAGCACCCGGAACCGAGGACGAAATTCATGAATTTTGTACTCTCACATTCGGTACCAAGTTTCCACAATTCAAGAAGATTGATGTGAATGGTGAAAACGCATCACCACTGTTTGTTTATCTTAAATCGTGTTGCGGTTTTGCGGGTTTCGACCTCGATCACCCCATCGGTAAGATTTTAGCCGACATGATGAGTAAGAAGGATCCCGATTATGCTTCAAAGCCCGACATAAAGTGGAATTTTACAAAATTTGTCATTGATCGTGAGGGTAATGTAGTGCGTCGTTTCGAGCCTACCGCTCCTATATCCGATATTGAAAATCTCGTTGTAGAATTGTTGGCAAAGTGACACCATGGACACCCTCATTTGGTTGGCGTGTCTTGTTATAGTGGTTTTCATTCACGAGTTGGGTCATTACATTGCCGGCAGGCTTTTCAAGGTGCGTGTGACAGAGGTTCAAGTATTCTTTTTCCCTATCATCACCTATACACCTACTTTCGACTATTACAAGACACCTCGTGACTCGTGGAGACGAACACGCTGGATTTTGGGTATATTACCTTTTGGTGGTATAACACGATTTGATCCTTATCAATATAGTGTATTGCCGCCGTTAAAGCGTCTCATAATATCACTTGCCGGAATAATTTTCAATTTATTGACTTGGTTTGTGATAATGATGTTGATGGTTACCGGTGTATATGGTTCGTTTTTCATGTATTATTTGGGTACGGTGTCGGGTTATCTCGCCTTACTTAATTTAATTCCGGTTTATCCGCTTGATGGCGGTGCTGCAATGTTAGAACTGTACGAAATGATAACCGGTAAGAGTCCGAGTAATGAGTTTCGTCAAAAACTCGCCATTATAGGCACTATATTGATTATTATATTTTTCTGGATAATTCCTTTGTTTTGATGAGTGAAGATTTGCAAATATATTGTAAAAACACTGCCGAATACATCAGCGTTGACGGTGGTGAAAGTTTGGAAAGCATTTTCAAAACTATAGAGCAACGAGTGGGTTTCACCGCATTGTGTTGTTATGTAAACAATCGTAATCAAGATTTGCACTTCAAGGTTTACGGTCCTTGTCAGTTGGAATTTCTTGATATAAACAGCAATAGCGGATACCGTGTTTATACCCGTTCGTTATGCATGGTGTTATATAAGGCTATCAATGACTTGTATCCCGGTCATCGATTGACTATAGAGCACTCGATAGGTAACGGTCATTATTGCCGGCTCAAGCATGAAGAACACATTGTGTTGACCGACGAGATAGTGAGCGGCATCAAGTCGCGAATGCAAGAAATTATTGAAAATGACATTGTCTTCCAGCGTCGCGAGCGATTGACTGCCGATGTTATTGAGATGTTCCGTTCTCAGGGTCTCAACGATAAGGTTCGCCTGCTTGAAACCATACCCGAATTATATACTGCTTATTATAAACTTGATGATATAATAGACAGTTTTTATGGTCCGTTGGTACCGAGTACGCGATTTTTGTCGGTATTTGACCTCGTACCTTATGAGCAAGGAATGTTATTGATAGGTCCGGATAGAAAAAATCCTGTCGTACCTGCAATGGCAGTAAGTCAACCCAAATTGTTCAAAGCATTTACCGAGTATACACGCTTTAACGATGTGATAGGTGTACACGATGTGGGAAGCCTTAACAAGGTAATTCGTGAACACAATGCACCGCTATTGATAAATGTTGCCGAGGCGTTACACAACAAAATGTTTGCCAAGATTGCCGATGAGATTACCCGTCGTTATCACGAGGGGGGTGCACGTGTAGTTCTCATTGCCGGACCGTCAAGCAGCGGTAAAACAACAAGCAGTAAACGCCTTGCCATACAGTTGATTACCAATTATTTGTCACCTAAGGTTATAGAATTGGACAACTACTTTGTTGACCGTCATCTCACTCCACACGATGAGACAGGCGACTTTGACTATGAGTCGCTGTATGCTCTTGATCTCAAGCAACTCAATGAGGATATTACTCGCCTTCTCGCCGGAGAAGAGATTGCCTTGCCTACCTATAACTTTGCTAAAGGTGAACGCGAATATAGAGGCAATACAATGAAGTTGGAACCCAAGGAAGTACTGCTTATGGAGGGTATTCACGGTCTTAATCCCGAGTTGACCAAGGGCATTCCCGAACAGCAAAAGTTTAAAGTATTTGTCAGTGCATTGACCACATTGAGTATTGATGATCACAACTGGATAGGTACGTTTGATAATCGTTTGCTTCGTCGAATTATTCGCGATTACAAGTATCGCAATTATAATGCACAACAAACTATCAAGCGGTGGGCAAGTGTGCGCCGCGGTGAAGAAAAGTGGATCATGCCGTTTCATGAGAATGCCGATGCTATGTTCAACAGCAGTTTGTTGTTTGAGTTGGCTGTTATGAAAAACTTTGCCGAACCCATACTGCGACAAGTGCCTATGAACAGTGACGAATATGCCGAGGCTAATCGCTTGATGAAATTTTTAAGTTATTTTGAGCCTCTTGATGAGGCTGATATACCGGGTACAAGTTTGTTGCGTGAATTTCTCGGCGGCAGCAGTTTCCATTATTAAGTCAATATTCAGGCTGTTTTATAAGTGATGATTATATAGCAAACCCTATATTTAAGGTAAATAAAATAACATAAAAAAGGTCATAAAAGTTAATAATTAGTATTTTTTTATTAACTTTGCAACTCATCTGTAAGCGACGTTTTACAGATGAGTTGCAATTTATGGCTGATCAGTTGAATTGCAGCGAGCATTATTATTATAGATTTCCATTATTGATTTGTTATGATAAGGTGTATAGCAGTTGACGATGAACCGTTGGCACTGAAGCAGATAGAGCATTACGCGTCTCAAGTGCCGTATATTGATTTGGTAGCCTGTTGTAACAATGCGGCTCGAGCGTTTGAGGTGATTGCCGAAAACGACATCGATGCTGTGTTTGTCGATATTAATATGCCCGATTTGAGCGGTCTTGAATTTATTAAACAGTTGGCTGCCCCACCGCTCGTTGTTTTTACGACAGCCTATGAAAACTATGCACTTGACGGATTTAAAGTAGGTGCAGTGGATTATCTGTTGAAACCTTTCAACCTTGAAGAGTTCAGGCAGGCTTGTGCCAAGTTACTTGACCGGCTCAAGTTGAACAATAGAGAAGAACATGGTGAGAACACCGACTACATCGTTGATGACGAAATTTACATCAAGGCTGATTACAAGATAGTGCGCATTGATGTTGAAAATATACACTATGTCGAGGCAATGAGTGAATACCTTAAAATTCACATGATAGACGGTCAACGGCCGGTAACGGTATTGATGAGCATGAAGAAAATTGAAGAACGTCTGCCGTCAAACCGTTTCATGCGCATTCATCGTTCTTACATCATCAACCTTCGTTGCATTCGCGAGGTTAATAAAAATCATGTTGACATAGGTACCCAAAATTCACTTCCAATAGGTGATTTATACAAAGACAATTTTCTTGCACACGTTAATCGTCGGTTTTTGAGTAAATAGGGTCATGTAGGTTTCAACTCCTTTCTGAATTCGCTCGCAGTTGATTTATGTCGAGTGGAGTATAATCAAACCGGGTTCTTAATATTCAATTACGAAACCCGGTTTAATAATATGTAATCGTTGACAAATTCGCATTATTTTCGTACCTTTGCGCTACCGAAATGAAAGTAATTGACGATATCAAAATGATAATCGGCAATGATCTCGCGCGTGTTAATGGGATTATTGCCGATACGATGCGCAGTGACAACGAGTTAACCGATGCTATTGTCACCGAATATTTGCGCTCTAAAGGAAAGCAACTGCGCCCGATGTTGGTGCTGTTGAGTGCGAAGTTTTATGGAGGTGTGAACGATAAAACATGCCATGCAGCCGCTGCTGTTGAAATGTTACACAATGCCTCGCTAATTCATGATGATGTTATAGACCGTGCTCGCAGCCGTCGTTCGCACCCCACTATTAACAGTGTGTGGGACAATCACATTGCTGTGTTAATAGGCGATTTTTTCGTAACGGGGGCTTTACGGGCATCAGTGACTACCGGTATTCCCGAGGTGTTGAGTGCACTTGCCGACATGGGTAGAGATTTATCGGTCGGAGAAATTAGCCAAATTGACAATGCACGTCGTCATGTGTTGGACGAGGAGCGTTACATGGATATTATCGGTCGTAAGACGGCATCGCTGTTTGTAGCGTGTGCCAAGGTCGGGGCACTGACTGCCGGAGCAACGCTCGAACAGTCGGCACTGTTGTGTGAGTTCGCCCGATTATTGGGATTGTGTTTCCAAATCAAGGACGACATTTTTGACTATTATAGCAACAATGTGGGAAAACCCACAGGAAACGACCTGCGTGAAGGCAAGGTGACACTGCCTTTAATTCACGTTCTGAACGGTGATTTACCCATTGAACGTGAAATGCGTGAGGTGCTTGTAAAAGGCGATTTGACACCGGGGCAAATTGACATGCTCGTTGAATTTGCCAAAGAAAGAGGTGGTGTAGTCTATGCCGGCGATGTGATGAACCGTTTGCGCAACGAGGCACGCGCACTGTTGGCATCAAGTGCCGATAATGACGTTACCGCCACTTTACTACGTTTGCTCGACTACATCATTGATCGTGATTATTGACTCATCGTTTGACTAAATTTTGAAACCATGCTCGCACGAACAATAGGGGCCGCAGTGTACGGTATCGATGCCATCAAGGTGGACATTGAGGTAAGCGTTGATAGTGGGGTGGGGTACACCCTCGTCGGTTTGCCCGACATTGCCGTCAAAGAAGGTTCGGAGCGAGTGCGTTGCGGAATGCAACAAAGCGGTTATCGCTTTCCCGGCAGGCGTGTTGTGATTAATATGTCACCGGCTGACATTAAAAAAGAAGGTTCGGCTTACGACCTGCCATTGGCAATAGGCATCATGGCAGCAGCCGAGGTTATCGGTGCCGACAGGCTCGACCGGTACATGATAATGGGCGAGATGAGTCTCGACGGGTCTATACGCAGCATCAAGGGTGCTTTGCCCATGGCAATTGTGGCGCGCTCGATGGGGCTTGACGGTTTTATCTTACCTCGTGCCAACGCACATGAGGCGGCAGTAGTAAATAACTTGAAAATTTTCGGTGTCGATAACCTTACCGAAGTGGTTGATTTTCTCAACGGCAAGCGTGACTTGGAACCTACGGTTGTTGACACGCGTGCCGAGTTTGCTCGCAATCAAGAGAATTTCCCGTTTGACTTTGCCGATGTTAAAGGTCAGGAAAGTGTAAAGCGCGCTTTTGAGGTGGCTTGTGCCGGCGGACACAATATTTTGCTCGTGGGCAGCCCGGGCAGTGGCAAGAGTATGATGGCAAAGCGATTGCCGAGCATCATGCCTCCCCTCACGCTGCAAGAAGCATTGGAAACCACCAAGATACACAGTGTTGCAGGTAAGTTGTCGGGAAACACTACGTTAATGACAACACGCCCGTTTCGCTCGCCACATCACACCATTTCACCGGTAGCACTCGTCGGTGGTGGCACCTATCCTACTCCGGGAGAAATATCGTTGGCTCACAACGGAGTGCTATTCCTTGACGAATTGCCTGAGTTTAACCGCAGCGTGTTGGAGGTGATGAGACAACCGCTTGAAGACCGTGTTATCTCTATCAGTCGGGCAAAGTATTCGACCGAGTATCCCGCATCATTCATGCTCGTGGCGAGCATGAACCCGTGTCCTTGCGGGTATTATGGTCACCCCCACAAGCCGTGTGTGTGCAATGATTATCAGCGCCACCATTATTTGAGTAAAATTTCAGGACCTTTGCTGGATCGTATTGACTTGCAAATTGAAGTTCAACCGGTTGAATTTGACGATATTGCAAGCAAAGAGTCGGGCGAGAGCAGTGCTGCCATCAGGTCGCGCGTCGTTGCCGCACGTCACATACAGGTCGAACGGTTTGCAGCCACACCGGGAGTTCATTGCAATGCCCAAATGTCATCGTCAATGATACATCGTTGGGCTGAACCCGACGCTGCCGGACTCGACAAGTTGCGTGATGTGATGACACGCACTAACATGAGTGCTCGTGCCTACGACCGCATTCTCAAGGTTGCTCGCACCATTGCCGACCTTGCCGGCGAGGAACGCGTGCTCGTTAACCATATCATGGAGGCGATTGGCTATCGCAATCTCGATCGCGGTAACTATTTCGGTAACACCTCTACGGACATTCCTTTCTGAACAACTGCTATGATGACCATTAATGACATACAAGATCAAATAATAGAGGAATTCGAGGCATTCGACGACTTCTTGGATCGTTATGCCTACATCATCGAGTTGGGAGCGTTATTGCCCGCTATGCCCGATGTATTGAAGAACCCCGATAACCTCATTGACGGTTGTCAAAGCCGGGTGTGGGTCGACTGTGCGTTGGAGCACGACGGAACAATGAGAGTGCGGGCCGATAGCGACAGTTCGATAGTCAAGGGTTTGGTTGCTCTCGTCGTGAGGGTGTACGGCGGTCAATCACCTAAAGACATTGTTGATGCAGACCTTTATTTTATCGAGCGCATCGGACTTCGTGACCAGTTGACACCCACTCGCAGCAACGGCTTGTTGTCGATACTCAAGCGAGTAAAGGCAAGTGCTCTTGCATTCACCGTGTTACAAGAGAGAAACAATTCTTAAATTTCACTATATATGTTTGAAGGACAACCAAAAGGACTTTATGCTCTCGCCCTCGCCAATACGGGCGAGCGTTTCGGCTACTACACGATGTTAGCCGTGTTTGCATTGTTTCTACGGGCTAATTACGGATTGTCACCTGCCATGGCGGGAACAATCTACAGTTCGTTCTTGATGTTAGTCTACTTTTTCCCGTTAATAGGCGGTTTCTTGGCTGACCGTCTCGGGTTCGGCAAAATGGTGACAACGGGCATCATCGTGATGTTCCTCGGCTATCTGTTATTGTCAATTCCATTGGGAGGCGATACGCTCGCTCTTGTAGTGATGTTGGGTGCGTTGTTATTAATAGGCTTCGGTACAGGCTTGTTTAAGGGCAATCTCCAAGTGATGGTGGGCGACCTCTACAACGATGCACAGTATAGTGCCAAGCGTGACTCGGGATTTTCAATTTTCTACATGGCAATCAACATCGGTGCCTTGTTTGCTCCAACTGCCGCTATCAAGATTAAGGAGTATGCCGAGAATGTGTTAGGGTATTCGGGCAATGATGCTTATCACTTCTCGTTTGCAGTGGCTTGTGCGTCACTTGTTGTGTCCATTATCATTTACTATGCTTTCCGCTCTACCTTCCGCCACACCGAGGGTGCCGTGCGTGCCAAGGCTGCTGAGGGTGATTCGAAAACCGTCGAGTTATCAGCAACCGAGACCAAGGAGCGAATCATTGCCCTTTGTCTCGTGTTTGCGGTGGTTATCTTCTTCTGGATGGCATTCCATCAAAACGGACTTTCTCTCACCTACTTTGCCGACGAATTCACAGCCAACACGTCAAGTGGACTTGAGAGTATGGCATTTGATGTATGGAACCTCGTGTTAGTGATATTCATAGTGTACGCCGGTTTCTCGCTATTCCAAAGCAAGAGTACTCAAGCCAAGGCAATTTCGGCTGCCGTGATAGTCGGTGCGTTGGGTGTGTTGGTTTACAAGTATTACAACTTGACGGGCGAAATCAGCATTGCCGCGCCTATATTCCAACAGTTCAACCCATTCTATGTAGTGGCATTGACACCGGTGAGCATGGCAATTTTCAGTTCTCTCGCAGCCAAGGGCAAGGAGCCGAGTGCACCTCGCAAGATTGCCTACGGTATGATAGTCGCAGCCATTGCCTACGGTATTATGGCTATTGCATCGGTAGGGCTGCCCATGCCACAGATGAACGATAACGGTGAAGGCATACACGTAGCAGATGTGACACCCAACTTGCTTATCGGCACCTATTTGATACTCACGTTCGGTGAGTTGTTGTTGTCGCCTATGGGCATCTCTTTCGTCAGCAAGGTTGCGCCTCCCAAGTATAAGGGTATGATGATGGGCGGTTGGTTTGTTGCAACAGCATTGGGCAACCAACTCGTTGTTGTGGGAGGTCTGCTTTGGGGCAAGGTTCCCTTGTGGGCTTGTTGGAGTGTTTTCCTCGGTGTGTGTTTGATAGCTGCGATTTTCATGTTCGCGGTTATGAAGCGTCTCGAGGCAGTGGCGAAGTAACTGTTATAGCGATAGACTATTTATACGATAAAATAGTGTATCATGAAACGAATTTTGTGGACAGTGCTATTGCTCGCCTTGCTCGGTGGCGGTGGTTACGGTTACTGGCGCTATCGTGACACGATCAATGCCTTGGCAGGGGTCAAACAAGACCCCTCGCTCACGGCATCGAGCGTGGTCACAGTGCTCAACAACTACTACTATCATGTAACCCTTCCCGATGGTCAGACGTTTTATTATAGCGAGTTGACCGACGGTAACTTCAGTGGGCTGACCACGAGTCCCGATAGCATAGTTCCCACGACAACAACCGGTGCCGGTGTTTTTATAGACAATGCCGGCACCATTATCACGTCAACGGCAATTGCCGATCCGGGAGCGTTGGGCGGTGATGTGAAACTGCAAGTGCAAGACTTGATAGACCGTCTTATCGGGTGGGCAGAGGCTGAGCAAAAAGAGCGCTCGCGACATTATCGGTTGCTTGCCGATTCAATCAATGCGTGTTACGACATCGACAAGAATGACAGTATCATCGAACTTGACCCGAAGCGGGTCAACGAATATCGTCAAAAACGCCTCGACTTGATGTCGGATATTCTCAAGGCGCGTGATGTGGTGACCAAGTTGCGCAGTATTGACGCTACGCAGGTCAAGTTCGGCTGTCACAATGCTGTGCGCGTGGCTTATAATGGGAGTGTAATTGAGCAAGGTGATATGGTGCCGTGTGAAGTGCTCAGGAGTAACTCAACAGTGTGTCTGTTGAGGCTTAATAACGGGGTGACACCGGCAAGTTCGGGAACACTCACCATACCGTCGAAGCATGAGGCGGGATTGATTGCTCCCGATGCTGCAGTGCGTTCGCTACCCGCTGTGGGTGCGACAATCAATGTATTGTCCTCCTCAAGTAGCGAGCGTGTTGATGTGAAGTCGTACAGCGGTCATGTGAGCCAGCAGGGAACAGACACATTTCTTATTGATATGAACACGTCGCCACAAGTAATCGGTTCGCCTGTCATAAACGAGTACGGCGACCTTGTCGGCATTATTATAGGACATCTTACCGATGCTGCCAACATCAGACAGTGTGCATCGGTTAGCATTATTGAAACTTTGTTGAACCAACAATGAAAAAAAGTTTACAGATATTATTCGTTGTCGTGTCGGTGGTGCTCGTGTCATGTACCGGTCAGCAACAGGGCGACAAGGCTGCCGACACCGCCACACCGGTTGTTGCCGACAGCGTGCCGCAAGACAGCGTTGTTGTCGATACGTTACGAGCTGTTGATCAGGCTGCCGCGAGACAAGCGTTTATCGACTCACTTAATCGCTTACCCGAATATAAGGAACTTGTCACTTTGGTAAAGGAGGAGCATGAGCAGTTTCCCAAGGAATTGATGCCCGGATTGATGCTTGTGGATAATCTCTTATCGGGGCAGGATTTCTTCTATATGTACATCGTTGATGAGAATAAGATGAGTTTCAACGAGATTGTTTCCAAGCGTGATGAGTTTCGTGCTTCTATGGCTTCAAGCATCAACAATGCGGTTCATGAGAAGGGAAACCCAATGCGCCGTTTTGTTCAGTTGTGTGTCAAAAACGGTGTGAGTGTCAACTATTTGTTCAAGGCGGCTCAATCGCGTCGTGACCTCACAATCACGTTCACGCCGTCTCAGTTACAACAGTTGACTGTCGTTGAGTAAAGCTTACGACCGATAACGCGCATCATCATGGCCGCCACTATTAACACAGCCATGAGCAATGACCGGATTAAAGCCTCGCCATTCGGGTGTAGCACCCGAATGGCGAGGCTTTAATTTCAGATGAATTTTATTTCCTTGATGACCTCGCTGCCCACGGTTTCATTGAGTCGTGTTATAAGGGTCTCGCGGTTCATCATTAACTCATGTCGCAGGCTTGCGCTCGAAATTCTCACGGTCATCACGCCACCGCGCACGTCACGACTTATAGTGTAACGATTTATGCCGGGTCCGACCACCTGTGACCACAACATCGCAGCACGATGTTCGGCAAACTCTGTGTCAAGGTGTTCGTGGCGCAACAACTCGTTGATGACTTCTCCCACACTCTGAGGCTCGGTTCGTTTCATCTCTCGTTACTCTTTAGAGGTCTCACAAAGCCCGACTCAACGCGCATCATCAGGTGATCACCCTCAAGGCGCGACATGATGGTGTCGAGGTGTTCACGGTTGGTATCGGTAATGAAAATCTGTCCGAAGTTATTGCCCGACACCACGCGAATGATATTCTCCACGCGCGAGGCATCAAGGCGGTCAAAGATGTCATCAAGCAATAGAAGTGGTGTTGCCGAGCAGCAGTCAAGCATGTATTCGAATTGAGCAAGGCGCAGTGCTACGGTGTAGGTTTTGCTTTGCCCTTGTGATGCCGTTTGTCGCATGGGAAAATCCGACAGATTTAACACGAGGTCATCACGGTGTATGCCACGTGTGGTGTAACCCAACAGCAGGTCGCGTTCGCGAGTTTGCTCCAATTCAACAGCAAGTGTACTCTCGTTCAAGTGGCTGTTATAGTCTATCGTGACAGCCTCGTCGTTGCCGGCAATGGAGTTGTAATAACGAGTGAATAGCGGAATAAATCGTTGTACCCATTGCGAGCGCTCGCGATGTATCACCTCGGCTGCACCAACCATCATCTGTTCCACGCTCTCATACAGTAACGGGTCGCGCAACTCATTGCGCAACATTGTGTTGCGTTGCTCGAGGGCTTTGTTGTAGCGTATCAACATTGACAAGTACTCGCTATTACCCTGCGATATACTCGTGTCGACAAAACGGCGTCTCACTTCCGACGAACCTTGTATCAAGTCAACGTCTGCCGGTGATACCATCACCACCGGCATCAAACCGATGTGTTGACTCAAACGCTTGTATTCCTTGGTGCCTCGGCGCATCACCTTGCGCTTGCCGCGTTGCAGGCTCACCGTGATGTCTTCTTCCACCTTGTGACGGGTGTAGTGACCTTGCAACATCATGAAGTCACTGCCGTGGGTAAGCACCGTCCCGTCGGGCTGACCGGTGTGACTTTTGCACATGCTCAAGTAATAAACGGCATCGAGCACATTGGTCTTGCCCATGCCGTTGTTACCAATCAAACAATTTACCTTAGGAGCAAACTCAATATCAGCCTCGGCTATATTCTTGTAGTTGATGATGTTAAGCCGATTGAGTATCATGACAAGTAAAGTTGGGTGATGGAGTTGTAGAAGAGGTCGTAGGTCATCTCGGCATCAAATGTGACACGCGCCCGTTCGCCCAGTCGTAAGCGTTCTGCCGGATTTTCTATCAAGTGATTTAGTGCTTGGGCAAGCATCAGGTGGTTGTCGGGCTGTACAAGCACACCGTTTTCACCGTTGTTAATGTATTCGGGTTGGGCTCCGTTGTCGGTTGTCACCAGTGCCTTACCTCTCATCATATACTCGAGACAAGGCAAGCACATCGCCTCGGGTTGGACGCTGGGAACCACACCGATGTCCGCTTGATCAACATATTGCAATATCTGCTCCCTGAAACCCACCATGGTCACGTTGCGCAGCAATTGGTTGGCAACAATGAAACTCTTGAGTTGTGACACAAATTTGGTGTGTCCCTCGCCGATGATAACAAGGTGATACCGGCTTTTGTCCAGTTGGCTGACGGCGCGCAACAGTGTCATCACGCCCTTTTCGGGACTGAGACGTCCGTGATAAATGAGTAAAACTTTATCGGAACCGAGTCCCAATACATTGCGCAACTGTGGCACGATGACACCGTCTCGTGTATCCGGCGGTGCAATGACGCTGTCGTGAACGGTGTGCCACTGTGATTTGTTGGCTTTGGGTAGCAACTGCTCGTAGTACTTGCGGGCAAACGATGATATAAAGATCCACTTGTTGATGCTCTTGTAGATGCGACGGTAAATGAAGTTGGTGCGTATCTTGCCTATCTTGTGCACGGTCGCTATTATCCGTGTGTTGCGATTTTCGCTGATGCGTCGGGCGTACACGGCAGTCCACGCGTCGCGTATGTTGTGAACGTGTACCACGTTGTTACCCCTGCGCAACAAGGTTGCCAACCTCACCGGGCTGTCGATGTCGGTGATGCCCTTAAGGGGCAAGATAGACACCGGCACTTCAAGTCGGCGAAAGTGTTTCAGCACGGCATCGTTCTTCTTGCACACGACTTCAACGTAAAAACGCTCGTCGTTACGCAAGAAAGACACGAGATCGTACACCTGTTGGCACGTCCCGGTCCACACGCTGTCGCTCACGATGTGAAACACATTAATCATCGTTCAAGTGAAATTTTATATAAGGCGAAACGGCTATTGCAAATGAGAGCATTTCGTAGCGGCATTTGCAACAGCCGTTTCACGAGAGTTAATGTCAAGGTTCGGGGGCGTTGAACAATTCGCGTATACCACCGATGCTTCCCAACATGTTGCTTGCCTCAAATGGCAGGAACACGGTCTTGGTGCGGTCGCCGCTTGCGACTTGCTCGAGCATGGCGATATACTTTTGCGCTAACAAGTAGTTGGCCGGATTGGTACTCTTGCCAACAGCCTCGGTTACCAGTTCGATAGCCTTTGCCTCGGCTTCGGCGCGTCGTATGCGGGCTTGTGCCTCGCCCTCGGCACGCAAAATCTCGGTTTGACGATCGGCCTCGGCTTGGTTGATGCGAGCCTCCTTTTGTCCTTCACTCTGCAAGATGGCGGCTGCCTTGTTACCCTCACTCGTCAAGATAGTGGCGCGCTTGTTACGCTCTGCCTGCATCTGTTTCTCCATCGCTTGCAACACGCTTTGTGGCGGCGTGATGTCTTGCAACTCAACGCGATTAACCTTGATGCCCCACTTGTTGGTAGCGTCGTCAAGCACAGCACGCAACTTGGTGTTAATTGTGTCGCGACTCGTCAATGTCTCGTCAAGTTCAAGTTCACCGATGATGTTACGCAATGTGGTTTGGGTCAACTTCTCGATAGCGTTGGGCAGGTTGTTGATTTCGTACACAGCCTTGAACGGATCGACAATTTGGAAATAGAGCAACGCGTTGATTTGAGTCTGCACGTTGTCCTTGGTGATAACGTTCTGCTTGTCGAAGTCGTACACCTGCTCCCTCAAGTCTATACTGCTCGTGTAAACATAGCGACCGGCAACGAGTGTTATCATTTCTTTGGCTCGGTCAATAAACGGAATAATGATGTTTACACCCGGCTTGAGCGTAGCATAGTACTTACCGAGTCGCTCGATAATCTTTGTCTCGCTTTGCGGAATGATAACAATGCTCATTTTCACCACGATGAGGGCGAAAACGATAATAGCGATTAAAATGATAGTTCCGATATCCATATCTTTGATTTATTAATGGCGAGCGTTAGTCGCCGATTGATAATTAAACGGGTTCGACAGTGACGATGATGGACTCCATTTTCACCACTCTCACTCTCGTACCCTCGTCAATAGCCTCGCCGGTCACGCTGCATGCCTTCCAGTCATCACCGTCAATGGCAACGCGTCCGTACCCACCGGTCTCTATCGACTGGCTCACACGCCCCTCTCGACCGATGATGGCATCGGCATTACTCACGCGAGAGTCTTCACCGCGATGCAGGTGGTGAAGCACTACCGGACGGATAAACAGCAGTGACAGTAGTGACAGTATGGCGAAACACACAACTTGGATAGTGAAGTTGAGTCCGATTGCGGCAGTCAAGATACCGGCAAGCGCACCGATAGCGAAACTCATGATAAAAAAGTCGCCCGAAAACACTTCAAGTATCAGACAAACAAAGAAAATCAGTGTCCACAACTGCCACAGGTTAGCCGAAAAATATTCTATAATCATATGTTTAACAGTTAAGGTTGCACAAAATTAACAATTTTAACTTATATCTGCAAACTTCGTGCCAATAATTCGTTCGGAATAACCATTATCAGGTTCTATAAACAAACGGGCATAACGCGTGTTATGCCCGTTATTGTGAAGTAGAATATAAAACGTGTTACCGGTTAATGAGGATAAATGAGAGAATGGCATTAACATCTGCCACATTAACAATGTTGTCGCCGTTAACATCGAACGTTGTATTGCCGTTACCGTCCGGGTGGTTGAGTATCTCGTTAAGAACTGCGTTAACGTCGGCCACGTTCACGAAAGAGTCCTTATTGACATCGTACGCGTTGCCGAGGACATCAATTATCCATCGGTCAACATTCTTGGTGTCGGTGGTTGGCATCTTGAGGATTGCGCTACAACACGGAACGGTGACAGTGACGGTAGGCTTGACAAAACTTTTGGAGGACGAATCCCACACGTGGTAACCGTAATTCGGTGTAACAGGCGTGTCGTTCCTGCTATTGTGCTCGAGATAACTCGTTGCACTCAAGTAGTTGTTGTTGCCCAACTGTAACTTATATATTTTGCCCGGTGTCAAACCCGTGAGTATCATGCCCACGCTCCACAGGTTGCTCTTACCGGAAGTCGCCCGGGTGGTCTTGAGTGTCTTGGTGCTGAGGTCGTAGCCGGTTATCCAGTATGCTCCGGGTAACAGTCCGCTGGCGTTGAGGTCAACGTAGTCCATGTAGCAACTGAATGGCTGCACCTCGGCTTCGGCGTGCAAGAACGGACGTAACTGATTCTTCATCGATGAGTCGCCGCCTATCGAGCTCCATGATGTGGTATATGACAGTGCCGAGTAGTAGTACTTGTTGTTTATCCAGAACAGGAAACCGCTCTTGTTCCCGCCATACAAGCGAGATCTGAACGAGGGTGAGATGTTGTTATCGCTTTGTATCATCACCTCGCTACAGTTTGTCATCATTGAAAACGCGTCCTGACCGATGCTTTCAACCGGACCGTAGATGTTGACCGATGAAATTGCTTTGCAGCCGTAGAAGGCAAATTCGTCAATTTGGGTCACTGCGCGGAAACCCGTTACCGTGTAGGCGGTGCCTGAGGTCTGGGTGAAGGTGTAGGGAGCGATACGCGTGATTGCGTAAGTTTTATTGCGATATGTCACGGTCATGCCCGGTGATATATTGCCGTTGATTGTTGTCACGCCATCGCCGGCTCCTTGTATCAGCACCGTGCCGTCAGCAATCTTTTTGTTTCCGTTCGCGTCAACGTAACTGTAAGAGGTCAGTGACGTGAAGGACAAGCGTACGTTGCTCGTGTTGGTGATGTTCACGCTGAGGTCGTAGGCATACTCGTGGTTGGTGTTGTAGGTTGACCAACCGGTCCAACCGGCATTTTTGTATGCCGTCTCCTTGCCGACGGGTGTGTGCAAGTTGCTGAGCTGTGTGTCGCCGAAATAACTGCTTGCGTCCGATACGGTTGGAGGGGTTGCCATGTTGATATATAGGTCGGTAAGTGATGTGCAGCCCCGGACAAAATTGGAGCCGATGCTTGTCACCGAACTCGGAATAGAAAGTTTCTTGAGAGACGTACATTCGGTGAAGGCTGCAGTCCCTATAGAGACGACACCGTAGGGCACGGTGATGGTTCCCATTCGGACACACTGCTCGTAGGCGTACGGCCCTATCGCTGTCAAGGTGCTCGGGTATGTTGCGCTGCCACCATAGCACGGCTTGCGCAGTAAAGTGGTTTGTGCCTTGTTGTACAAGATGCCGTCAACCGACGAGTACAGGGTATTGCTACTGTTGACATTAATGGTCGCCAGTTTGGTGCAGGCATCAACAAAGTAGGCTGACAATGACGTTACCGATGCGGGTACTGTAATTGTCGTTATTGCCGTGTTGCGGAACGCTTGAGTGTTTATCGTGGTGACACCCTCGCGAAGGTCAACGGTTGCCAATGCCGCATTGTTGGCGAAGGCATAGTTGCCGATTGTGGCAGATGCAATGGTGACACTCGTCAACTTGTCACAATACGAGAAAGCGTTTGCTCCTATGGTACGACATGACGACCCCACGTTAACGCTCGTGATATTATCGCAATCGGTCAACGCTTTTTCCTTGATTTCACGCACGGGATAAGACCTCCCGTTAAATATCGCCGTTGTGGGTATGGTGAGGTTGAGTGACGTTGCCGCCTTGCCGGTGGTGCTCAGTCCTGTCACGCGCAAGAAGGCTTCGCTGCCGCTTTCATCGAGTTCGTAACTCAGATAACCGTCTTCGGGGGCTGTCTGTGTGGCGAGGGTGAAACGAATGACACCGTTTGTCTCGGTGATAGATGTCAATCGGCGAGTGTTGATTTTGCCGTCCCATGTGGTTAAACGGGCAATACCGCTCGTCGAGTTGAGTTCGGTGATGCCCGATGTGCCGGGAAACGGGTCGGTTGAACTATTGGCATCAACAGCCTCGCTTCCTCCGGCGCGCAACAATTCATAGTAATTGCGGTCAGGGTTGGTATTGACGGTATTGCCGTCCCAAGGGGTACTCACACTCTCGTCAACACGGCACACTACCAATCCGTGACCGGGCAAATAGGTGTCCCAACCGCTCTGCTGGCGATTTTCAAGCGTGAAGTACTCTTTGCTGTTGGGTGAGTTGAGTATATATGCTTGATATTTACCTGCATACATTGTGTAAGATGTTGTGTTGGAGATGGTGCTTGCTGTTGCGAAGCCGAGGTTGTGACGCTCCCATGCCGAGTAGTTGACCGGCGTGCGTCCCTTGTCGTGACGTCCCGAGCCACTTGCCATAACGTCCCAATGACCCGGGTGCAGACTCTGACCGTTGGTGCTGTAGTCGGTGTCATATATGTCGGGCAAACCGAGCACGTGGCTGAACTCGTGACACATGGTGCCTATTCCCAAGGGGAAGGGATTATTATCGCTTTCCCAACCGTATAATTCACCCGAACAGGCGTAGCGCCCGAACCGCTTGTTGTCAAGCGTGAGGTAGGTGCGGTCTTTTGTGTACAAATACCCGGCATGAGCCCACAGGTAATCGGAGTTGTTGCCACTGTATTCGCTGGTATATCCCGCCACAATAAAGTACACCATGTCGATGATACCATCGTTGTCGCTATCGTAGTTTGCATAGTTGATGGACGAGTCTAACGCCGTTAATGCCGCGCTGAAAAGTTCGTTGCGGCGGTCAAAATCGTTTTGTTGTATAAAGGTCTTGCTATAGTTGACTGAAATGGGACCGAAAACGTCAAACTGCGGACTGAACGAGCCGTTGGACTGATAGTTGAAGTAGTCACGCATCGAGCCTTGACACGAGTACCACGTGTTATTGTAGGAAAAACCACTATAACCGACGGTGCTTGTCATTGATTGATAGGTTGAGCGAGGGTTGCTGAATGCCGAGAATGACAAGTCGTTGTAATTTATCAAGATGATGAGTCCGCGAAATTTGCTGCGATCCATCGAAACTCCGGTGATGCGACGTGCTCCGGAGTTGTTGTCGCGAGTCATCGCAATGTTTAACGCGCGGTCGCGTTCGACCCGATTGGCGCGAGCGCGTGCCACACCGCTTGCCGACACTACACCATGTTGCAAAAAGGTGAGGTGCGCAACCTCGGCCGGCGTGCGTTGTGCAACGTCGTGTGCTATGACTCCCGTGCTCACGGGTTCGCCGCCTTGAAGTTTAGCATAAGTCCACGCTCCGCCGGCATCGCGCACGATGGTATAGCCGTCAAGAGTGGTGTGGAAGTTGTAAAATTCGTCACCGTTCAGGCGAACCGTCAAGGTCGTGCCATCGGGTTGGAGAAAGGGACGAGGGGTGTCATCGGCGGGAATGGCGAGAGCACCGAAGCACCACATCATCGAGATGAAAAAGAGGAATAGTCTGTAGCGAATCATATGGATAGCAATGTATTCAAGAGGTTAATAGTTTGATTTATTGCACAAAAGTACAAATTCTCAAGAATTATCACAACTTTAGTCACACAAAATGATGCTTGCGGACTCGAAAACTTCCGGGTTGTTGCCGTTTGTCGAAAAGAATTAACAAACTTTTATATATTTAAGGAGTATTATATCCGATTTTAATCGTAACTTTGCATCGGACAGGTCAAGTTCCGCTTACTTCTAAGAGTTTTATTACTTTATTTTCAGCGGTGCGATTACCCGTCCTTTTTTATTCGTTTCACTCTCGTCGTTTTTGACTTTAGGGCGACTTTAACTGTTTTAATAACCGTCTGTTTCATGTTAAAGCAATGTATGATTCCCGGTCGTGTCGAGGCGGGTTGTGACGAGGCGGGGCGTGGTTGTCTTGCCGGTCCGGTCACTGCCGCTGCGGTGATTTTGCCCGAGGGTTACGAGTGTGACGCTCTCAACGACAGCAAGCAGTTGAGCGAGTCGGCTCGCGAGCGTTTGCGCCCCGTCATCGAGCGCGATGCCGTGGCTTGGGCAGTTGCGATGGTTGAACCTCGCGAGATTGACAGCATCAACATTTTGCGTGCTTCGATACTCGCGATGCATCGCGCGCTCGACGCGTTAGATGTGGTTCCCGATGCCGTGCTCGTCGACGGTAATCGTTTCTCGCCGTGGCGTGACGTGCCCTACACAACGGTTATCAAGGGCGATGCTGCCTATCAATCGATAGCGGCAGCGAGTATTTTGGCCAAGACTCACCGCGACGAGTTGATGTGTCGTTTGGCAGAGCAATATCCTCAATATGGCTGGGCACGCAACAAAGGTTATCCCACTGCCGATCACCGCGAGGCGATTAAGGTCTATGGCGCGTGTCGTCATCACCGCATGACGTTCCGTCTTCTCGAACGCCCCACACTGTTCGACTGAATGTTAAGTGTAAAGCGGCACGGTCACTTTGTTGTACCGCACCCGGCACTGTGCTTGAGCAAAAAAAACGGGAAAAGGTTGAATATTAACGAAAAAAGTCGTACCTTTGCGCTCGGTTTAACGTATTACATCTCATTAAAGTGGCTTCATTTACATTGGAGTTGCGTGGTTATGTGTCTAATGTTGAGACATTTGAGTATCATTTAGACACCGACTATATCAACTCAATCGAGCAGACCGAGGTGCGTGGCGGTGCCGTAGACGTGGCACTGACCGTGACTCACAAGAGCGCAGATATACTCGTTCTTGACATGGTGTGCAAGGGGCACTTGATTGTGGGTTGTGACCGTTGCTTGGACGACATGATGCTGCTCGTCGACACCTGTTACCATGTCACCGTCAAGATGCAGGGTGAGGAGTTTGACGACAGTGCCGATGACGTGCTCGTTGTACCCGAGAGTTTGACAAAACTCGACTTGGGACCGATGATGCGCGACACGGTTTTGCTCTCGATACCTATTGTCCACAGCCATCCCGAAGGGCAGTGCGACGCGCAGATGAGTCAACTGCTGGAGAGCATGAGTGTTACAAGTGATGAGTTGCCTGTCAATAACGATGACGAGACCGACCCGCGATGGGATGTCCTGCGTGAACTTAAATGATTAAAAACAAATAAAAACATAGAACAAAATGGCACATCCTAAACGCAGACAATCCAAGACCCGTACTGCCAAGCGTCGTACTCACGACGTGGCTGTCGCTCCGACCATTGCCCAGTGCAGCAACTGTGGCGCATGGCATGTTTATCACACCGTATGCCCCGAGTGTGGCTACTATCGCGGCAAGAACGTGATGGGCGAGCCCGCCGAGTGAGCAGCAGTGCGGACACGTTAGCACACAATCCTAAACAATGCCCGCTGTAGCAGCCGACTGTTGCTGTGGCACTGTTTAGGATTTGCTATTATATGAACTTCCAAACAAAAACGACGATGATAAACGCAAAGATTAGCGGCATCGCATCTTATCTGCCCGACTATGTGTTGACCAACGATGAGTTGTCACACATGGTGGATACCAATGACGAGTGGATTACCGGTCGTGTCGGAATTAAGGAGCGCCGCATTCTCAAGAAGGACGTGGGGTCAAGTTACATGGGTATTCAAGCGGTAACCCGACTGCTTGAACAGACCGGAACGTCAGCCGATGACATTGACTTGTTGATTTGCGCCACGAGCAACCCCGATTATCGTTTCCCCAGCACGGCAAGTGTGATAATTCACGGTTGCGGATTGGAAAAACGCTGCTACGGTTATGACATTCAAGCGGCTTGTGCCGGTTTTATTGTGGCGGCGCAAGACGCGACGGCTTATATTCGCAGTGGCATTTATCGCAAGGTCATAGTGGTGTGTGCCGAGAAGATGTCGTCGATGGTCAACTATAGCGATCGTGCAACGTGTCCGTTGTTCGGCGATGGCGCGGCGGCGATTTTGCTCGAACCGACGACCGATGGCATAGGCTTTATCGACGCTGTGTTCCATGTCGACGGGTCGGGACTTGAAAACCTCGTGTATAAGGCCGGCGGCAGTGCCAATCCCACAACGACGGCTACTGTCGAGGCCGGCGAGCACTTCTTGTATCAAGAGGGGCGTGCGGTGTATCGTCATGCGGTGATTGACATGCTCACGGCAACACAAGAAGTCATGAAGCGCAATGACCTCACTGTTGACACTATCGATTGGTTAGTACCTCATCAGGCAAACCTGCGCATCATTGAGGCTGTGGGCTCGCGATTGGGTATCAATCCCGATAAGGTGCTTGTGAATATCGAGTACGTCGGTAACACGAGTGCCGCGTCCATTCCGCTGTGTCTTGACCAAAACAAGCAGCGACTGCACGCCGGTGACCGCGTTGTGTTGACGGCATTCGGTGCAGGCTTCACATGGGGTGCCTCTTATCTCATTTGGAGCCTCTGATGAGCGAAAACAAGCCACATCAAGCCGGATTTGTCAACATTGTCGGTAACCCCAATGTAGGCAAGAGCACGCTCAGCAACCGTTTGGTGGGCGAGCGCTTGTCTATTATCACCAACAAGGCACAGACGACGCGGCATCGCATCATGGGCATCGTCAATGGCGATGACTATCAAATCGTTTTCAGCGACACCCCGGGAGTATTGAAACCTAAGTTCAAGTTGCAGGAGAGCATGCTTGAATATAGCACCGGTGCCCTGATTGATGCCGACGTGTTGCTATACGTGACCGATGTGATTGAGAGCCCGACCAAGAATAGCGACTTCCTCGAGCGTGTTGCTCACAAACAGATACCCGTGTTGCTCGTCATCAACAAGATAGATTTGCTCAAGGGTAACGATGAGTTGGTGGCGTTGATTGAGCAGTGGAAGCAACTGCTGCCCACAGCCGAGGTGTTCCCGACAAGCGCGACACTCAACTTCAACGTTGATAACCTGATGGCACGCATCGTCGAGTTGTTGCCCGAGTGCCCGCCCTACTTCGGTAAAGACGCGTTGACCGATCGCAGCAGTCGCTTCTTCGTTACCGAGATTGTGCGCGAGAAGATATTGCTCACCTACGACAAGGAAGTGCCCTACGCGGCACAGGTTATCGTCGAAAAGTTCGACGAGAGCGACACGTCAATACACATCATGGCCGTGGTGTACGTTGAGCGCGAGAGCCAAAAAGGCATTATTATCGGTCATGGCGGTCGTCGCTTGAAACATGTGGGCATTGAGGCTCGCAAGGATATAGAGCGTTTCTTCGAGAAGAAAGTGTTTATCGAATTGTTTGTGAAGGTCGAGCCCGATTGGCGCAATCGCGAGCAACTGCTTCGCCAATTCGGTTATATCGAGTAACAGAGTCGGTGATTCGCAAAATCGTCACTCGTAAATTCGCGTAAATCGGCAGATATCTATAAAAATCTGTGGGTGAGTTTAATTCGTGTGATTTGTGGTTTTTATCCGGTAAATTCACTTAAATCCGCATCAATGCGCAATAAATAAACAGCAGTAAAATGGGAAGACTTGTGGCAATAGTGGGGCGTCCCAACGTGGGCAAGAGCACTCTGTTTAACCGTTTGACCCAAACGCGTGCGGCGATAGTCAACGACACAAGCGGCACAACACGCGACCGCCAGTACGGCAAGATGGACTGGGCGGGCATGGAGATGAGCGTGGTGGACACCGGCGGTTGGGTTGCCGGCAGTGACGACGTGTTCGAAAGTGAGATTAACAAGCAAGTGGAGTTGGCCATTGAGGAGGCCGACGTGATTTTGTTTGTTGTTGATATAAAGAACGGCATTACCGATCTTGACCAACACGTGGCTTCTATCCTGCGTCGCAGTGGCAAGAAGGTGCTTGTCGTGACCAACAAGGACGACAATAACGAGAGTTTGTATGCCGAGGCCGAATTTTACGCCTTGGGCTTGGGACAACCCTATTCGATATCGGCCCTTAACGGTACCGGTACGGGTGATTTGCTTGATGAGGTGGTGAGATTGATGCCCACCGAGGAGGGGGAGCGACCTGTTGAGGATTTACCGCGTTTCGCAATCGTCGGTCGTCCTAATGCGGGTAAATCGTCGTTGGTCAACGCGCTGATGGATCAAGAACGCAACATCGTCACCGACATCGCCGGTACAACTCGCGACAGCATCTACGCGAGGTACAACAAGTTCGGTTTCGACTTCTACTTGGTCGACACCGCAGGTATTCGCAAGAAAGGCAAGGTAACCGAGGATATTGAATATTATAGCGTGTTGCGTTCGATACGCGCTATTGAGAACAGCGACGTGTGCGTATTGCTCATTGATGCAACGCGAGGCATCGAGAGTCAGGATGTCAATATCTTTTCGATTATTCAAAAGAATGGCAAGGGGCTCGTGGTGTTGGTTAATAAGTGGGACCTCGTGGCTGATAAGAGTCAAGCGGCATTGAGGCACATGGAAAATACAATTCGAGAGCGTTTTGCCCCATTTACCGATTTTCCCATTATCTTCGGCTCGGCGTTGACCAAGCAGCGCATCTACAAGGTGCTGCAAACCGCGATAGACGTCTATCGCCACCGTCGCACCGAGATACCCACATCGCAGTTGAACAACGTCTTGCAAGCGGCTATTGCTGCCTATCCGCCACCGGCAATCAAGGGCAAGTACGTCAAGATAAAGTACATCACAATGCTCAAGAATGCCTATACGCCGACGTTCATCTTCTTCTGTAACTTGCCGCAATGGATACGCGACCCGTATAAACGTTATCTTGAGAACAAAATTCGAGAAAATTGGGACTTCAGCGGAACGATAATCAATTTATTCTTCCGTGAGAAATGAATATCAGCAGCGAGTTTCGGACAAACACCCGGAACTCGCTGTTTAACTATGCCGTAATATTATGTTTCACCGGTAGTGGCAGATGTTCTGTCATGGCATAGTAGAAGGGGAAATTAAGGAAAAGCGGTAATGCTTTTTTGAATAAAATTTCAATCGTGTCCTAAATAAATTGATGATTACTTTCTTTGAAATAATCTCTCATTTCAGCTTGACTTGTAAAATGTAATTCTTCTCCTGTTTTTATATTTTTACATTTTACTTTTGTAGAATGAGGATTCTTACCACCAATTTTTGATTGCCGTATTTTGTAAAAAAAAACTGCTGATGGAGTACAATGAAGCGAACATTAAGACATTATGTAAAACATAGTATTAAATGGGTTGGTCGCACCCGTTTGGTTTTGGGTATCATTTCCGGTTTGGCTTTTCTTTACACATGGTTGGTCGGTAAAACCGGTCGATTTGAAGTACACGGGCAAGAAGAATTTGAAAATATGGTCGCAGAGCATGACGGCGGTATTTTTGTCGCATGGCACGGACGGGCTTTGATGCTTCCGTTTTTTTGGCGCAATACCAGACAAATGAAAGCACTTGTTTCGCCGCATCATGACGGGCGAATTATTGCCGGTTTGCTTAAGAAATACCATATCTTGAGTATTGACGGTTCTTCTGACAGACAAGCTACAACCGCAGCTATGGATATTATTAAAGAACTTCAACAGGGAACTGTGGTTTCTTTGATTTCTGACGGACCGCGCGGACCAAATATGCGCTTACACAAAAGTGTCATTTATTTTGCGCAGAAAACCGGTAAGCCGATTATGGGGTTTACGTACAGCAGCGAGGGGGCTGCGATGGTGAAAAAAAGCTGGGATAGCATGTTGCTGCCCAAATTGTTTAAGAGAGGTATTGTTTATGGAACAAATCCTATGTTTGTGCCGGACAATGCATCGGAAGAAGAAATGGAAGTTCTGCGGCAAAAGTTTGAAGATGAACTTAATGAATTGACTTTTAAGGCTGATGAACGATGCGGCTTACCGAAGGTTGAGCCGGGGGATAAAGTTAAAACCGACAGGCATGCACATCATATGCGCGGTAAAGTTTAATATTTTGAGGAGAACGCAATTATGTTTATACAAATTTACAGAGCTCTTATCAGTTTAAGTTTTCCTCTGATTAAATTGACGTATATTCAACAACGCCGGAAAAAGGGAAAAGAACATCCGTTGCGGTTTTCGGAGCGGTTAGGAGAATATAAACATCCTCGTCCGGCGGGAAAACTGTATTGGTTGCACGGTGCTTCGGTGGGAGAAGCGGTGTCTATGCTGCCGTTGATTGACCGGCTCTTAAAGGAAGATGAGAACCTTTCTATATTGGTGACAACAGGGACGTTGACTTCCGCCGAAATTATGGAAAAACGGTTACCTAAACGCGCTTTTCATCAGTTTATTGTGTTTGATACCCCGAAATATGCCGGAAATCTGCTTAATCATTTTAAGCCTGATGCGGTTTTGAATCCAAAATGCGGAGAGGGTTTTTCTCTAAGCGGTTTTTGCTATCTTC
>CALDIF010000033.1 GCA_937901905.1 uncultured Porphyromonadaceae bacterium | reverse complement strand
CACCTTAATCACCCGTTATAAACACAAGCAGATGTATAGAAAAATTACCATACTCGTGACACTCGCAGTGACAATGTTTGCCACTGCCCAACGCATCAGCAAGGATGCCGAGAAACTGCTTAATGCGCAGTATGCGATAGACGCTTACTATGTGGACAAGCCGGACAATGCCACGCTTGTCGAGCAGGCAATCAAAGCCATGCTCGAATCGCTCGACCCCCACAGTGCCTATACCGATGCCAAGGAGACGCGCGAACTTGAGGAACCGCTTGAAGGTGAGTTCAGCGGCATTGGCGTGCAGTTCAACATGAAGCAAGACACGCTCTACGTGATACAGACTATCGCAGGAGGTCCCAGCGAGAAAGTGGGCATTCTTGCCGGCGACCGCATCATCACGGTTAACGACACGCTGATTGCCGGTGTGAAAATGCGTAACACCGACATTATGAAGCGATTGCGTGGAAAGAAGGGCACACGTGTCACCGTACAGGTCAAGCGTCGCGGTACTCCCGAATTGATAACTTTTCGCATCACACGTGATAAGATACCCTTGTACAGCGTCGACGCTGCTTACATGATTGACGAGCGAACCGGCTTTATTTCAATCTCAAGTTTCGGTGCCAAAACCTACGATGAGATGATGGAGGCTCTCGACAAACTTTCCCATCAGGGCATGAAACAGGTGATAATCGACTTGAGCAACAACGGTGGGGGGTACCTAAATGCCGCTATCGAGATGTGTAATGAGTTTCTTGAAGAAGGACAGTTAATCGTGTACACTGAGGGGCGCACCCAGCCTCGCAGCGATGCACGTGCCCTCGGCAACGGGCGTTATCGCAATTTGCCTGTTGTCGTGATTGCCAATCAATACTCGGCAAGTGCAGCCGAGATCTTCTCCGGTGCCATGCAAGATTGGGACCGTGGTGTAATCGTGGGACGTCGCACATTCGGCAAGGGGCTTGTGCAACGACCGTTCCGCTTTGAGGACGGCTCGATGATGCGCCTTACCGTGGCGCGTTATTATACGCCGAGCGGGCGTTGTATCCAGAAGGCTTACGAGCCGGGTGACAAGAAGCAATACGAGCACGACATGCTCGATCGAGAACATTCCGGTGAATTTTTCAATGCCGATAGTGTACATCTTGTCGACTCACTACGTGTCGAGACACTGCGCACCCATCGCACGATATACGGCGGTGGCGGCATCATGCCCGATGTGTTCGTGCCGGTCGATACAACCCATTGGAACACTTATTATCGTGACCTTGTCGCTAAAGGAATACCAAATCGTTGGACAGTAACCTACGTTGATGTCAATCGCAAGTCTTTGTTGCGGCGTTATCCGTCGCTCGATGACTTTGACACGGCGTTTGAACTCACCGACGATGACATGCGCGGTTTTATCAAGATGGGAGAGCAAGACAGTGTCGCCTTTGATACCGAAAAATATGCTGTCAGTGCGCCCATGTTGCGACGTATGCTCAAGGGACTTATCGCACGTGATGTATATGCCGACCGTGGGGCATACACTATCATTATGAATCACTACAATCCCGATGTGCGACGTGCTCTTGATATTATCAACGACAGCGAACGTTATCGCCGCTTGTTGGGTTACTGACTTCGGATAGTTCGATAACTTCATGATTGTATGACCGCATTACCCCCAACCTTGTAGGATAATTATGAAATTTATACACACCGGCGATTGGCATATAGGTCAGACGTTCTACGGATACGACCGTTGTGGCGATGCCGAAGCGATGTTGCGTCAAATTGCTGTCATCGCTCGCGAGGAACAGCCCGACGCATTACTCGTGTGTGGTGATGTGTTCCACAATTCAGTGCCGAGTAGTGCCGCCCAGCGTGTGTATGCTGATGGCTTGCTTAAAATTCGCAATGCTTGTCCCTCAATGGTCATTGTCGTGATAGCGGGTAATCACGACAGTCCCTCGCGCTTGGGCGCGTACTCCGGACTGTGGCAAGTTGCCGGCGTGCATGTTGTGACCACGGTTGCCGAGTCCTGTGTGCCCATTGAGGCAGGCGGCGGACTCATTGTACCGGTGCCGTTTGTCACTCCATCGTTGGCAGGTAGGGTAATGGACGATGCGGTGAAGTCTGCCGTTGCCGTCAATGGTGACGGCAAACCGGTGGTGTTGATGGCTCACCAAGCCGTTGTCGGTGTCGACACTGCCGGACATCACAATTTGCCTGATGTCGCAATGGATTTCATCAATATTCCTCAAGGTGTGGTTGATGCTGTGGATTATATCGCGCTCGGGCACATACATTCGCCACAATCGCCGCTGAAAAATAAAGCACGTTATAGCGGCTCGCCCCTTGCCGTGCATTTTGATGAAGCGACCTATACCCACAGTGTCGCCGTCGTTACCCTCAAGCAACACGGCATCGCTCCCGTGGAGCGACAGGTGCCGATAACACCGCCTACACCGTTGTTCACCGTGCCCGATAAACCCTCATCGTTAGACGTGGCGCTCGGTGAAATGCGGCTTCTTGCCGACACCACCTGCTATGTCCGGCTCAACATTGACGGTGATCACTGCGTTTTGCCTCATGATGCCAAGGAACAGGCAGTGAACACTGCCGGTGCCACAACCGACCCCGAGACTGCATTGCCACGTGTGCGTTTTTGTGAATTCAAGGTTAACCGCACCGAAGTAAAACTGACGGCAACCGGCGAGAAAGCACTCACGGTGAACGAGATAGCCGACATCAACATTGTCGATGTGATGGAACGTTATTTGCGCCGTATCGGACGCGAACCCCTCACCGATGACGAGCGACTCATCATTAATGATATTATCAACGAGGACTGATGACTATCAACCGGATAACCATAGTCAATATCGCTTCCATCACACGAGCGACAATAGACTTTACCGCTCCACCCGTCAAGGGTGAGCACATCGTGCTCATCTGTGGGCATACCGGTGCGGGCAAGTCGACCGTTTTTGATGCCATTTGTCTCGCGCTATATAACGACACTCCCCGCTTGAAGAGTGTGCCCGAGCGTCAAGGAAGCATCTTTGTAGAGTCTATAGGTCAAAATGTCTCTCAGTATAATCCGCTTCATTTGGTCAGACGTGGTGCCGGTGAGGCACTTGCCGAACTGCAATTTGTCGGTAACGACGGCATTACCTATGTCTCGTCGTGGTCGGTGACGCGCAAGGTCAAGGGCAGTAAAGGTCTTAATGAACCGCAACGTGTGCTGCGTGACATCAACGGTGCTATCGTTGCCACCGGCAAAAACGTGAATGAATGTATAGTGCGCCTTGCCGGCATGGATTTTACTCAATTTTGTCGCACTACGATGCTTGCGCAGGGCGATTTTACACGCTTCCTGCGCAGTACCGGTGATGAAAAGAGCGCAATACTCATGAGACTGACTCGTACCGAACGATTTGAACAAATGAGTAGGCGCATTTATCAACTTCATGCCGATGCCAAGCGCGCTGTGGACGAGGCGCGGGTTAACCGCGACAGCATTGCCACCCGGTGTAAGAGTGATGAGGAGATAACCTCGATGCGCAAGCAGTTGGCAACCGTCACTGCCGAGGTCGAAGAACTCAACTCGCGTCGTGAACAAATCTCCGTCCGCCTGACATGGCTCGAGCGTCGGGCGCGACTGGTTCGCATGGAAACCGACTTACAGCAAACTGTTGACAGCGACGTGCGTCGTGCCTTCCTCGCGCTCACGGCTGCCGATGAGGCTCTTTACACGCAACTTCAACACTATATACCCGGAGTAAAGTCCCCCGAAGAGATTACATCGGCACTCAATGCCGATATTCGGGCAGCCAAAGACGACGGCTTGGCAATAGAAACCGATATCGCGGTGGCAATGGGAAACTATGATGAGTGTCGTGTCGGTGAAATCAAGGAGAAACAAGAACAACTTGATAGCCGGCTTACCACGATAGGACGTTTGCGTGAGCAACTTGCCGTGTACGCCGAGAGGGTGCATGCTGTGGACGATTGTGCTCGTGCCGAGCAAGAGGTTCAACTCAAACTCGACGCGCTGCAACAGCAACAGCCGTTATTGGACGGCAGGGTTGCCACTGCACTCAACGCTTTCACTGTAGCGAGCACAACGTTGGAAAATGTGCAATTCTCGGTTAACGACGCTGTTAACGAGGTTCGCAACCATGTCCATGAGGGTGAGGAATGTCCCGTGTGTGGAAACCTGATTACTCGTGTGCTCTCCAATGAACATTTCACATCGGCTTTACGCCCACTTGAGCGTGCTCGCGATGATGCCGAGCGTGCACTGCGCGAGGCGCAGACCGATGCCAAAGTCAATGCTCAAGCCACAGCACAAGCCGTCGCTGCCGCCGAGCGTGCCGGTAAAAACACGCGTCAAGCACGTGCCGCAGCGGGTAGCGTGAGCGATAATATAAGCGTGATGACGACCACGCTCGGTTTGACCGGAAACGACTTGAGTACATTGCCCTCAACCCTCGATGCGCTTGAAGAAAACATTGCAGGGCAGATGTCAAGATTGAGCGAGGCGCAAGAGCGTGCCACATTGATACAAAAGCACATCGGAGAATTGCGCGAAAAGCGACAGGCTGCTTTGACGCGTGAACACCGTCATAGTGAGCGGCTCCAGACATTCAACATCATGCTTCAACAGCACGAGCAAGCACGTGTCACGATAGAGCGTGCATTATCGTTGAGACCCGCTTGGCGCGAAACGGTTGCCGGGGTCAACGGCGATGCTTCTGATATATCGCGACTCACGTCGGTGCTGCAAAGTGTGTTGGACAAGACCGCCGGAATGCGCGATAATATCGACAAGCAACATCGCGACCTTGAACTCACACGTCCGGTCAACATTGACGAGCAAGCCGACATCAGCACGCTTAGTGTCGAGATTGAGGCTATCACGCGGCGAGTAACCGAACTTAATCGGGCAATAGGAGCCTTGAACACTCAAATTGAATTCAACAAGCAGTTGCGCGAGCATCTCGAACGTGCCGATGCTCACTTGGAGCAATCCATTCAACATCGGGCGCGATTTGCCCGACTCGATGAGTTATTCGGCGGTAGCGACGGTAAGAAATTACGCAATATCGCACTCGGACTCATCTTGGGTGACCTGCTGCACCAAGCCAATGCCTATTTGCAACGTTTTGATGCCCACTATGAGTTGTACAACGATGAGGACTCGCTCAACATCATGATGAGAGATATGCAGATGGGTGGTACGCCTACCACGACTGTTAACTTGAGCGGGGGCGAGGCGTTCATGGTGAGTCTGGCACTCGCCCTTGCCCTGGCGCACATGGGCAGTGACAATCTCACCGCCGACACCCTATTCATAGACGAGGGTTTCGGGACCTTGAGCGACGATGTTCTCGAAAACGTGATTAACACCCTCGAACAACTGCACAACATGTGTGGTAAGCGTGTTGTTCTCATCAGTCACGTTGCTGCTCTTCAAGAGCGCATTCCCACGCGCCTCCACGTCGTGAACGGGCAGGTGAGGCTCGCGTGATAAACCTGCTTGCCCGCTTGTGCTTTCCGGCCGGTGACCTTTCAACAATGTCGCTCGCGTTTGTGGCACGCTGTTGTTGTGCGCTAAAACTAAATTTGCTCCGCAATTTTAGTTTTAGTAACTTTGCACTTCGATTATGCCCGATGTGATGGAACTCGAAGTTGCGCTATATCTCATTCCAGTGGAACTCAGTGACGTGAGCCACGACAAGGTGTTGCCGGCAGGTAACGCTGTTGTCGTCACGCAGTTGAGGCACTTCATTGTCGAGAATGTGCGTTCGGCTCGCAGGTTTCTCAAGCGTTGTGACCGCAACTTCGACATTGACGCCTGCACTTTTTATATCCTCAACACCCACACAGCACCTGAACAAATCACCTCTTACCTCGACCCGCTCGAGCACGGTGTTCCTATGGGGGTGATCAGCGAGGCGGGATGTCCGGCAATCGCCGATCCCGGTGCCGATGTCGTTGCTATTGCCCAACGCAAAGGGTTGACAGTGCGTCCGTTAGTGGGACCCTCAAGCATACTGCTAAGCCTGATGGCATCGGGGTTCAACGGTCAGTCGTTCGCTTTTCTCGGCTATCTCCCCATTGACGATTCGGCTCGTCGCGAAGCGATTGGTCGTATGGTGGGTCGTGTAGTGAGAGAACATCAAACACAGATTTTTATTGAGACGCCTTATCGCAATAATGCGCTTCTTGCCACGCTGTTATCACAGGTGCCGCGTCACATGCGACTGTGTGTGGCAGCCGACATCACGGGCGATAACGAAAGTATAATAACACGAACAATCGCTCAATGGTCGGCGACAACGAGTGATTATAATCGCGTACCCACTATATTCCTGTTATATGAGTAGCCGGGGTGAACATAAACCGCGTCGCGCCGTGATTGACTTCGGTGAAGATGATTTCGCTGTGCCTGTCGTGCAACCGACATCACCGGCTGACGTGTCGGCTGCAGCGACAGTAAATTGTCGTCCTCTCTACTATATCTCACTCGGTAGTGGCAGTAGCGGTAATTGTGCCTATGTGGGAAATGAGGACGGCGGAATTCTCGTCGATGCAGGTATCGACCCCGAACAAGTGTGGCGAGAGTTGGCGCGCCATGGCATCACACCAATGATGGTGCGTGGCATCATTCTCACCCATGATCACCGTGACCATGTCCACTACGTCTACACCATAGTCCGCAAGAACAAGCACATCGCTATCTATTGTACACGACGACTCATCGCCGGATTGCTGCGTCGCAGTCGCATCTCTCGTCGCGTTCAAGACTATGTTCATCACATTTATATTGAGACCCCGTTTGAGGTGGCGGGCTTCACGATAACGGCTTTCACCACGTCGCACGACGGCAGTGACAATATGGGGTTTGAAATAAATTACGACGGTCGGTCATTGGTTGTCGCCACCGACATGGGTGAAATTACACCTCGTGCCGAGTATTACATGAGCAATGCCAACTACTTGATGATAGAGAGCAACTATGACCTCAAGATGCTTGATGAGGGTTTGTATCCCGAGGATCTCAAGCATCGTGTGCGCGGTCCCAAGGGGCATCTTGACAACGAAGTGGCAGCGGCTTTCGTGGCATCACACTATAACAGCAAACTGAGCCACGTGTGGTTGTGTCATTTGAGTGCCGACAACAATCGCCCGGACATTGCTGTCGGTGCGATGACGCGCGCGCTCACGGCATTGGGTGTCACGGTGGGCGACGGCAGTGATGCTCCCGAGCACCGCGACCGCGATGTGCAGGTGTATGCCCTGCCCCGTTATGATGCCTCCATCATGTTTGTGTTGAAGTAGGTAATTATTATTCAAGTCTCAAATGCAATGAGCATTTGAGACTTGAAGTTTATAGGCAATAATAGACGCAAATTCACATGAATTTACACAAACAGCAGTGCCTGCGGCCGCGTTACGCGGAGGCAGGCACTTAATGTTTTCGCAAAAGAGAAAGAATAAAGTTGCTCGGCTCACCAAGAGGGGAACAACTTCAAACTTCTTCTGTCGTCTTAATAGTGTTAAGCGAGAATCGATAGATTACTCGTGCTTCACGCTGTCAATGAGAGCAGCAGCGGAGTCAGCGGCTGCAGCAACGGTGCTGTCAACGGTCTCAACAACAGCCTCGGTAGCCTCGGCAGCCTCGGTAGCCTCCTCAGTAGCCTGCTCAGTGCAAGAAACGAAAGAAACACCAAAAACAACAGCAAGTAATAAAACTAACTTCTTCATTTTAAAAAACCTTTAAAAATAATAAAACAATATTGTTCTCTTCGAAAAACGGTGCAAATTTATATTAAAATTTTAATATGCGATGCGTTTTTTGCTAAAAAAAATTCTTTTTTGTTTTCGTTCTTTTGTTTTTTAGGGTGGATTTTTCACAAAAAATTTTTTTAAATGACTGATAACTAAGGATATATATTGCCTGATATCAAAAATAACCGCTATTGTTAAAAAATGTTTACCGGGGTTGGGCGTGCCCTTTTTTATGTAATTTTGTGTAATTTCAACGATTAATCAACCATTAAACTGTTTAGCAATGAAGATTGTAGTGAGTACAGGAGCCGGTGTGAGTGCCGAGAGTGGAATGCCAACCTATCGTGATGCGGGTGGCTTGTGGGACAATTATCCCGTCATGGAAGTGGCAAGTGCCGAGGGGTATGCTCGCAACCCATCGCTCATTCATGAGTTTTACAGCAATATGCGCACCAAGATGTCGCGTGACGTGAAGCCCAATGCCGCTCATCTCGCTCTCGCCGAGATGGAAAGTGAGTACGACATGCACATCATCACACAAAACGTCGATGACCTGCACGAGCGTGCCGGCTCGTCACGCGTGTTACACCTGCATGGCGAACTGATGAAAGTTCGTTCGGTGCGTTGTCCCGACCGTATTTATACTTTACCATGCGATGCGCTCTCCGATAAAGGTCTGGTGACCACTATGGATACTCGCGATGAATATGGCGATGCGGTGCGACCTCACATTGTCTTTTTCGGTGAGGACGTGCCTGATTTTGCTTCTGCCGTTTCGCTTGTCGAGCAGGCTGATGTGCTTGTTATAATAGGTACGTCGCTCGTCGTCTATCCGGCAGCGGCGTTGTTACACTACGTTCGACCCGACGCTCGTGTGTTCTACATCGATCCGCATCCGGCAGCGGTTTCGTCACGAGTAACAGTTATTCCCACTGTCGCTACCGAGGGCGTGGCACGCCTGCGCGAAATGCTCAAGCAATCTTGCTGACTAACCACCATGAAGAATTAAGTGCTGTTTTTCCTTTATGCCGTTTTAACGGGATATAAAAACGACTGCTGATTTCACGAATTAACCTACAGAGATTTACAGAAGTCTTTTACAGTTACGTCTACACGCATCGGTGATGAGATATAGCCTCCTCCGGAGACAGTGCGCGGTGTCGTCAGCAGTCCGTAGGTTACGCTGCGCTCCGACTGCTCCCGAAGGATGGGTGAATATCATTTTCGCCTACGGTGTGTGCGCCGTTCACGTTCAGATTCAGGTGCTTATAGCCGATGATTTTGTCGATTGCAGAAAAATCGCTAACTTTGTCAAGTTTTTTTGATACTATGGCAGAGAAGGACACTATTATGGAGCAATCGACGGTGGAAGAACCTGTTGTGGGAACGGTAATGGGTGATCACGGCGGTTATGACGAGTTGACTACATTGACACCCCGTGAGCACATCCGTCTGCGCCCGGGTATGTACATAGGCAAACTCGGTGACGGAGCCCAAAGTGACGACGGTATTTACGTGCTCATTAAAGAAGTCGTTGACAATAGCGTAGACGAGTTTAATCGCGGTTATGCCAAACCGGTAATTGAAATCACCATTGAAGACGGCACTGTGACGGTGCGCGACTATGGTAGCGGTATACCGTTGGCGAGCGTGCGCGACGCGTCAAGCAAGATGAACACCGGCGGTAAGTACGACACGAGCGTATACAAACGTTCGGTGGGTCTCAACGGTGTTGGCATTAAGGCGGTGAACGCGTTGTCAACACGTTTCTATATCCGCAGTGTGCGCGACGGACTGTGCTCAAGCGTCCTGTATCACGAGGGCATTGTTGAGCGGGAAACCGGTATAGTACCCGCCGAGCCGGGCGAGGCCAACGGCACATTGGTGCAGTTCACGCCCGACGCGACAATCTTTAAGGGATATGAGTATCATGACGAGATTGTCGAGCGCATGGTGAAAAATTACAGTTATCTCAATACCGGTCTGACACTCGTTTATAACGGCAAGCGTTACCACTCTCGAGGCGGACTCAGTGACCTCCTCAAGGACGTGATGACGAGTGAACCGCTATATCCGTTGATGCACTTTCGCGGCGATGACATTGAAGTTGTTATCACCCATGCGATGCAAATCGGCGAGGAGTTCTACTCGTTTGTCAACGGTCAGCACACCACGCAGGGCGGTACCCACCAGAGTGCATTTCGTGAGGCATTGTCGCGTACCATAAGGGATTTTTACGGGAAAAACTTCGAGTATAGCGATATTCGTGGCGGTATAGTCGCCGCCATCTTGATTAAGGTCGAGGAACCCGTGTTTGAGAGTCAAACCAAGATCAAACTCGGCAGTACCGAGATGGCCGCCGGCGGTCCCACCATATATAAGTTTATCAACGACTTCATCAAGAAGCAACTTGACGACTACCTGCACAAGACTCCCGATACTGCCGAGGTGTTGCTGAAGCACATTCAAGATAACGAGCGTAATCGCAAGGCGATGGCAGGCGTGACCAAGCAGATGCGCGAGCGTGCCAAAAAGACGGCTTTATACAACGACAAGTTGCGTGATTGCAGAGTCCACTTCAATGATGTGCGCACCCCCAAGGGCAAAGATCGCCGTGACGAGACCTCAATATTCATCACCGAGGGCTTGAGTGCGAGCGGCTCGATTACCAAGGTGCGTGATGTCGAGACTCAAGCCGTGTTTTCCTTGCGCGGCAAACCGCTCAACACCTACGGACTGGACGCGAAAAAGGTGTATGCTAACGAGGAGTTCGGCTTGTTGCAGGCGGCTCTCAACATCACCGACGGTATCGACGGACTGCGCTACAATCGTGTTATTGTCGCCACTGATGCCGATGATGACGGCATGCACATCAGGTTACTGATGCTCACCTACTTCTTGCAATACTGCCCTGAATTGATAAAAACGGGTCACTTGTACATTTTACAGACACCACTGTTCCGCGTGGTTAACCGCAAGGCTGCCAAACGCAAGAAAACAGGAACTCACAAGGCGGGCGAACGTACAGCGGGGGACATCGTGTACTGTTACAGTGACAAGGAGCGTATTGACGCGATTAACCGCTTCGGTGACGATGCTGCAATAACGCGTTTCAAAGGTCTCGGCGAAATCTCCCCTGAAGAGTTTGTCGATTTTATAGGTCCGGATATGAGGCTCGACCGTGTCACGTTGCGCAAGGAGGACACCGTGGCAGACCTCTTGTCGTTCTATATGGGTAAGAACACGATGGAACGACAGAATTTTATCATTGACAACCTGATTATTGAAGATGATGAAGACATCACAGTCCATTGATACCACGCCACGCGTGGCTTTGTTTCCCGGGTCGTTCGACCCGTTTACCCTGGGGCACGAATCAATTGTGAGGCGGGCATTGCCACTGTTTGACAGGGTCGTGATTGCCATCGGTGTCAATCCGGACAAGCAGGCTATGCTATCGGTCGAAAATCGTCGTCGCTGGATAGAGAGTGTGTTTGCCAACGAACCGCGAGTGAGTGTGGCGACCTATACCGGGCTGACCACCGAGGCTGCTCGCGAGGTGGGTGCTACGGTGCTGCTGCGTGGTGTGCGTATGGTGCAAGATTTTGAGTATGAAATGATTATGGCAGAGGTTAATCGCGAGTTAAGCGGTCTTGAAACGGTCTTGTTATACACCTTGCCATCGTTGAGTCACATCAGCAGCAGTATAGTGCGCGAGTTGTACAGTCATGGCATTGATGTCAGTGCCTATCTCCCGGCTGACGGTGATAAACGTTGGTTACACGAGCAGCCGTGACCGGCGTGTGCTCCGCTCGGATATGAAAAAATTTGTTATCACCCTCGGTCTGTTATTGGGTGTGCTCATCGCGCTACATTGGTGTGTGCGCAACGAACAATCAACGTCGTTTGACAATGCCGTCGCTGCCATGAGCGACGTGTCGTTGCCGTTGGTCAACCTTGACATCGATCTTGACGGCGTTAACGATGCCGGTTATACCGGAGGCAAAATTACGATAATCGAGCGTGTGGTCGATAGTGTTGTGCGCCTTGACACCCTACAAAGTGCCTGTCTGCTCAAAGTAAGAGGTGCGTCAGCCAAGAAGTACGATAAAAAGTCCTATTCGCTCAAACTCGTTAGTGACAAGGGCGACAAGATTAAGGTCGGCGTGTTGGGTATGCGCGAGGATAACGTGTGGATACTTGATGCAATGGCATCAGACCCGTCGCGTATGCGCAACCGTGTGTGCTTTGACGTGTGGAACGAATATTCACGGCTTCCCTACGAAACTGCGTTTGCAGGGCGCAACGGCACTGAAGGCAAGTTTGTAGAGGTGTATGTCAAGGGGAAATATCACGGTTTGTACTGTCTGTCCGATAAGATAAATCGCAAGTTGCTCGGGCTCAAGAATGTGAAGACCGATAATGACCCGGGTGATGTGTTGGTGCGCGGAGTGCTTTACAAGGGCAAAGATTGGACCACAGCGACTACACTCGGCGATTACAGGGATATGCGCACCGACAGCGTTTATAGCGACGGTTGGCAATTGTGTTATCCCGACGATTACCCGTCCGAGAAGTCATGGCAACCTCTCACAAACTTGATAGAAACCCTCGGCAAGGATGATGCGACCGTGACAGCAACCTATCAAGATTGGTTCTACGTTGACAACTTGGTGGATTACTGGTTGTTGCTCGAGCAATTTCACATTCTTGATATGCCCTACAAGAATGCCTATTTGTCAACTGTTAACGTTAACGACGCTCATCGCTTCGTTATAACCCCATGGGATCTTGATGCCTCGTTAGGTTGCAGTTTCGACGGAACGCGATTTGACAGCGTGTCGGTGCTGAAGTTCTATGAAAAATTCGGGCCGTTTCGCACTCTGCTCGGCAACAACGTTGACGGTATTAACGATAAGTTGGAACAACGTTGGAACGAGTTGTCTGTAACAGTTTTCGCTCCGTCTAATGTAATGAAGTTGATGAGGGGTTATGCCGAGCAGATGGATCGTAGTGGCGCGTGGCAGCGCGAGCGGGCTCGTTGGAACGGCAATCCGGTCAAGTTGGGCGAAACGGCGGCGAGCGAGTTGGAGTATGTTGAATGGTGGTATGGTAGGAACTATGAACACATGCGCACTTCGTTCCCCTACCGGTAGTATCCGTGATATTCTCAACATTCGGGCACTCCGTTCCCGTCGTATCGGGTATGCGCTCCGGCAGTCGTCGCAGTCGATAACATGACTGTTTGATGCCCGCGATATTATCTCCTTAATGTCAAAAAGTTGTGCGAAATTTTGAGGTGTTGAGAAAAAATTGTACTTTTGTGGCAATTTTGGACTGCTATGGCTCAACAACTGCAAGATCAAGTGGAACGCATCGCTGCCAAGTGCGGTGTATTGCTTGAGAAATACACGCTGCTGCGTGACAGCAAGGCAGCCGTGGAGCGTGAACTTGCCGAGGCTCTCGAACAAGTGGCGCGCTTGCGTGTCGAGGTGGAGCAGTTGCAACGTGAGAACCGTATGTTGCGACTTGCAAGTGCTATCGCTCCCGATAGCGAGAGTGCAACCGAGGCTCGTCGCTTGTTATCCAAGATGGTGCGGGACATTGACAAGTGTATCGCTCAGTTGAATTCATGAAGTCAAGGTGTTTGCCGTCAAACGCGGTATAGCACGACTATCATAATTTATAATAATAATGGCTCAGGACGAGAAAACCAAGATATGGCTGACGCTCGCCAACGTGTCACCCATGGCGTTGAAATGCAACCCCGACGAGCAGGAAGATTACCATGCCGCCGAGCGTTCGCTCAACACCATGTGGCAACATTGGATGGACGCTTTCGGCACACATGCCGACCCTCATGAGGTGCTTGCTCGTGTGGCGTTTATTTTTGCCCTGAATTACCGTAAGGCTGTCGGCTCCCTCGAGGCGGCCGATGCAGCCCTGGAACAACTGGAGCAACGGCTCGACGACCTCGTGGTCAAGATGTGAGCCGACTCACCGTTCAACTGTCATATACCCGCATCAACATGCCACTTGCCTCGCGGCAACGGGCACGGTGGTGCGTTTTTTTATTTGATACTTTATTGAACTTTAAGACATAAACAACAGTAAAACAATTTTTCACGAATAACACTGATATGAACTTGATAATTAACTTTATTGTGGCGGCTGTGGCTCTTGTCATCGGTTTTGTGGTGGCACTGCAAGTGTCAAAGCGCAATGCCAAGAGTGCCGCCAATGAAATCCTTAAAAGTGCCGAACTCGAGGGTAATGTACTGCGAGACAAAGCCTTGATTAAGGGTAAAGAAGAGGCGATGGAAATTCGCAGCAAAGCCGAGAAGGAAGCCAACCAACGCATGCAACGCTTGCAAAGCAACGAGGCAAAGCTCAAGCAACGCGAGTTGCAACTAAATCAACAACAAGGAGAACTCAAGCGCAAGTCGAGCGAGGTGGAGCAGCAGCGCAACAACGTGGAGCAGCAGCGCACCCGACTCGAGAACCTCAGTGCCACCCTTGACCAACGTCAGCAAGAGGTTGAGAAACAAGAACTTCGTGTGCGTGATACGCTCGAGCATGTGAGTGGTCTCAGTGCCGAGGAGGCAAAGGAGAAACTCATTGAGAGTTTGCAAGATGAGGCTCGCACTGCTGCAGCCGGTTACATCAACGACATCATGGACGATGCAAAACTCACTGCTAATAAAGAGGCAAAGCGCATCATTGTCGAGACAATCCAGCGAGTCGCCACCGAGACGGCAATTGAGAATGCCGTTACCGTGTTCCACATTGACAATGACGAAATCAAGGGACGCATCATCGGTCGCGAGGGTCGTAACATACGTGCCCTGGAGGCTGCCACCGGTGTTGAGATTATCGTTGATGACACGCCCGAGGCTATCGTGTTGAGCGGTTTCGACCCGGTGCGTCGAGAGATTGCCCGTCTTGCCCTTCACCAGTTGGTTGCCGACGGTCGCATTCATCCCGCACGCATTGAGGAGGTCGTTGCAAAAGTGCGCCGACAAGTTGAAGACGAAATCATTGAGACCGGCAAACGCACTGCCATCGACATGGGCATACACGGGTTGCACCCTGAGTTAATTCGCATGATAGGCAAGATGAAGTATCGCAGCAGTTACGGACAAAACCTATTGCAACACTCTCGCGAGACAGCCAATCTGTGTGCTATCATGGCAAGTGAACTGGGGCTCAATCCCAAGAAGGCTCGTCGTGCCGGCTTGTTGCATGACATCGGCAAGGTGCCCGATGACGAGCCCGAGTTGCCGCACGCCATTTTGGGTATGCGACTTGCCGAGAAGTTCAAGGAGAAACCCGACATTTGCAATGCAATCGGTGCCCACCACGACGAGCAGGAAGCCGAAAGCCTCTATGCCCCCATTGTGCAAGTGTGTGATGCCATATCGGGAGCACGCCCCGGTGCACGTCGTGAAATTGTCGAGGCATATATCAAGCGTCTCAATGACCTTGAGCGTCTCGCCATGAGTTACCCGGGTGTCGTCAAGACCTACGCTATCCAAGCCGGTAGGGAATTGCGTGTCATTGTCGGTGCCGACAAGATTACCGATGAGGACACCAACCGCTTGAGTACCGAGATTGCCAAGAGGATACAGGACGAACTCACTTACCCGGGTCAAGTGCGCATCACCGTAATTCGCGAAACGCGCGCTGTGAGTTATGCAAAGTGATACCAACTGACAAGAGATAACTGTGCATAACACAAATGATTGATCCGGAATTAAACCAAGCCATCGAGACAATAGACGCGGTAACCGACTCGTGTCTCGAATGCAGCAGCACGTGTTGCGGTGGCGGGTGCGGTCATGAGGTGCGATGCAACTTGAGTAGCACCAACTGGCTTGCCGATGTGCCGGGCAACAACTCTTCAACCGACATTGTTGAGGTTCACTTCAAGAATACCCGTCGCGGTTTCTATCGCAACACGTCACACTTGCAACTGGAGCAAGGCGATTGGGTGGCGGTCGAGTCGATGCCGGGGCACGATATAGGGCGCGTGGCACTGACGGGACGGCTCGTGCTTGAGCAGATGAAACGCGTGGGTTTGCGTGCCGATGCCGAGATTTTGAGGGTCTTTCGCAAGGCTCGCGCCGGTGACCTCGAACGTTACGAGCAAGCCAAGGCTCGTGAGGTTGATACCATGATACGCTCGCGACAAATTGCAGCCGACTTGGGACTGAAGATGAAAATCGGTGACGTGGAGTATCAGGGAGACGGCAATAAAGCCATTTTCTATTACATTGCCGATGAACGCGTGGACTTCCGTCAACTCATTAAGGTCCTCGCCGATGTGTTCAAGATACGCGTTGAGATGAAGCAAATCGGTGCCCGGCAAGAGGCGGGACGCATAGGCGGTATAGGCCCCTGCGGTCGCCCCCTATGCTGTGCCACATGGCTGACACGCTTCGTGAGTGTGACAACCGGTGCCGCTCGTTACCAAGACATATCGCTCAATCCGCAGAAACTTGCCGGGCAGTGTGCCAAACTCAAGTGTTGCATCAACTTCGAAGTCGATACCTATGCCGAAGCATCGTCACAAATGCCGTCTCGCGACGTTGTGCTCGAAACCGAGGGTGCAAGTTACTACCATTTCAAGACCGACTTGTTCAAGCGCGAAATCACCTATTCAACCGACAGACACACTCCCGAAGGATTGGTAACGGTCAGCGTGGAGCGTGTGCGTGAAGTCATCGAACTCAACGCCGCCGGTGTGCGTCCGGCTATGCTGTATGCCGATGACCATGAGATCGTTGTTGAACAAAAGGCATTCGGTGATATTCTCGGGCAAGACAGCATCAGTCGCTTTGACAAGAAAAAGAAGAAACGCAAGAAGAAAGCGTCTGTCGCCGGCGACAATGAAAGTGTTACCGAGCCCGTGAAAATGGTGTTCACGCCGTCCGAAAAGGCTGACACTACCACTCAAGGGCGCGTGCCTACCGCACAAAGCGGCACCCTGCCGCAAAAAGAGGACAGTCCTAAGGTCGAAAATATGCACTCGCAAGGCGATGTCAGACCTCGTAACGAAAAACGCCGGCAGGGAGACCAACGTCGCCCGGGCGACCGTAGGCGTGATAATCATCGTGGCAACCGCAATGCCCCACGTCGTGAAGCCAATGACCAATGAGTGTGTTGAGTCGATATACGGTGCTGTGTGTCATCATTTTTCTCGTGGCGTGCACGCGACCTGAGAACATGAAGAATGCCCGGGTTGCCGTAGTGCCTCAATCGGGCTGGGCTCACGGTGCATGTATATCCTTCGAACCGCAATACGGTGACACGTGTGCCCTATATGACTTGACTTTATCGGTGAGGCATACAACCGCTTATCCTTACCGCGACCTGAACCTGTTGGTGGATATTGTCGGTAAAGACACTATAACAAGCCGTCATCGCGTCCGCATGGAACTTGCTGATGCCTATGGCGGTTGGCAAGGTGCCGGCTTCGGCGGATTATACCAATGTAGCGTAGAACTTGCGCGCGCGGTAGCCCCGGTTGATGCACGCTTTATATCAGTGTGGCAAGTGATGGATTCCGTCAATATGTTATCGGGTGTCAATGAACTTGTGGTGACAGCCACTTTATCACATTAATCATGGATCAGAGTGCAGTAGAGTCGATACAACAGAACATGGGCACGTTCGAGTTTTTGCTCGAAATTGTGGCTACGTTGTTCTATGCTATCAGTGGCATACGCTTGGCGGCAGTCAAGAAATTCGATTGGTTCGGTGCGTATAGCATCGGTTTTGTCACCGCCATCGGTGGCGGTACAATGCGTGATGTGTTTCTCGGCATCAACCCTTTTTGGATGCAAGACCACTGGTACGTCACCGCCACGTTGACAGCACTGCCGGTTGTAATCATTTTCAAGAAATATCTTGTACGACTTGAGGGCACGTTTTACATCTTTGATGCTGTGGGACTCGCGTTGTTTGTCGATGTGGGTATTACCAAGACGCTGATGATGGGGTTTCCGATGTGGGTCGCACTGATAATGGGTACGATAACAGGTGCAATGGGTGGCGTGTTGCGCGATGTTTTCATCAATGAAGAGCCGTTGGTCTTCCGCAAGGAAATTTATGCCACGGCGTGTATTGCGGGAGGCTTGCTTTACTGGCTGGTCGGGTTCTCGGGCGGAAGCAGCGTGCTTCAACAATCGGCATGTGCTATGCTGGTGATAGCACTCCGCTTCCTTGCCGTCAAGCATGGTTGGAAATTCCCTATAATGACCGATTAATCATGAAAATCAACAAAACAGAGGCGCGCAAGACCGGCGTGCAATTACTCAAGTACGGCTTGGTGGGTGTGATCAACACACTCATCACGCTTGTAGTGTTTTATCTGCTGAACACACACGCCGGCGCGCCCTACGGCTTGGCAAACATTGTGGCATATATAGCAGGCGTGATTAACAGTTTCATGATGAACCGTGCATGGGTTTTCAAGGCTAAAGGCAACATAGGTCGTCAAGCATTGTTGTTTGCCGGCGGTTTCGCCCTATGTTGGCTGCTGCAGGGTGCAGTGGGGTGGTTCTTGCTTGAAGGGCTGGGGTGGAAAGATATGGAAATGGTGTCGTGGTTACCCATGAAGAAACCCGGGCAAAACATTGTCATGTGCCTTTCAATGGTAGTTTATACGCTCGCTAACTACGCGTACAACCGCTTTGTCGCGTTCCCCACACGCGATTAATATTCGCTCAAGGCCTCGAAGAAGCGTGTGGCTTGTTCGCGCGAAACGCCTTCACGAATAATCGCAAACACCGTGTCGGCACCGGCAATGGTGCCCAAGATGAGAGCCGAGTGGCTCATGTCTATATCGTAAGCCAAACCGGTCGCGTAACCGTTGCGAGTCTTGATAACCGCGAAATTACCCGAAAAGTCAACCGACATCACCGGTGCACGATGCCGCTTGTTGGCAGACTCTCCCTCAAGAGCAGCGTTATACAGATGCGGAGTCCCTAACACATATTTATATCCGTAACCGGTCGCTACCTTGTTTATGCCCAAACGGCGCAGGTCGCGAGACAACGTGGCTTGCGTGATGTTGTATCCTCTTTCTCTCAACTTGGATACAAGTTCATTTTGGCTGCCAACCTCATCTGTTTCGATTAGTTCCCTAATTGTTTGCAGTCTGTCATCACGTTCTTTCATCTTAATTTGAATTTCGGTTATTGTGTATTTAGTTGCAAATGTACGAAATTACAACTTATAATGCAACATTTGCCTTGTTTTTATTCTTTATTCGCTTTATTCTCTGTGTCACCCGATTTGTCACCCATGAAACTATAATCAGTGCGGTTAGTACCACTGTCCAACCCGGCACCGCCAACGTCAGTTGCCAATGTTCCAAGATCGCGGGCAGGACAACACCGATGAATGCGGCAACGGGGCAGTGAAGCAGATATAATTCGAGACTTATCCCACCAAAAAAAGTAAACGGTGAGTGTATCATAATTCGCGAGATGATACCCTCGCGGCGGTTGCTTGTGGCACAAGTCAACACGAGTATTGATACCGGAAGCCAAAACAGCAAGTTGCTGTTCCACGCGAGTAAAGCGTCATCGCTGGCGATGTCAATAAAAATGAACAAGCACAGCAAGGCAACTGCGCCGATTTCAAGTACATTTGACGAAACGCGCGCGCTATACCGCTGCCACTGTGGCGACTGCCACACGTCGTGAGCCACCATTCCCCACAAGAAATCGCCCACACGCACGAGCGGACACACATGCATATAGGTGAGCGTTCCGGTCGGTGCCGAGTACATCAACACAGCCATCGCCGTCGTGAACACAATCACCGTAGCCACGCGCGCTCGCAAACTCAAGTGATTGAGTGCGGACCTCAATAGAGGATAAAGGGCGTATAATGCCAGCAAAGTGGCGAGAAACCATGACGGCTTGTTATAACTGAGGAAAATGTCGCGCGACGGGAACCACGATTGTATCAACATTGCTTCGAGCGGCAATGCTCGGGTGAAAGTAAAAGCACCGATGCGCCATGTGATCAGGCACAACGCGGCAAGGGCGAGAAGGTGAAGCGGATACACCTTGCGAGCAAGGTGTATCCAAGATGAACGGCACGACTCGATAGTGGGGCGCTCAACAGGGTGTTTCATCGACAACAAGAAGCCGCTTGACACAAAGAAAAGCACCACCGCTGCCCAACTTAACTGGTCGGCGGCATGGACGCCCGAGTGCATCACGATTACGCTCAGCACCATCAAGCCACGCCATGAAGTCAACGATTTAATCAAATGTGATTAGTGTAGTTGATATATTGATTAGGACGCTCGTAGATGCGATAGCCTATATTGACAATAGGACGCAAAAGGGTGAACAGTGGCACGCCTAACAAGGGACGAGGTGCGCACAACACGTCGCATTGCCGTCTCACGGCTATCATCGTCACCACCCACGCGAGCAGCAACGACAATGCTGCAACGCCGATGACGACCGCCGATGTGGGAGCGCAAGCAATGGCCGCTATTGCGGCAAGAAAATGACACCATGCCAAACACGACATCACTGCTTGAACCACTCGCGGCTGTCGGCGCACCAGACCGGCGGTGAAATCCCGTCGCATTTTCCACACGGTGTGGGCATGTGACATGTTATCGTAGTGAGAATGTAACTGGCTCTCGGGCAGCAGTTGTACGCGAGTGTTGCTTGCGGTGGAAATCTCGCTCACCCACACGTCGTCATCTCCCCATTGCAGGTGCATGGACTTGGCGAAACCGCTATGGTCAAAGAATACTTGTTTGCGATAAGCAAGGTTGTCGCAGGTGCCGCGATAGGGGTGTCCCGACAGGGCACTCACTATCCATTGTGTGCCGGTACTCACCGTGTCGAACACACGATAAAACTTGCCCGGACCGCGGTCGCGGCTATAGCGGTAATGACTGTAACCGAGCACTACGTCAACACCCGGTTCAAACAAACTCATCATCAGTGATAACCACCGTTCGCTGGACGGGCGGCAGTTTGCGTTAGTAGTGAGTATAATGGGATATTCAGATGCTTTGATACCCAACATTAATGCCAGTTTCTTGCGCGAAAGACCTCGTGTCTCGCGTGGCGCGAAAGTTACGTGCAAATTGTCGAACTGTGAGCGTATCTCACTCAATGTTTCGCCTGCCGCTTCACCTTGAGCACCGACCACGACAATCACTTCGAAGGTCGGATAATCCTGGTGGAGAATGCGGGGCAAGCATTGGCGCAATTCGGTGAGTTCGTTGCGAGCATCAACAATCACTGTCACGCCGGGTTTCTCGTGCTCAACTTGCTGTGTCGTCGGCTCGCCGGCGAGTGTGGTCTCGTCATCGCCGACGGTTTCGGTCGCGCTGTTGGTATCGCGCGAGTGCTCTGCCCGGTTGAGCGCCGCGACGTGTGAACGCATGATATTGGCGCGTTGCCATTGCCATATCGCAACTATCATGCCGGCAATGAGCGACGACCCTAATAAAACCCACACGGCAACAGGTATATCGTTAATTCCGAATGTCATAACGCACAATTAGTGATAAATGGTTTAGAGAACCTGTAATTACTTGATTGATAATTTGTTGTGTTGGTCTTTAAGATTCGCGTGAGGTCAACATGTTAATCAATTCCGACAAGACACTAATATTGTGGGGAGATAGCGATGTCTTGCTTAGGACACTGACAGCCTTTGCGCTGTAAGATGCTATTGACGATATTGCACGTTCGCGCAGTCCCAAGTTGTCGTAAACAGACATTACGGCAGTGACTTTCTGCTCGCGAGGAGCACACCTGCCATCGCCGCCGATATAGTAAGCCAAGACATCTCGATCGGCACCGGTAGCCTCGGTCATCGCGGTGATGAGCAAGAACGTTTTTTTGCCGCACATGATGTCTCCGCCTATTTGTTTGCCGAACTTTTCAGGATCGCCCCACACGTCAAGTAAGTCGTCTTGCAACTGGAATGCCAAGCCCAAATTAACCCCCATTTCATACAGTGCATTCGAGTCGTCGGAACTTGCTCCGCCAACGAGTGCACCCATGCGACACGCTGCGCCGAGTAACACCGATGTTTTCAAGCGTATCATCTCCATGTATTCGGCAACGGTCACATCATCACGTTGCTCAAAGTCCATGTCCATCTGTTGACCCTCGTAGATCTCTATTGCTGTGCGGTTAAACAATTCAATCGCCCCTTTGAGGTAGTGCTCGGGCACGAGAGTGAGATATTGTGTTGCAAGAGTGAGCATCGTGTCTCCGCTGAGGATAGCAACGTTGTCGTTCCACTTGCGGTGTACTGTGGGTCGACCGCGTCTCACGTCGGCACGATCCATCACATCATCGTGCAACAGCGTGAAGTTATGGAACATCTCAATTGAGAGGGCCACCGGCAACACATCACTGCGCTTCGCCCCGAACATGTCGGCGGTCATCAAGGTGAGAACCGGTCGCAAACGTTTGCCACCCAGCGACATGGTGTAGACTATGGGTTCATACAGGTGAGCCGGAGAACCGGGTAATGACATGGAGTTCAAGTAGGCATTGAACGATGTCAGATAGTCGTTATATAAATCCTTTATATTCATCGGTTACAAGCGTGTTTGCCGAAACTGAATTTTTGATTCGATGATGATATGAATATAGGTGTCAACAGCATTGTATATCACCGATTTGCCTCATACGCCGCACGACACGCGACCATTTGTGCGTCATCGTAAATGTGTTGAAGCGCATCAAAACGGTGGTTTATTTCGGTCGTGTCGACACCGGGCAACTTGCGTTCGGCGGCAAGTTGTCTGCCCAACTCGGCAGGCGTGGCGGCACGCGCGTAGACACGCATTTGCTTGTCAAAGGGCAACTCGCGCGTCAAGCGGTCTAACGAGATGTGATAAACTTCGGCAAGGTCGGCGCGTCCTACTCGACCCAACGCGGTGTACACTAATGTGAGTTGTGCTCCCGCCTGCTCGGGGGTGAAATTGTCGTCATTCAACAGTGTCTCAATAAGTTGCGAGGCGTAGTGCTCGGCAAAAGCATCGGTGCCGAGTGCGATGGCGCGTGCCGCAACAGACATCGTGTCGTTCCCGGCACTCTCGACTCGCTCGATAAACGCGTTGTTCACAATGCCCGCTTGCCACCCGAATGTCAGGCTGTCCACCACGGCATCGTGCTCGGCGACCACTCGGGCGAGGTCGCCTGTTGCTCGCCAAGTGTTGATGAAATCATCGCCCAGGCGAGTGCCCCGGCGTGTGGTATCGGTGCAAGAGGTGAGCAACAGCAATGTCACAGCGAGAAGTAGTAGATGTTTGATTTTCATTGTGCAAAAATTGCGTTGTATAGTTCGGTGTCTTGTTGTTTGAGATAGTCGGCGAACGCCTTGTCGAAAGTGTTCACCGAGGCGGTATCGCCTTTCATGAGCCACTTGCCGCTGATAGCCTTGGCATCGAGAATGGCACGCTGTAATGCAAGCGTGTCGCTGTGATCTGTCGCAACGAGATGCCCGGCAGCGGCTATTGCCGCTTCGGACACCTCGCTCGAAGGTGTCGTCACGTCAGTTGTCGAATTACCCTTGCAGGACACTATAGCGGTCAACAGGGCAAGTGCCGTCAACGTTCGGTATAAAATTCGACAGAACTTCATATTCAATTATTGTTAAACACAGCGACCATGGTGGCAAAAGCAGCATCGAGTCCTTCAGGTTCGCGTCCGCCGGCTTGTGCCATTTGAGGCTGTCCGCCACCGCCGCCCTTGATGTGTGCTGCTGCAGCGCGGACAATATCGCTCGCTTTGACTCCGGCTGTGACGAGGTCTTTGCTCAGCGCGACTGTCAACATCGGCTTACCGTCGCTCACTGTTGCGGCGATAAATGCCGTTGCTTCATCGCCCGAAGCAAGTGTGGCATTAGCCACGCCGCGCACCACATCGGGTAACATGGGACCGCGCAATGACAGCACTCTCGTCGTTCCCACAATTGTCGCTTCTTGTGTGATGCGTTCCTTGATGTCCTTGATGCGCTCGGCAATGAAATTGTCGGCTTGTTGGCGCAACGAGGCATTCTCGGCGAGCGACTTGCGCAGGGCGACCATCGCATCGGGGGCGTTGCCGAGCAAGGACTTTATCTCGGAGAGAGTGTCTTGCAGTGCGTCCATAACCTCTTCAACACGCTCGCCTGTGATGGCCTCAATGCGACGTACACCGGCAGCAATCGAACTCTCGCTGACGATGCGTATCATGCCAATTTGCCCCGTGTTTGCCACATGAGTGCCACCGCACAACTCGACCGACTCGCCATAGCGAATAACGCGCACCGTGTCGCCGTATTTCTCGCCGAACAGTGCCATCGCACCCATTGCGCGAGCGTCGGCAATGGGCATGTTGCGATGTTCCTCGCGCGCCGTTGCGCTACGCACCATCTCGTTGGCGAGGTGTTCGACAGCACGCAACTCCTCGGGTGTCACTTTCTTGAAGTGAGAGAAATCAAATCGCAAACTCTTGGCATCAACGAGCGAGCCTTTCTGCTCGACATGAGTGCCGAGCACGTGGCGCAGTGCGGCGTGCAGCAAGTGGGTCGCAGTGTGATTGCAGGAAATTGCAACACGCGCTTTAATGTCGATAGTTGCCGTGAACGAGCCATTGACATCGGTGGGCAGTTGTGCCACAATGTGTACCGGCTGACCCATTTCGCGCTTGCAGTCAAGCACTGTCGTTACGTTGCCGGCATCATCGGTCAAGGTGCCGCGATCACCCACTTGACCTCCCATCTCGGCATAGAATGGTGTGCGGTCAAGCACGAGTTGGTAAATGCTGTTACCCTTTTGAGTGACCTTGCGGTAGCGCAAAATGCGCGCCTTGCATACCGTGTGGTCGTAGCCCACGAACTCGGTCACACCCTCGCTCAACTCGACCCAGTCGCCCGCATCGACTTGTGCAGCATTGCGAGCACGTTGCTTTTGCGCTGCCATACGGGCTGCAAAACCTTCCTCGTCAACCGTCATACCTTGCTCGCGCAAAATGAGTTGCGTCAGGTCAAGCGGAAATCCGTAGGTGTCATATAACAAAAATGCTTTCTCGCCGTCTACCACAGTCTTGCCTGCTTGGCGGGTCTCGGCAATCACACCGTCGATGAGTTTCATTCCCGTTTCGAGTGTGCGCAAAAACGATTCCTCCTCTTCACGAGTCACTTGACGTATTATCTCGGCTTGAGCCGGCAACTCGGGGTAAGCATCACCCATCGACTCGATGAGTGTGTCTATCAGCGTGTACATGAAGGCTTGTTTGAATCCGAGGAAAGTGTAGCCGTAACGCACGGCACGGCGCAAGATGCGGCGTATCACATAACCCGCCTTGGCATTACCCGGCAGTTGCCCGTCGGCAATGGAGAATGCGATGGTGCGCACGTGGTCGGCAATTACACGCATTGCAACATCAACGTCATGGTTCTCACCGTAGCGTTTACCTGCCAACTGACCTATGGCACCAATCAACGGTTGAAACACATCGGTGTCGTAGTTGCTTTGCTTGCCTTGCAATGCCATACACAAGCGCTCAAATCCCATACCGGTGTCAATGACGCGATTGGGTAGCGGTTCGAGTGAGCCGTCGGCCTTGCGATTATATTGCATGAACACGAGGTTCCATATCTCAATCACCTGTGGGTCGTCCTTGTTGACTCGCTCGCGACCGGGAACGGCAGCCTTGGCATCAGCATCACGCAGGTCAATGTGGATCTCGCTACACGGGCCGCATGGTCCGGTGTCACCCATTTCCCAAAAATTGTCGTGGCGGTTACCGTTGATGATGTTGTCGGCGGGTAAGTGAGACTCCCAGTAACCGGCAGCCTCGTTGTCGCGTTCCAAACCCTCGGGTGCATATCCCTCAAATACCGTCGCATACAGGTTTGCCGGATCTATCTTGAGGACATCGACGAGAAACTCCCATGCCATGTCTATTGCCTCATGCTTGAAATAGTCGCCGAACGACCAATTTCCCAACATCTCAAACATCGTGTGGTGGTAGGTGTCGTGCCCGACTTCCTCGAGGTCGTTGTGCTTGCCGCTCACGCGCAAGCACTTTTGAGAATCGGCAACACGTCGCCACTGTATGGGCTTGTTGCCGAGTATGATGTCCTTAAACTGGTTCATACCGGCGTTGGTGAACATCAGTGTGGGATCATCTTTAATTACCATTGGAGCCGACGGCACGATGTGGTGTCCGTGCTCCTCAAAGAAACGTTTGAACGCTTCACGAATTTCTTTTGCTGTCAGCATGTTATAATAAGTGTTTTATATGTTTGCACAACCAACGAGGCGACATGATAACATCATCTCGCCGTTACAACTTGCAAAATTACAACTTTTTTCCCGCTTTTCAAGTCAAAAATCCAATGAAGTGGACCGTCAGGCCTATCGGTTTATTGAAAAACGGTGCAATGGTGACTCAAAGACGTTTGTAGGTCACGAAGTCGAAGTCGTACTCCGCTTCATCACGATGTGCTTCACAAGCGACTATCGTCCACCGTGTCGCAAGGGGTGTCGGAAACCACACGTCGGCATCGGCGAAAGCATGATGTATCATTGTGATGTGTAATGTTTCGGCGTAATTCATCGCAATCTTGTATATTTGCGCTCCGCCGATTATCATTATCGGTGACGGCATCTCGGCGAGCCTTAGAGCCTGTTCAAGAGTGTGTGCGACGACAACGTCTGTATATCCCGGGAGATAATCGCGATCGCGTGTTAAGACGATATTTTGTCGACCGGCGAGAGGTCCGTGAGGCAGTGACTCGAATGTGCGTCGTCCCATTACGACGGTGTGTCCCATGGTGAGTGACTTGAAGTGGCGCATATCGGCACTCAAGCGATACAACAAATTGCCGTCAGCACCGATTGCCCACCGGTTGTCGACAGCAACGATAATTTCGACGTGCTTGTTTGATGTTTCCATAATACATTTGCAAAGTTATTAAATCAAACTTTGTGAAGCAAATTTTGTTTCGTAACTTTGCGGAAAATAATCGGACTTTATGAATTCAATCCCATATCATGTGCCGGCATTGCTTCAAGCCACGGTCGACGGCTTGGCAATTAAGCCGGACGGCATTTATGTTGACGTGACCTTTGGCGGAGGGGGGCACTCTCGTGCCATTATTGAGAAGTTGGGCGAACACGGGCGACTCTACGGTATGGATCGTGACATTGACGCTTATGCCAACGCTATTGATGATTCGCGCTTTACGTTTATTCATTCCAACTTTGCCTATCTCGGCAATTTCATGCGTTACCATGGTGTTGACAAGGTTGATGGCATCGTTGCCGACTTGGGTGTGTCATTCCATCACTTTGATGACCCCGAGCGAGGTTTCTCGTTCAGACAGGACAGCGCGCTTGACATGCGCATGAACCGATCTTCGGCAGTGTCGGCTGCAACATTGTTGGCGACGATTGACGAGTCGCGGCTTGCCGACGTGCTATTCCTTTACGGTGAGTTGCGGCAAGCACGGCGCATGGCAACGGCAATAGTCAAGGCGCGGGCAACTCGACCTTTGCTCACCACAGGCGACCTCATCGCGGTCGTTAAGCCATTTATCAAGCCCGGTGCCGAGAAGAAAGAATTGGCGCAAGTGTTTCAGGCTCTCAGAATTGAAGTGAACGGGGAATTGGTGTCACTGCGTCGCTTGCTCGATGCGTCGCTTGCCGTGCTCAAGCCGGGCGGTCGCCTTGCCGTGCTTACCTATCATTCGCTTGAAGACCGCATGGTCAAGAACTTTATTCGCTCGGGCAATGTTGAGGGTATTCTTGACAAGGATTTCTACGGGCGGGTAAACAGCCCGTTGCGAGCCGTCAACAATAAGGTTATTGTGCCCGATGATGATGAAATTGCGAGCAATCCTCGTTCGCGCAGTGCCAAGTTGCGTATTGCCGAACGTGTGTAATTATTTGATTGAGTTGTAATTATGAAGTTCTTTATTATAGCCGGTGAGGCGAGTGGTGACTTGCACGCTTCGCACCTGATAACGGCTTTGCGCGAGCGCGACCGCCAGGCTCAGTTCCGTTTTTTTGGTGGTGACCTGATGGCTACGGCGGCAGGTGAGGCTCCGCTTGTGCATTATCGGGACATGGCGTATATGGGTTTTGTCGAGGTGGCAAAACACCTGCCCGCCATAATGGGTTTCATGAAGACTGCCAAGCGTGAAATTGACACGTGGAAGCCCGATGCGGTCGTGCTTGTCGATTATCCGTCGTTTAACCTCAAGATAGCCAAGCATGCCGCAAACCGTGACATTCCTGTCCATTACTTTATCTCACCCAAAGTGTGGGTGTGGAAGCAGTGGCGAGTCCGCGACATCAAGCGATATGTAACAGCAATGTATTGCATTTTGCCGTTCGAACCGCAATTTTATCGCAATCACGATTTCACGGCGACTTATGTGGGTAATCCCACAGTCAACGAAATAGCGTCAATGCTTGAGTCTTTCCTGCCTCGCGATGCCTTTATGGAGCAGTATGGCCTTGACTCCTCGTTACCGCTAATTGCTGCGGTGCCGGGCAGCCGTCGCAAGGAGATTAACGACAACTTGCCGCTGATGCTCGAAGCGGCTCTGCGTCACGACGAATGTACTGTTGCTGTGGCTGCCGCTCCCGGCATTGACGACGACGTGTATGAGGCTGTAATGCAACGATGTGGCATGAAGGTGCCTGTGCTGCGCGATTGTACGATGCAACTCATTCATCATGCGAGAGTTGCACTCGTTACCAGTGGCACTGCCACATTAGAAACCGCATTGTTGGGAACACCGCAGGTAGCATGTTATCGCATGGACGGAAGCCGGCTGGTCTATTGGTTTTACAGTAAGATTTTGAGCGGTAAATATGTCACACTGCCTAACTTGATTGCCGATGCTCCCGTGATACCCGAGTTGCTCATGCACTTGTGCACCGTTGACAGTATATACGCTCACCTCAACCGATTGTTGGGCGATACTGCCGAGCGTGACGCACAACTCAAGGGCTATGAGGTTGTAGCCGAACGACTCACCACAGCCGATGCATCGGCAACTGCAGCACAATTAATCATCAACTCACTTGTCGGGCAATGAAGAAAAAGACGATGGTGGAATTGCACCGTTTGACGGTGGAACAATCACGAGTGGCAAGCAAGTTGCCCGTGACGCTTGTACTTGACGACGTGCGCAGTGAGATGAACGTCGGCTCGATTTTCCGCACGGCCGATGCTATGGGCATTGAGCACATCTGCTTGTGTGGTATCACCCCGACTCCGCCGCGCCCCGAAATCCACAAAACGGCACTCGGTGCCGAGGACGCCGTCGAGTGGAGCCGACACGCGTCGGCGACCGATGCTATTGAGATGTTGCGCGAGCACGGTTACACGATTTGTGCCGTTGAACAGGTTCACGGCAGCGTGAGCCTTGAGCGGTTTGATGTAGCCGACGGGCGGCGTTATGCTCTCGTGCTCGGCAACGAGGTCAAGGGCGTTAACCAGGCGGCTGTTGACATTGCCGACGTGTGCCTTGAGTTGCCGCAACGTGGGGTAAAACACTCTCTCAACGTTGCTTGTACGGCTGCAATTGTGATGTGGCACTTCGCGACACGTCCTATTGTAACGAACGAGGCATAGCCTGTTGACACCAATTGTCGAGTGGCAACAAGAATTGTATTAAATGAAGGTATAGTAACAATATAGTAACAATGATTTCATTCATTCTTTCACTACTGGCTTTAATCGCCGGCTATTTCATCTACGGTCGCGTGGTTGACCGCGCCTTCGGTCCCGATGACCGTGTCACACCGGCAGTGTCGCTGAACGACGGCGTTGACTATGTAGCAATGCCGTGGTGGCGTGTGTTCATGGTACAATTCCTCAACATTGCCGGCACGGGACCTATTTTCGGTGCCATCATGGGTGCATGGTTCGGTCCGGCGGCTTACTTGTGGATTGTGTTGGGTAGTATCTTTGCCGGTGCGGTGCATGACTACATGTGTGGCATGATGTCGATGCGCCATGCCGGAGCCGGAGTGCCCACCTTGGTCGGCGAGTATTTGGGTAGCACCATGCGCAGCGTGATGTTGTTCTTTTGCGTTGTTTTGCTCATGCTTGTCGGTGTGGTGTTTGTTTACAGTCCCGCACTGATTTTGCACGGCTTCGGCGGCAGCACGTTGTTGTGGATAGGGGTAATCTTCGGCTACTATGTTATCGCTACTTTGTTGCCTGTAGACAAGGTGATAGGCAAGATATATCCGGTGTTTGCCCTGTCGTTGTTGTTCATGGCTGCCGGATTGATGATAGCGTTGTTAATCAAGTCGCCTGCATTACCCGAATTGTGGAACATCGGTGACCTCTCACAGTGGACCGGAACGCAACGCACACCCGACGGCACCGACCTGCTCGGTGTGGTTGACTACGTGCGAGCCAATCCTTTGTTCCCCTGCTTGTTCATCACTATCGCCTGCGGTGCAATCAGCGGTTTTCATGCCACTCAAAGTCCTATTATGGCGCGTTGCTTGACAAGTGAGCGCTTGGGTCGCCCTGTATTTTACGGCGCGATGATTACCGAGGGTGTTGTGGCCCTCGTGTGGGCGAGCGTGGCGATGTGGTTCTTTTATTACGGCGGTTGGCGTGAGGTCGTCGGTGCCGATGTGGTCAACGATTTCATGACGCAGGCGAGTCAGCCCGGAGGTAAGACTTTGATACAATACTTCACGGCACCGGCTGTTGTTAAGGCAGTGTGCACCGGTTGGCTCGGTATCGTGGGTGGCGTGCTTGCTGTGTTGGGTGTAGTCGCTGCGCCTATTACCAGTGGCGACACGGCATTTCGCAGTGCCCGCCTCATCATTGCAGAGGCATTGCACATTGAGCAACGCCCCATTGTCAAGCGTCTGGTAGTTGCCTTACCGATGTTCATTGCCGCTATTGTCCTGTTAGTGTGGCAAGTGGGTAATCCTAACGGATTTAATACCTTGTGGCAATACTTCGGGTGGAGCAACCAAGCACTTGCCACTATAGCACTGTGGACAGCGACAGTCTATTTATATCGTCGAGGCGGTAGGGCGTGGTGGCTCACTGTGGTGCCGGCTGTGTTCATGACGGTTGTTATTATCTCATTCGGCATCGTCTCGCCACTCGCCTTCGGCTAAGTGATAAAGCGGTTGTGTTAGCGTCACCATCGTGGGTTGATTTGTAAAATCCAATCTGAAAAATCGTGTCGCAAGGTGTTGTAATTCACACGAAATTTTGTACCTTTGCACCCAAATCATCGAAAGGAGGTTGATAACCGACAGCAAACTAAGTGTCTAAAATGCATATTATCAACCGGTTAAGGCTTGTTATGCGCCTTTGCCGACGAGAAGCGACCTTGTTATAAAGGGCGCGTCTTGTGACGGCGACAAGCATGACTACTCCAATTGAATATTAACAAATACACTATTATTTTCACTAAAAATTATGATTATTGTTCCTATTAAGGAGGGTGAGAATATCGAGCGCGCCCTCAAGAAGTTCAAACGCAAATATGAGCGTACCGGTATCGTTAAGCAACTTCGTGCCCGTCAAGCATTCCAGAAGCCCAGTGTCATCAACCGCAAGAAGATGATGAAGGCTGTTTACGTGCAACAGTTGCGCACTCGCGAGGAGATTTAATTGCGTTGCCGCTATCGTTCACAACGACATATTAAAGGCTGTCCGCCATGTGGCGGGCAGCCTTTTCAGGTTTTAATATCGGAATATGCCGTTCAGCGAACGTGGATAATTTATAGGTTTGCCGCCTCAATATCCTTGAAGTAGCGATAGGTGCCGACCTTAAGTTCATCACAGGCCGCCTCATCGGCAACGATGATAGCGTGGCGGTGCATTTGCAGGGCACTCAAGGTACACATGTGTGACACGCCACCCTCGACGGCTGCTTGCAGGGCGCGAGCCTTAGCATGACCGTTGACTAGTATCATCACTTCACGTGCCGCCATCACAGTACCTACACCGACGGTGAGTGCGGTGCGTGGCACCTTGTTCACGTCACCCTCAAAAAATCGGCTATTCGCAATAATGGTATCGGTGGTGAGAGTCTTCTGTCGCGTGAGCGAAACAAGACTCGACCCCGGCTCGTTAAACGCGATGTGACCGTCGGGACCGACACCGCCCATGAACAAATCAATGCCGCCGGCACGAGCAATGCGTTCCTCATAGTCGGCACACTCCTTGTCGAGGTCGGCAGCGTTGCCGTTGAGGATATTTACATTCTCAGGTTTAATGTCAATGTGTGAAAAGAAGTTGTTCCACATGAACGAGTGGTAACTCTCGGGGTGTTCTTCAGGCAGACCTACGTATTCGTCCATATTGAATGTCACCACATTCTCGAATGAAACGACACCCTGCTTGTTGAGTTCAATCAAGCGACGATACATGCCGAGGGGTGAACTGCCGGTGGGACAACCCAATACAAAAGGTTTGTCGGCGGTGGGTCTCGCCTCGTTGATGCGGGCTGCAACGTGTTGGGCTGCCCACTCACTCATGCGGACATAGTCCGGTTCAATAATCAATCTCATTGTAAATTGTGTTTTTATGCTCATGCCACGGTCAATGTCGTTGCACAAGCAGGTTAGTATTAGAATTCGTGTGGCTGACGCTACTCGAACGCGACGGCAAAAGTACAATAAAGTGTTTAAACAGGCAAATTATAATACATTTTTACGTCGTATTTGCCGGTTAACACTATATACCATCAACGAGTTTTGAATTATTTTTTTTAAATTTGCACATTATTGTTCACGCCAAGTTTGACTCGGCTGAACTTTCCTTTCAAGAACAAGAGCCATGAATATCAAGATAGACGATATTGTGAGATTTATAGACGACGTTGGCGGCGGTCGCGTCAGCCGCATTGAAGGTCGTACCATCTATGTTGAAGATGACAATGGATTCGAACGACCCGCCCTTGAGCGAGACCTTGTCGTGGTGGGGCAGGCAGGTGCGGTGGCGGCTCGTTACGAACGACCGGTGACACCGCGACAGTTTGTCAAACCCGATGTACCCAAGCCGGCACCGGCTCCCAAACCCGAGCCATTGCCTGTCGTTGAGACTCCCGACGGTGACGTGCTTAATATTGTTGTGGCATACGAGGCTCGTGAACTCAAGCACCTCAACACAACAACTTTCTACGCATCGCTCACCAACGACAGCAACTACTTCCTTTATGTCACCTATCTCACTCGCGGTGACGAATATCCGGTATGGACTGTCCGTTGGCATGGTGTGGTTGAGCCTAATGTACAGGTGGATATGGGGGAGTTCGGTCATGCCGACCTTAACGACATGACACATATCGCCGTGCAATATATCGCTTTCAAGAAGGATAAGCCTTTCGAACTTAAAAATCCCGCCTTGGTGGAGAAGCGACTTAATGTTAACAAATTCGTCAAACTGCATTGTTTTCAAGAGCACCGCTACTACGATGTGCCTGTTATCGCGGTGGAAATTACGCGTAATGACCGTCCCGAGGCAAAGTACACCATCGACAGTGGTGAACTTCAAGCGGCATTAAACGGTGAAAACCGCCGTAGTGCGCCCACCTCGCCACGACATCGCAAGAAGAAACCGGTGCTTGCCGAGCCTGTAGTCGTTGACCTGCACATTCACGAACTGCTTGATAACACGACAGGTATGTCTAACGGTGACATACTCAATTACCAGTTGGATAAGTTCAACGAGACGATGCGCGACTACCTCGGCGAGCCGGGACGCAGGCTTGTCTTTATACACGGCAAGGGAGAGGGCGTGTTGCGACGTGCGATACTCGAGGAAGTGAAACGTCACTACGGACACTGCGAGGTTCAAGATGCCAGTTTCCAAGAATACGGCTTCGGAGCCACAATGATTATTATTCATCAACGTTAATTACCCCTGACAGATACCGTAAGAAATCATGAAAACCGCTATATGTATTCTTGTGGCATTGAGCACACTGTCGCTCGGTGCGGCGACCCGGCCCGACACCACAACTCACACCATGCCGTTGAACGCGTCATTGGTGACATCATCGCAGTTGAACGACAAGCAGATGAGCAACCCTATCGAAGCGATTAACGGTCGCGTGGCGGGTATGACAGTCCAGCGTTCGGGTAACGGTGTCGCTGCAATGAGTGCCGTGCGCTTGCGTGGCACGACATCGCTTACCGGGGGCAACGACCCCTTGATAATCATTGACGGTGTGTTCGGTGATATGTCGACCTTACAGTCGGTCAACCCCACCGATATAGAGAGTTTCAATGTGCTCAAGGATGCCGGTCAAACAGCCCAATACGGTTCGCGTGGAGCCAGCGGTGTTATTGAGGTGACTACTAAGAAAGGTGTTGCCGGACGTGCGACAATCACCTATAACGGCAACGTGGGCTTTGCGATGCCCGGCAGTAACCTCAAGATGCTTGATGCCAACGGTTATCGCGAGGCAGTGACATCAGCCGGATTGATGTTGATTGACAAGGGATATAATACCGATTGGCAACGTGAGATTGAACGCACCGCGTTGCTTCATGACCACCATGTGGCATTCTCGGGCGGTAACAACTCTGCCGGTTATCGCGTGTCTCTTGCCTACATGGATCATCAGGGCATCGTGTTGCACGAGCGATTGCGCAACTTCACCGGCAACATGAGTATGTATCAACAGATGTTCGGCGACTTATTGCGCATCGACGTCGGCATGTTCGGTAACGTGGAAAAGCAGCAAACGGCAATCTTCGATACACAAAAGACGTTTTACTCAGCCCACACGTTCAACCCCACGTTCAAGCCGGCACTAAATGATGCCGGCAGTTGGGACGGTTTTGCTTACGCTAACCAAATCAGTCACCCCTTGGCTCTGATGGACAGTCGCACGGGTCTCAAGACATCACACCTGGGTGCTCATGCACGATTGACATTCAAACTCGACCGCCACTGGACGTTGACGGCTTTCGGAGCATACAGCCACAATGAAGTCGAGACATCGCAATATCTGCCCACCTACATTTGGGCGCACGGGCAAGCCTATCGTGGTAGTGACAAGACCGAGCAGTGGCTTGGTAACATCACAGCCGACTACAAGGTGACACTGGGTGCTCACAAGTTGTCATTGCATGCTCTTGCCGAGGCTCAACGGCAGACACTCACGGGATTCCATGTCACCACAACCAATTTTACCGATAACAGCATCGGTTATGACGCTATACAAGCGGGTGCGCTCACACAATGGGACGGCACAGCGAGTTATCGTGAAGTTCCTTCACAGGTGGCTTTCATGGCGCGTGCCTCATGGGATTACAGTGACCGTTACTCTCTATCGGCAGGTGTGCGTGCCGATGGCAGTTCGAAGTTCGGTCGCGGTAATCGTTGGGGACTGTTCCCAAGCGTGAATGCCACGTGGAACGTGCTTGCCGAACAGTGGATGATGAGTGCCCGCAATGTGCTTGAAGACTTGAAAGTGCGTGCCGGCTTCGGTATTGCCGGCAATCAAGGTGGTATTGACAATTATCTCACCATGTCGACCCTTCAACCCGCCGGTATCGCGCCCGTGGGCAATGACGCGGCAGTAAACATGGCAACACTGCGCAATGCAAACCCTGACCTCAAGTGGGAAATTAAGCGCACCTTTAATGCCGGCATTGATGTCGCGTTGTGGCACGGCAGACTCTTGGCAAGTGTTGACGTGTACACCAGCCGTACCACCGATATGCTTTATATGTACAACGTGGGGGTACCGCCGTTCAGTTACAACAAGTTGCTTGCCAACTTGGGTGAGATGACCAATCGTGGTGTTGAAATATCGTTGGGCATTACCCCTATCACACGTCGTGACCTTGAACTCAACATTAACGCCAATGTCGCCTATCAAGCCAATCGCCTCGTGTCACTCAGCGGTTATCACAACGGCTATTATCTTGAAGTGCCCACCTATGTGGACATTGCGAACCTCAACGGAGCCGGATTTCATGGGGGCAACAACCACATTACCTATCAAGCGATAGGCGAGCCCTTGGGCGTGTTTTACCTGCCCCACTGCACCGGACTTGAGAGTGACGGCGAGGGCGGATATACCTATAAACTTGTCGATGGCGGAGCGCGAAAAGTGTGCGGACAAGCCATGCCCAAGGTACTCTTGGGTAGCAACATCAGCGTACGCTACCGCCATTGTGATTTGTCTCTCCAAATAAACGGTGCCTTCGGTCACAAGATATTCAACGGAACGGCCTTGACCTATATGAACATGAATTCCTTGCCGGGCTACAACGTGCTTGCCGCCGCCCCCGGGCGCGCCATTAAGGACCAAACGGTCAGTGACTATTGGCTTGAGCGAGGCGACTACGTCAACTTTGATTACGTCACAGTCGGTTGGAATATTCCGTTAAAAGGGCGCGCAGCCGGCACAATCAGTCTCCTGAGACTTGCTGCGACAGTCAACAACCTTGCCACTATCACCGGTTATAGCGGACTGACGCCAATGATAAACAGCAGCAATGTGAACTCTACATTGGGACTTGACGACAAGAATATTTATCCCGTGTGTCGCACTTTTACTTTGAGCGTCACGGTGACCTTTTAAGTTAATACAACGGTAATACCCACAACAACCCATCACATTTCACCGAATATGAAAGCGTTCAATCGTTATCTCTCAGTACCGGGCATCGTTCTTGCCGTCCTTCTCACCGGTTGTGACAAGTTCCTTGATGATCGGCCCGGTGACCGTCTAAGTACCGATGATGCTTACAACACCATTGAAGACTTGTATCGTAATGGTGTTGCAAGTCTTTATCGTGAGGTGGGGGGCAACGCTGCGGGCTCGGGAATTCAAGGGACCGGGCACAGCGTGTACGACCTGAATACCTTTTGCACCGACGAGGCGATGATACCCACTCGCGGTGCCGACTGGTACGACGGCGGGTTTTGGCAGGCATTGGCGAGTCACCGCTTAGAGGCCGCCGATGGTACCGGCGACGCGTGGAATTACTTGTTAAAACAAGTTGTCGCTTGTAATCGCTCGCTCTTTTTTATAGACCAATTCAGTCAATCTCATCAAAACGACAAGGTTGAGGAATACCGTGCCGAGGTGCGCGCACTCAGGGCAATGTTCCTGTTTTACGCCATGGATTTATACGGACGGGTGCCTATCTACACAGCGACAACACCTACTATTGACGACTTGAAGTTGCGACCGAGAAGTGAGGCATTTCGTCACATCGTGAACGAACTCCAAGCAGCCGAGCCGCTGCTCGTCAATCGTCGTTCCAATGTTCCCGGTGAATACTACGGACGCATCACTCGACCGGTAGTTCATTTCCTGCTTGCCAAACTCGCCCTTAATGCCGAGGTGTACACCGATGATAACTGGACTGACCGGGCTCGACCCGACGGCAAGAATATAATGTTCGATGTTGACGGCAAGGCATTGAACGCGTGGCAAACGTGTATCCGCTATTGCACCCTGTTGGAGCAAACCGGATATACACTCGAGAAAAATTTTAACGATTGTTTCACCGTTCGCAACGAGCAATCTGTGGAAAACATTTTCACTATTCCGTGTGACAAGTACACTTATTCTAACTTGAATATCAACCTGTTCAGGTCGCGTCACTACAATCATGCGGCGGCCCTCGGACTCAATGGCGAGAACGGGCCGTGTGCCACGCTGCAAGCAATGAAGGTGTTCGGCTATTCAGGCGAAAATGTCGACCCACGATTATACATGACGTATTATATTGACGAGGTTTTCGATCAATATGGCAATCCCGTCCTGCTTGACGATGGTTCTCCCTTGATTTACTATCCCCTTGAGGTCGAACTCGACTTGAGTAATTCTCCATATGAAAAGACGGCGGGTGCTCGCATGGCTAAATATGAGGTCGATTTGACCGGTCTTAAAGACGGTCAATTGAGTGATAACGACATTGTGTTGATGCGTTATGCCGACGTGTTGCTCATGCGTGCCGAAGCGGTGCTTCGTGACGGTCAGGAGGGCGCAACCGACCTTGTCAATGAGGTGCGCGATCGTGTTGGTGCGTCTCCTCGCGAGGTGGTGACACTTGACAATCTTCTTGACGAACGTATGCTCGAATTGGCTTGGGAAGGGTGGAGACGCAACGACTTGATTCGCTTCGACCGTTTTGCCGCAGCCACGGCCGATCGTGATGTCTTGCCGTCGGAACTCGACGGACACACCACTGTTTATCCAATTCCCGGTGAGACACTCACCGTGACCGGCGATAGTCAAAATCCCGGATATTGAGCATATTACGGGCATTTAAAGCAATATGGGCTTGTCGTCTACGGTCGATTGAGCGATGCAGGCGTCAGCAGCGCGTCACTTTGATGACGTGTACTTGCTCTTTTGTGTCAAAATCCCACAATTTTTTTTGGCGAAATATGTCAAAATCCCACAATTTTAAAGAAACGGGGTCATAAACGCCGGTATTAGAAAAGTGTCTTCATCTTTTCTCAAGTCCTTTGTATAAATGAGATAACTCTTCCAAATGCGATTGGAAAATTTTGACTTGAAAGCATCAAGCGATGCGTGAGAACGGTATCCGGAAGACTTAACCTCAATCGGACAAATTTTATTACCTCGGACTAATAAGAAATCAATTTCGTAATTGTGGTGACCTTTTCCTGTTGGCCACGTGTGGTAAAATAGGCGTGACCCTCCGGCAGTGAGCATTTGCGCTACTACGTTTTCATAGACGTATCCCAAGTCGGCACTCAATTTGTCGGATAGTAATTTTTGGTATATAATATTATCAGTTACCTCATTGTCCCAAAATGCGAGAGTAATAAATAAACCGATGTCGGCTATGTACATTTTATATCGGTTATAGTCGGTATGCAAAGGCATGCCTACGTTAGGATCATCAACATGGTGTGACACTATTACAGTGAGGCTGTCTTCCAGTTCGTGTAATAATTCGTTCATGATATTTCGATCACGGCTGCGTCCCAAAATAGGAGAAACTTGGTAGCGTGAAGTGTTTTTGGTCAGTTGCGAAGGGATTGACTTGAATAGTCGGGAAGCACGACCGCTGGGGTCGATTTTGATAAAATCATCTTCATATAATGTGATGATTTCACGCTTCACAGTGTCAACAATGGCGAGATTGTTAGTCGCAAGATAGGTTGCTACCGCCTGTGGCATACCACCAACCAACATATATAGCCTGAAATCTCGTAATAATTGTCGGGTAACTCTATCTCCGAGAGGTTTACCCGATTTAAATGCCTTTTCAAGCATGCCGATAGTGGCACTATCACCCAATGCCCATTTGAATTCCTCATAGTCCAGAGGATACATTGTCAATCGGGTTTCTTCGCTAGGAATTACAATGCCTGTTGTGTTTTTCCTTATTGACAATAGGGAGCCTGTTTCGATGTAATCGTAGCGACCGTCTTGAACAAGATATTTGATTGCCTGCCGTGCAGCAGGACACATCTGTATTTCATCAAAAATAATTACCGATTTGCGTTCAATCAACTCAACACCATAGATAAATTGTAATTGCATGAAGAAATTTTCAATGTCTGCAATGTTCTCTACAGCTTCCCATAGTGCCGATGGAGCGTTGGCAAAGTCCACCACAATGTGACGCTCATATTCATTTTGTGCAAATGCACAAGCAATAGTAGATTTTCCCACTCGTCGGGCTCCTTTGATAAGTAGTGCGGTCGTACCATTGCGAGAGCGTTTCCACTCAAGCATCTTGGAGTAAATTTTGCGTTTAAAAAACGGATATTCTATTGACATGAACGTTATTGCTTGATTTTGAGGGCAAAATTACTCTTTTGTGTCAAAATCCCAAAATTTTTTTTGGCGAAATGTGTCAAAATCCCACATTTTTTGGATAATAAGCATTATATGTAAGCCTGCTTGTGCTTTTCTGTCGGCACTTTATCTCCATATCGGGCACGCCGATTTAGCGTGTTTCGCGTTTGGTCATGTCACGTTGTCAAGTAATAAAAACTGCGCCACCCTTACCGGTGGCGCAGTTTTTATTGAAAGGGGACATTAAAGCCCCCTGTAAGCACTAATCAGAAGTTGGCATTGATGTAGTCCAATATCATATTGACATCTGCAACGTTGACTCTGCCATCGTTGTTGATATCGTATGCCACATCGTAGACTTCGTTGAGAATAGCATTGAGGAGGATGTTCACATCAGCAACATTGACCGTGCCGTCATCGTTGATATCGAGAGCATTCTTAGCCCCGTCAATCACGAGTGTGCGGTCGTACATGTTAACTGTGACCTTCCAACTGCCTGACTCGATTTGGATTGAGTGATCGGTAACACCGTTGCCGGTGAGGCTGATAGTCTCTCCAATCAATTCGGGAGTTACAAGGAAGTCGTTGCCATCGGTCTCGGCTGCGAAGCGGTAACCTGCAATACTCAGCCATTGGTCATAAACGGTTACTTCACCGTCTTGGTCAAGATCTTCGGTTTCCTCGAGCGGTTGAGCCAAGCGAGTGGTGAATCCGAACCAGCCGTAACCCTCATCGATGTCGTCAACTCTGAAGACACCGGTGTAGATATTGCCATCCTCGGTGGTCAACTCAACACCTGCATCGGGCACATAGAAGAGATCGTTGATATGACCGATAACGTACACGCTCGGGTGTGCGACATCGCCGTAGAACTTCAAGGTGTAACCACCATTGACATCCTTGAGAACCTCGAAACTGAGCATGGTTCCTGCAGGTACTTGGAACGAAGTGGCATTGCCTTCGTACAAGGCAATTTCAGTGTCCAACATATTGTCGGTAATCAAGAAGTTGCCCTCGCTGTCGGGACCGAGGCGGTCTTTAGCAATCTCGTCCCAGCCCTCATTGTCGGCGGCGAGGCGACGGGTGAATGCGAAGTAGCCGTAGCCGTCACCGCTGTCAACAACCTCAATTTCGCCCTGATATAAGATGCCCTCATCGGTCTCGATGCCATCAACAGCCATACCGATGGTGGGATCCCACTCGCCCTCAGTGTTGCCGAGAACGTAGATCGGGGTCACCGGCTCAACGTAGTCACCGTTGATAGTGACTTTCATCTTGTTGAGGTCAACGATGATGTTCCATGAGCCTGCGGGGATCTTGAACGCATGAGGCTCGGCTGCCTTTTCGAGGTCAAGTTCTTGACCCATATACTCAGCCCAAACGATGAAGTCACCCTCGCTCACAGCGCCGTAGCGGTGCTCGGCGATTTGTGCCCAAGGCTCCTCGTTGCTCTCGGGATCGGCGAGTTTGCCGGCGAAACTGAAGTAGTTCCAGCCATCGTGCAAGCCGTCGGTAGTGATGTCAATCGAGAAGATATTCGGGTCGTCGTTGTTGACGAGCATCTCACTGCCCTCATATGCGTTCCACTCGGTGCGTCCATCGACCTCACCAAGCACGTAGAGAGCCTCTTCTTTAGCGGGCTCGGGCTCTGCCTCAAACTCGCCGGTCACGACGAGTTTGCTCAAGTCCTCGCTCAAGCGGAAGTTGAACTTACCGGCCTTCTCGAAGTAGAGGTTGTTGCCCTCGCCCTCAAGCAAATCGATTTCCTGACCGAGCATCTCCTCGGTTACCCAGAAGAATGTGCCCTCATCGCTGACAGCGCCGAAGTAGGTGTACTGCGGGTCGTTGTTGTCAACAATGCGAGTGCGCACCATCTTGAATTGGAATCCGGCAGGAATATCGACCTCGCCGGTCTCGTAGAACGAGTTAGCCTGTTCGTCTTCAGCCGGCAACAACTCAAACTCAACCTTGTCGGTCCAGTCATCGTCGGTGCCACCCCAGATAGCGTAAGTGTCGTTCACTACCGGTTCAACGTAGTCACCGTTGATAGTGACTTTCATCTTGTTGAGGTCAACGATGATGTTCCATGAGCCTGCGGGGATCTTGAACGCATGAGGCTCGGCTGCCTTTTCGAGGTCAAGTTCTTGACCCATATACTCAGCCCAAACGATGAAGTCACCCTCGCTCACAGCGCCGTAGCGGTGCTCGGCGATTTGTGCCCAAGGCTCCTCGTTGCTCTCGGGATCGGCGAGTTTGCCGGCGAAACTGAAGTAGTTCCAGCCATCGTGCAAGCCGTCGGTAGTGATGTCAATCGAGAAGATATTCGGGTCGTCGTTGTTGACGAGCATCTCACTGCCCTCATATGCGTTCCACTCGGTGCGTCCATCGACCTCACCAAGCACGTAGAGAGCCTCTTCTTTAGCGGGCTCGGGCTCTGCCTCAAACTCGCCGGTCACGACGAGTTTGCTCAAGTCCTCGCTCAAGCGGAAGTTGAACTTACCGGCCTTCTCGAAGTAGAGGTTGTTGCCCTCGCCCTCAAGCAAATCGATTTCCTGACCGAGCATCTCCTCGGTTACCCAGAAGAATGTGCCCTCATCGCTGACAGCGCCGAAGTAGGTGTACTGCGGGTCGTTGTTGTCAACAATGCGAGTGCGCACCATCTTGAATTGGAATCCGGCAGGAATATCGACCTCGCCGGTCTCGTAGAACGAGTTAGCCTGTTCGTCTTCAGCCGGCAACAACTCAAACTCAACCTTGTCGGTCCAGTCATCGTCGGTGCCACCCCAGATAGCGTAAGTGTCGTTCACTACCGGTTCGGGAGCAAGTTCACCCGTAAACTTGACATATTCGCCGTTCGGAGTCACGAAGTACTCAATATTGAGTTCGCTACCGGCACGAACCTTATAAACCTTATCGTTGGCGAACATCGGAATGTCCTTGTTGAGTTGCTCCTCGTTGAGCAAGAAGTCGCCCTCGCTCTCGGGACCGCGGCGGAACGATGCGATGTCGTCCCACTCACCCAACTTGTAGGTAAAGCCGAAGTAGCCGAAGCCGTCACCACTGTCAACAGCCTTAATGCTGCCGAAGTAGCCCATCACACCGTCACCTTGACCGTCAGCAGCGAGTTCCTCGCCCTCAAGCGGGGTCATCTCGCCGCCCTCGACGTTGCTGATTACGTACAGCGGGTCGGGGTTGAGGTCACCGTCGACCTTGAGGGTGGTGAAGCCCTCGTTAACGGTGAATTGCAGGTAACCGCCCTTCTCGATGAACAAGTTCTTGCTGTTCTCATCGAAGATAGCGATTTCCCGGCCGAGTTCGGTCACCCAGTGGAAGGTGCCTTCATCAGCCTCGGCACCGAGCCAAGTCTGCTCTGCTTGGTCAACCCCCTCGGTGTACACTTCTTTAACGACCTTGAATTGGAAACCGGCGGGGATTTCGACAAATTCGCTCACGTAGAGCGGAGTCGCATCCTCATCTTCGCCAAGAGGCAACTCAATGGTTGTCGTTTGGCTGTCGGCGGTCCAATTCTCATCGGCAGTGCCGATGATGAAAGCCTTCACCGTCACTTCGGGCTCGGGGACTATCTTGCCATCGAAGAGGAAGTGTGGTTTCTCGCCATCCAAGTCAATGGTGAAGTTGAGTTTGCTACCGGCACGAGCCTGGAAGACGTTGGTGTTTGCTTCAAGGTCAATCTCGGTGTTGAGCATCTCCTCTGTCATGAGGAAGTTGCCCTCGCTCACCGGGCCTACGCGGTACGCATCAATCGCTTCGAAATTCTCGCCCATTGCCCGGGTGAAGCCGAAGTAGCCGAAGCCGTCACCTGCATCAATCACATCCACTTGACCGACGTACAAGCCATCGCTAACCTCAAGTGCCTCAAGGTCATTGAGTTGCCACTTGCCTTCGGCATCGTTTTGGATCAGATACAACGGTGCGACATAGGGAACATAATCGCCTTGGATGACAACTTTCATCTCATTCAAGTCAACAGTGATATCCCATTCGCCGGCGGGAATTTTGAAAGGATGAGGATCGGAGTTCATCTCGAGAGAGATGCTATTGCCAATCTGCTCGGCAGTAACCAAGAAATCATTTTCACTGACTGCGCCAAAACGCGAAGCGGCGATGTCTTCCCAGCCCGTGCTTTCCTGTGCGAGAGCCTTCGAGAAACTGAAGTAACTGTAACCCGAGTTTTTGCCCTCGGTGCTCACATGGGCGGTGTAGACATTAGCGGCTGTCGCACTCGCCTCCATCTTCACGCCGACGTTAGCAGCCCATTCATTGCCGTTAACCTCGCCGAGGATATAAACCTCATCGACAGGCCAACCGGTAACTGTGAGCACGCCGTCGTTGATGGTGAGAGTGTACTCGCTGTCCTCGCCATTGATGACAAAGTTTGAAGCAGTATTGCTATCGCTCATTTGAACCTGAGGCCACTCCTTGTGGAGCTCGTAGGGTGTGCCGTCATCGGTCAATCCACCAAACCATGTGCCGTCTTCATTCTTGATCTTGAACTCGCCGCTGAATTTCTTGGTCAGCGTGAAGTTGGTGAAGTCGGCATCAGAGTCAAACTTGACTTTGGTATCGTCGTTCCAATCGTTAAATGCACCAATCAGGTAATAGGCGGGCTCAACGGGCTCGGTGGGGAAACCTGATATGGTTAACACTCCGTCCTTGATGGTCAAGGTGTATTCACGCTCGACAGCAAGGTTAAAATTATTACCGGAAGCAAGTTCGAAACTTCCGTCTGCGGTAATAGTGTAGTACGCATCAGAGGTGGCATATCCGTACCACGCGCCATTGGCGTCACGCACTTTAAACTGACCGCTGAAGGTTTTGGTCAACGAATAGGCATCATCGCTCTTGGTGAAAGCCACCTGGGTCTCTTTATCCCATCCGTTGAATTCGCCTATGAGGTAATAAGCCTCATCGGCAACAACCGGATTGGCTACCGTGATTTTGGCACGGTTTGCCGTCGCGTCATACTGGAAAGTGTAGGTGCCGGCAGCCTTGGTCTGCCATGAGTTATTGCCACCCAACGTCGCACTTTCCCACTCGCCGGTGGGTTCACTCCCGTTTCCGGTGGACGGACCGTATTGGTGATCCCAATCCTGTCCGCCGTTCAAGAAACAGAACCACACGCCGGAGCCTACATTCTCAACTGTTAATGTGTAGATGTCGCCATCTTGTTGCTGCAATTCAAGCGCATTGTCTAATTGCCAGTCTCCAAGAGGGGCGTTACCGAGCACATAAACAGCTGCCTGTGACTGCAGACCGACCAACGCGGCAAGTGTCAACAACATCAAAGTAAAATACTTTTTCATGTGACAGTTGTTTTGAAGTTAAAGGTTAAAGATTAAGTGAATAAAATAATTAAGTTAGAAAAAGTTTTATGTTTATGGTATAATGTGAATGGTGTAATAGCGGCACACCATTAGCCGCAGCAAAGTTAGCAAAAAATATTTAATTAGTGATAGCATTTTCACTTTTATTTTCAAGAGTATTTTTTTTGAGTGAAAAATGTCTCCATGAAATCACGAAAAACACGAAAAATCAATCATTTTATGCTATATGTGAGGATTTTATTGTATATTTGCAAAATATTGCGGATTGTGACCATTCCGAAACAAAATAACTAAAAAACAATATCAATCTTATGAGAAAACTACTAATCTTGATGATGTCAATGTTGCTCGGTGTGGCGACGGTATGGTCGGCGACCGTGACCTCCCTTACTATTACTATGAGCGACTTGACATTTACCGACGTGTACGACGGGAGTACAAAAATGGGCGTTACCGCCACGTCATCGCCATACACACTCACAGCGGTGAAAACCGGTGGCACAGCAGCCACTTACAACAGTACAGGCACGGATTTGCGCATCTACGCAAATGGCACATTAACCGTTAAAACAGACGGTGCTGCGTTTACACAGATTGTTATCAACCTGTCGACGCAGGGTAAAAAGCGACTTGCCCCGATTACCGCGAGCAATGGTTCTATCGCCCACCAGGCAAGTGGTGACAACAACGTTACATGGACAGGCAATTCAACATCTGTTACCTTCACGGTCGGTGCCAAGGCGGATTACGGCACCGATGGCAGCAGTAGTGCCGGACAGTTGTGCTTGTTATCGATGGAAATTACCGAGGCCGAAGCCCAATCAGCCCCCGATGCGCCTACGTTTGACCCCGTCAGTGGTACCGAGAGTGCCACGGCAATCATGGTGACGATGAGTTGTGCCACCGAGGGGGCAACAATACGCTATGCAACCGGCGGTGTGACTCCCACTCTCGCTTCGCCTTCCGGAACTTCGGTGACCTTCAGCGAGGTAGGCACCCACACGCTTAAGGCGATAGCCGTGAAAAACGGTGTTGCAAGTGATGTGGCAACAGCGACCTACACTATTATTGACGGTGGTGGTTCCACTACGGTGACCGATGGCGACTATGTCCTTGTCACGAGTGCCGATGACCTTGTTGCCGGTGACCGACTGTTAATCGCCACTATGGGCGAGGTGGGTGACGGTTATGCCATCAGCACAACCGAAAAGCCCAATAATCGTGACATTACCGCTGTTACAGTAGTCAACAAGGGTGGTAAACTCACGATTACTCCGAGTGAAACGGTTGAGATATATGAACTCACCGGCAGTGCAGACTCATGGTCTTTCAAGGCAAGCGGTGAGACCTACAACGGTCAATATCTTGCAGCGACCGGTACCAAATCGTCAGGTCAAAACTACTTGAAGTATCTGAATAACTATAATGACAGCCAAACTCAAGCGAGTGTCACTATCGCAGGAGATGGAGTGGCAACAATCGTGTTTAATACCGATGACTCCTACCCCAATCACATGCGATACAACAGTTCCAGCAGTCTTATTTCGTGCTATACAAGTAGTGCGGCAGGCAACCAAAAAGACATTTTCCTCTACAAGGCTGCCACGTCCGAGGCGACCTATAGCACTGTTGACGGCATTGCTGCCTTCAAGGAGGTTCCTGCCGGCGAGACAGTACGGCTGTTTCTTTCCAACGAAGCAAACGCTCGCGTGTTGAGTGTTGCCGAGGGCGAAATTGCCGGCACAACCGATGCCTACGTGCGTGATGCCGGCGGTGCTATATTGATGAAGGGCATCAAGCCCAGTCGTGCCCTCGCTTACAATCAGCACTTGGCTGGTTGGATTGTGGGAAAATTTGACACCGAGGCCTTGTCGGGCTTGCCGTTGTTTGTTGTTGACAATGAGTTGACGAACACCGATTTTCTCGTCATTGCCGACCCTGTGACCGAGGTTACGACATCGCCGTCCGAGATCGCAGTGACCGATTTGGACGACCACCTTGCCGACTGGGTTAAGTTGAACGACGTGCGCATCGGCACTGACAACCTGACCTTGAACGGTGTGACAGCATACGAGGGCGCATTGGTTGACGTGACCGGAATCGTCACTGGCACCTCAACAGTCGACCCGATGGAGCAAGACGAGACTCCGGCATGGGTCTACGTGGTGAACCCGACCAAAGACTTCGTGCTGCCCATGGCAAACCAATCATCAGCAAACGTGCTGTGGAAGCGTGCTTTTACCGCCGGACTGTGGACTCCGGTTACCGTGCCGTTCGACATTGATGATTTCGACGGTGACATACTCGAATATGTAGACCTTGTCGAGGGTGAGCCGTTGGACGGTAACGAGAACGTGGGTAACATGGTGTTCCGTGAGACCGACCACATGGAGGCAGGTATGCCTTATCTGGTGAGAGCGAACGAGGACGTGGAATATGTGTCGGTATACGGCACGACGTTGCGCAACGATGATCCGCTGCCATTGCGTCGCACTATTAACGGTCCGGTTTCATGGAGCGGAGGTCCGCGGCGTGCACTCGCATCGGGTGACGTTTACAGTTTTGCCGGTGTGTTCTCGCCGACCACAGTGAGCGATGTTCACAACACGCTCAAGGTGATGGACGCCAACGGTAATTGGAATAATGCATTGACAGTTGAACTTAACGGCACCGATGCTTACCTGCTCACCCCGAGCGGTCAAGGCGTGCGTCTCGTTCTTGAGGACGATGGCACCGAACTCACCACTGCCGTGAATGACATACGCACCGACAAGTCTCGAACGGTGCACGAGGGTGTTTACAACCTCATGGGCGTGAAGATGCAGTGTGGCTGGGACGAGTTGCCTGCAGGTATATACATTGTTAACGGCAAGAAAGCCATCAAGCGTTAAAGAAAGGAGGACATGACTATGAAGACAAAATTGAACAACATAGTGAAATTCGCCATTATCGCTTTGATGCTCGCGGTGAGCCTCGGTGCTGCCGCACAATCGTTGACTATCACGATGAAGAACGGCGAAGTTCATCGTTACGAATTGGCATCGTTGGACAGCGTGCGATATGTGGGAGGACAGTTCGGTTCGACCGGTGGTATCGGTGTGAAGATATACGTTAATAATGCCTCTCAAAGTGAAGACTTCCTCTATAGCCAGATGAGTGCGTTAGATGTGCTTGACATCGAGGATCCGGTTATCACTCCTGGAACACGAAACATCAGTAGTTCCACCACGGTGACAATCACGTGCGGCACGCCCGATGCCGTCATCTACTACACGACCGACGGCACTGACCCGACCACATCGTCACGCAACGGCACCTCGCCGGTGACCTTCACGGTCAACGAAACAAAGACAGTCAAGGCGATGGCAATAGGCAACGATCTCACCAGCAACATTGTTACTGTCATTTATACCTTTGTTGACGATGATAACCTCAATCGCAATGCTTTGAGTGACTATTGGACAAGCAATACCGGTAACATGACCGGCTCCCCGAAGAGTTACGGCTTTGATCGCCTTGAGTTCCCGCGCATCAGTGACAAGGCTAACATGTCGTGGGTACAGAAGGAGAATGACGAAGGCTATGGCGTGAACTACGCGCTCGAGTGGGATAATGACAAGGTTGCCAACCGGTGGACGTGCTACCAGATGAACCCCCTCAATAGGGTGAGCAATGTTAAACGCAAAGACGACTTCAAGGAAGATCCCGAGTTGCCGGAGGAGACACGTTCAACACTCGATGACTACTCGTCGAGCGGATATTCACGCGGACACTTGTGTCCCAGTGCCGACCGTCGTGCAACAACGGCTATGTCCAAGCAAACGTGTTTCTTGAGTAACATTCAGCCTCAAATCCAATACCATAACAGAGGACAGTGGTCTCAACTTGAGAGCGATGTTCGCACATGGGCTGCCGACTGCGACACGCTCTATGTCGTCAAGGCGGCTACCATCAGCGATAAGGTCACGCTAAACGACCAACAGGTTGACGGCTTGTTCAGTACGTTGTGTAACGGTCGCCTCATTGTACCCAAGTACTTTTATATGGCATTGCTCGCCTACGACAAGAGCAGTGCCGATTGCGGTGACGGTAACTACCACGGCACTTTCCGCGCCATGGGTATTTGGACATACCACTGCAGCAGCACGAGCGATAAGCAGAATGCCGAATATATCACGATTGACGAACTTGAGAAGCGCACGGGCATAGACTTCTTCTGCAACCTGCGCGATGACATTGAGGATGACGTGGAAGCGACGCTCAACATCAATGAATGGATAGACGGCTCCACTGTGAAAAAACGTTGATATCTGTTTTAGATACATTGCAATGCTTTAAAACTTCAATAAACCAATAATAGACTATTACACTTACCAATTTCATAACCAATAATGAAACAATTGTTTACATGGGTTGGGTTGCTACTGTCTGCCGTACTGACGACGGCAGTGGCGGCACCGCTTACACTCACTTCGCCCGACGGACATCTCACGTTAGCGGTCGGCATTGACCATGGTGAGGCTTACTACTCACTCAGTCGCGACGGCGAGGTCGTGCTTGCCCCGAGCAGGCTCGGCTTCAGCCTCGTTGAAGGCGACATGGCAGCCAACATGAAAATTGTGTCGAGCAAGCGCGACAGTCATGACGACACGTGGACTACGGTATGGGGTGAGGACGAGACGATTCGCAACAATTACAACGAGCTCGCTGTTACCTACCGAGCCGGCTCGTTGCGTGCAACAATGACGGTGACCTTCAGGTTGTTTGACGACGGCTTGGGTTTCCGCTACTCCATTCCCGCACAGAAGGCGTTGAAGTCTGTTAATGTTGCTGAGGAACTCACCGAATTTGTCCTGCCTCACGATGTGCCTGCATGGTCTATCCCGACCAACCGCACGATATACTATGAGAATTTGTTCACGCGAGATTTCGTGAGTGCCAAGGACACTGTTCACACGCCGCTCACCATTGAGGCGGGAAAAGACTTGCATCTTGCCATTCATGAGGCTGCGTTGGTCGATTATGCCGACATGAACCTCACTCCACGAGCCGGAAAGAACGGCGCCGTGCGTCTGCTTGCAGCCTTGACACCGTGGCAAGACGGGGTGAAAGTCAAGGCCGGCACTTCGCTGCTCTCACCATGGCGCACAGTCATTGTCGGGCACACCGCCGGTGACTTGATTACAAGTCGCTTGATGCTTAACCTCAATGAGCCGTGCACATGGGACGACACATCGTGGATACAACCGGGACGCTACATAGGAATATGGTGGAGCATTCACAAGAAAAAACACACTTGGGAGCAAGGTTCCAAGCATGGAGCCACGACCGAGAATATGAAGCGGTACATCGACTTTGCCGCCAAGCACGGTTTCAGCGGAGTGCTTGCCGAGGGCTGGAACTACGGTTGGGGTGAGGGTGAAGAAATCAGTTTTACCAAGCCCTATCCCGATTACGACATTGAAGAAGTGTGTCGTTATGCGCGCGATAAGGGTGTGTTTATTGTCGGACACACCGAGACGTGGGGAAAAAGCCGTATGCTCGAGGAGCAGATGGAGGAGGCTTTCACGATGTACGAGCGACTGGGCATCAAGGTGGTGAAGACAGGTTATGTAGGCGCGTTGCTCAATGGTGAGGAATTGCAACACTCGCAATTCGGAGCCCGTCATTATCGCAAGGTGCTTGAATGCGCCGCCCGTCACCACATCATGATTGATAACCATGAACCGATGATGCCGACCGGCTTGCAGCGCACCATGCCTAACTTGATGACTCAAGAGGGTGTGCGCGGTCAGGAATACAACGCGTGGAGTACAGACGGGGGCAATCCGCCGTCACACACGGCAACCCTGCCGTTCACTCGAGGTCTTGCCGGACCGATGGACTTCACCCCGGCTATCTTCAACTACGGCGACGAGGTCGTGCCCGGCACTCGTCCGCAAAGTACTATAGCCAAGCAACTTGCCGAGTTTGTCGTGCTCTACAGTCCGCTGCAGATGGCAGCCGATGCCATTGAGAGTTACGAGAACCACCCGGCGTTGTCTTTCATTGAGTCGTGTCCCACCACATGGCGTCGCACCGTTGTGCCTAACGGTGAGGTGGGTAAATTCGTCACCATAGCGCGCGAGGCTCGTGATGATAGCGGAATGTGGTTTATCGGCAGTTTGACCGATGAGGAGGCTCGAACACTCTCGGTGCCGCTCGCTTTTCTTGACCCGAACAGGAAGTACATGGCGATGATTTACGAGGATGGTCCCGGTGCCGACTATCGTGATAATCCGATGTCACTGGCTATCAGGCAAGCGGAGGTCACCGCAAACGACGTGCTCACTTTGCGTCTTGCCCGTAGCGGCGGAGCTGCAGTGCGCATCGTTCCACTGCGATGAGTACAATACAACGGAGATAACGATAATTGAAACTCTTTGATGAAGAAAACGATTGTTATTGCAGCAACATTATTGTCCTTGGGTGCCTATGCCCAGAATGTGCAACTGCACTACGACATGGGTCATACCTTCAACAGCAACTTGAGCAACCGACCCTCGGTCACCACCACTGTGGAGATGTTCAAACCCGATGGTGCGGGCAGTACCTACTTGTTTGTCGATATCGACTATCAGCGCGATGGCGTGGCCGGTGCTTATTGGGAAATATCACGTGAGTTCAATGTCACGCGCGATAAGCATTGGGCGGCTCACATTGAGTATAACGGTGGATTGAGCAGTCATGAGGATACTTGGGAGGCGACCCGATTTCAACATGCCCTGTTGTTGGGTGGTGCATACAATTGGCACAATGCATCTTACTCTACAACATTCTCGTTGCAGGCGATGTACAAGCGTTACTTCAAAAACCGTCATTGGCATGTGGACGGGTTCAATTCGTTCCAACTGACAGCAGTGTGGAGTACGACATTCGCCAAGCGTGGCTTGTGTACGTTCTCGGGTTTTATTGACGTGTGGCGCGATCCCTCGGTCAGCGGTAAATTGATTACCCTCAGCGAGCCGCAGTTCTGGTTCAACCTTAATGCCATCAAGGGTTGGGACAAGGTTAAATTGTCGCTCGGCACCGAGGTTGAATTGAGTAACAACTTCGTGTATAACCGCGAGGGCAATCACAATCGTTTTTACGCAATACCCACAATTGCGGCGAAATGGAGTTTTTAATATCGTGATTTAATGTTGCAACTTGTTGTGGCGTGATGTAAAAGGAACAAATTATTAACTTATAAACGGTAACAATATGAATTTAGACGGACGTAGAGAGAGTTCGAATGTGGAAGATCGCCGTGGCATGAGCACGGGCTCCAAGGTGGGCATCGGTGGCATTGGCGGACTGATTATTGCCGGCATCATCACCCTTTTAATGGGTGGAGACCTCGGCGATGTGCTGCAACAAGCCGGTCAGATGAATTTGCAAAATACAGGTCAAACCGAGCAACGTGAATTCACTGCCGAGGAGCAAGCCTTGGCAGAGTTCAGCAAGAAAGTGCTTGCCAGCACCGAGGACGTGTGGGCAAAGGTGTTCCAAGAGCAGGGACTGGGTGAGTACAAGAACCCGACGCTCGTTCTTTACACCGATGCTACGGCAACATCGTGCGGACAGGGTAGCGCGGCAATGGGACCGTTTTACTGCAGTGGCGACCAGTGTTTGTATATTGACTTGTCGTTCTTCTCAACGATGAAGCAACAACTGGGTGCGAGCGGTGACTTCGCTTATGCCTACGTGATTGCTCACGAGGTGGGTCATCACGTGGAATATCTGTTGGGTACTTTGCAGAAAGCGCATCAGGCAATGAATGGCAAGAGCGAGGCTGAGGCAAATAAATTGAGTGTTCGCCTCGAATTACTCGCCGACTTCTATGCCGGTGTTTGGGCTCATTACGAGAACCGAATGTTCGGCTCGCTTGATGACGGCGACCTCAAGGAAGCAATAGACTGTGCGAGTGTGATAGGTGATGACTATCTGCAAAAGCGTGCTCAAGGCTACGCCGTGAGCGAGAGCTTTACTCACGGCACGAGTGCACAACGCATGAAGTGGCTCAAATTGGGTTTCCAAACGGGTGACGTGCGACAGGGTACCACATTCCAGCAGAGTGATGCAACCCTCTAATCATAGGGTGTTTGCATAACGAACAGACGCGAGAGGGCTTGATGATTGTCAAGCCCTCTCGCGTCTGTTCGTTATGTGGCAATTACGCTGTGCGATGCACCAAACGCGAGTTGACCAAGCGTGTAATCTTGCGCAACTCAACAATCAATAGAATGACCGCCACGGCTAAAGCGCAGATGTCACTCAGTGGGAATGAGAGCCAAACGCCGTTCAGTTTCCACATTGACGGCAAGGTGAGCAGCAACGGTATCAAAAATATAACTTGCCTTGACAAACTCATCAAGATAGCCTTGCGAGCCTCTCCTAACGATTGCAGGAAATTGCTCACCACTATTTGAAAGCCTACACACCAGAACATCCATGTTGTCATTTTCAACGCATGCTCGCTTGTAGTCAACAAGCCCTCATGATCGGTGAATAGCAATGACACCTCGCGTGGAATGAGCATGCCGGCAAGAGTACACAACGTGCATGCCACGGTACACACCGCTGCGGTGAGCCAAAAAGCGCGTTTAAGGCGTTCGTATCGACGCGCCCCGTAGTTGTAGCCGACGATAGGTTGCATACCTTGACACACACCGATAATGAACGAAATCACCAGTTGGGTTACCGTGGTGAAGATGCCGATAGCGGCGACAGCCGAGTCTCCGCCATAATGGTAGACCGTGTTATTTATAATGGCATTGACCAGACAACCGGCGGTGTTGATAATGCACGGTGCCGCTCCGATAGCAAGGATAGGTAGTAGTACCGAGCGTCGCAGGCGATAAGTCCCCGGGGTGAAATGAACAGTTGACCGCTTGTCAAAGAAATGAACCATCACAAACGCTGCGCTTACACCCATCGAAATGTCGGTTGCAATGGCGGCTCCCTTGATGCCCATGTGAAACACGAAGATGAACAACGGACATAGAATGACACTCAATCCCGCTCCGATGAACATCGTCACCATCGCCTTGGTGGGATAACCGCTGGCACGCATCACGTTATTGAACGAGTAGCACAAGTTGTTGATAATAAGTCCGGGCAAGAGCCATATCATGTAGTCGTGGGCATAGGGCAAAGAGGAGTCACTTGCTCCGAACAAGCGCAGTATAGGGTCTAAAAACAAGGCGAACACTCCAATGTAAAGAGTTCCGAACACTAATGTCATCACTATACTGTTGCCGAGGATAAACTCCGCTTCGCGTCGTCTGCCCTCACCCAGCACAATTGATGTGCGTGCACTCGACCCGGCTCCTATAAGCACACCGAAGGCTGCACTCACATTCATCACCGGGAAGGTGACAGCGAGTCCGGCAATGGCATCGGGACCTACACCTTGACCGATGAAGATGCGACCTATCACATTGTAGAGTGACATTACCATGATGCCCACCACAGCGGGTACGCTGTACTGCCACAATAACTTGCCTATGGGTGCTGAGTCCAGTTCTTTCATGTCAATGTGCGTCTAACCAATTGTCGGCTGCAGCATGGCTCGCTGTGAGTCGCACTCGACCGTTGTAGGCGGTTTCCATCTCGCTTACCACAATCTGTTCCACGCGTTCCAATTCGCTCGGCACCACATCAAAGTTCAACTCGTCGTGCACTTGTAAGATCATGCGCGATGACAGACCCTCTTGCTTGAAACGTTTCGCAATGGCAACCATGGCACGCTTTATAACATCAGCCGCAGTGCCTTGAACGGGTGCGTTCACCGCATTACGCTCGCTGAAGCCTCTCACCACAGCGTTGCGTGAATTGATGTCGGGCAACATTCGACGACGACCGTACAGCGTTGTTACATAGCCGTTTGCGCGAGCCTTCTCTATTGTCTCATCAATGTATTCTCTCACACGAGGAAACACGGCATAATACCCGTCTATAAGTTGCTTGGCTTCGGCACGTGATATACCCAACCGCTCTGCCAACCCGAAAGCCGAAATGCCATACAAAATGCCGAAATTGGCTGTTTTTGCCTTGCGACGCTGTTCTGGTGTTACTGCCTCTATCGGCTCATGGTAAATGCGGGCTGCGGTAAGTGCATGAATGTCACTATCTTGCTCGAACGCGCTTAACATGGTAGGGTCACCGCTGAGGTCTGCTACAAGACGCAATTCGATTTGCGAATAATCGGCACTGAAAAACACATTGCCCTCGGCGGGAATGAACGCGCGCCTGATTTCGCGCCCCTCATCGGTGCGCACCGGTATATTCTGTAAGTTGGGATTGGTGCTTGAAAGTCGTCCTGTGGCTGTAACTGTTTGATTGAAAGTGGTATGCACGCGTCCTGTGTGCTTGTTGACCAATCCGGGCAGCACGGTGACATAAGTGTTAAGCAGTTTACGCACACCGCGCAACTCGAGTATCTTGTCTACAATAGGGTGGCGGTGACGCAACTTGACGAGGATTTCCTCGGTAGTGCTGTATTGTCCGCTACGTGTACGTTTCGCCTTGTCGTCAAGGTGCAGTGTGCCGAAAAGCACTTCGCCCACTTGTGCCGGCGATGCCGTGTTGAAGGAGGCACCGGCTAACTCATGACATTCGGTTTCAAGCGTGGCGGCTCGTCGGCTCAATGTCTTCGCGTATTCATTGAGGGCATTACAATCAATGCGTGCCCCGGCAAGTTCCATGTCGGCAAGTACCCTTATCAAGGGCAACTCAATGTCGGTTAATAAGTTGCGTATTCCTTCGGCGACAATGGCTTCGTCGAGAACAGGACGCAATGCAAGTGTGGTGCGAGCCATCAATCCTGCATATTTCGCCTCTGTCTCGACAGGTACATCGTTCCACTTGGGAGCTCGCCCTCGGGCAATTGACATGGTCTCGGGCAGGTCGATGTGCATCATGTCGAATGCCATACTACGCGTCGAATGTGAACGCTCGGGTTGCAGCAGGTAGTGGGCGACTGCCGTGTCGTAGTAGGGTGCGGTAAACTCCATTTTAGCCGCGCCTAACACCACCATCAGCCATTTGATGTCAGGAGCCACTATTGTAGCGCGTCCGGTGAACAGTGGCGCTACAGCACTTTGCACGATGCCCGAGGAGTCGAAAGGAATGTACCACGCTTCTTTACCGCGAGCAAGTGCCAAGCCCTCGGTCTCGGCTCGCATCGCTTCATCACCGTTAGACAAGATAAACACAGCGACATCTTCTTCGCTCGCAGCAAGTGTCGCAGCAAGTGCAGCGACATCAGCACTATCATTGACGATGACTACATCATCATTGATTGCCGTGGGGCGATTGTCGTGGCTCACCGTAGAGTTCGGTTTGGCAGTGTTATCAGTTGTAGTTTCTACGTCAATGTCATCGAACAAACTGCCCACACGAGGTTCGTTGCGCATCGCTGCAGGGGCAACGGGAGTGTCGGTGGGTTGGGGCTCCTGATCCAATCGTGCCAAGAACGTGCGGAACTCCAATTCGGTGTAAATGCGGCGTAATTCTTCAACATCAATCGCTTGCAGTGAGGTCGTCTCGAGATTAAGGTCAATGGGCACTGCGGTATTGATGGTTGCTAACTGCTTGGACAGCATGATTTGCTGTGCATTCTCACGTATAGCAGTAGCCAACGCGCCTTTGAGATCCCCGGCATGCAGGATAACCGACTCGACACAGCCCCAATCGGCAATCAACTTCTGTGCTTTCTTCGGTCCCACTCCGGGGCAGCCGGGAATATTGTCGGCACTGTCACCCATCAACCCTAACAAGTCTATCACTTGCGACGGATTGTTGATGCCGAACTTGGCATTGACTCCCTCAACGTCAAGGTGCTCGTCTTTGGCGGGGTTATATAGTGTCACGTGCGGTGCGACCAATTGTGCAAGGTCTTTGTCGCCTGTTACTATAACGGCTTCATACCCCTCGGCAGCGGCTCGACGTGCAAGCGTTCCTATCACATCGTCGGCTTCATAGCCCGGTGATGTGACCACCGCGATGTTGCGTGCGGCGAGAATTCGCTTGATGTATGGAACCGCTCGCACTATATCCTCGGGCGTGCGCTCACGATTTTCTTTATAAGCCGGATAAACCTCATGGCGAAACGTGAGTCCACCGGGATCGAAACACACAGCGATGTGGCTCGGAGACTGTGACTTGAGTAATTCTTCAAGCACGTTGACAAAACCGAATATCGCACCGGTATTCATGCCTGTACCGGTCACACGTGGTGCTCGTATCATCGCGTAGTATGCCCTGAATATAATCGCGTAGGCATCAACAAGCAACAGTTTTTTCATTTCTATCAGTTTGATTGTAGTTCACGCAAACTCCTATAATACTCATTGAGACTGCGCAAATAATTGACTTGAATTTGGTAACAAGTGACAAGCGTAACCACCATTACAACAGCGTAAACGACTGCCCACCACAACATGAGGCGTTTGACCTTGCTGTCGGCGCGCGCTACACACAGCGCCCACAACGCCACAGGTACGAACATCGCTTGAATCGGCACCACATAGCGACTCACCGAACCGGCACTGATATATGCCACAGCAGCAAATAAGGTCGGAGCGACCCAAGCCCATGCACCCAATGAATAACGCTCGCGCCACGACAAGAACAGGTAGTAGAACATTGCCAATCCTCCCACCATGTACCACCCGTAACTACAACGGGCAAGTATCTCGCCGAATAGTAGAGTGCGACCGTAAGACCACGGGAATGGAATGATATATTGAACGGCTGTTGTCAATGGCAGTAATACCAATCGCTTCCATATGGGATAATGAAAGTAGTTTCCAATGAGGTTGAGATAGGGTTGTTGACTCTCACCGACGATGAACAAACTCTGCATTCGTTCACCACCACTGATGATTAACGCGTGCCGTTCAAACGAATAGTAAGCGACACTGTCACCCACTACAAACGTTGCAACTGTGATGGCAAGCAATAGTGCCACATGAGGGACGCGTGACTTTACATTGCCCAAAGCGACAACTATAAGTGCCAACATTACCAGATACATATAAGTTGTGCGTATGAATGCCAGCATTACACATGCTATTGCAAATGCCATATAGTGACGTGCTTCAAGGTGACGATTATCCACAAAAACGGCGAGAACGGCACCCACCACCGACATTGATAATGTGACGGCGGCTTCTTTCAGCACCGCGGCTCCATGGCTTAGCATGAATGTCAGCAATGCACAGCCCAAAAGGGTCAGCGTGCCTATTGTGGTTTCAGATGGCGCGATTTCACGTTTGCCTAACAATCTCACTGCTGTTATTGAGGTTATCACTATGGCAGTTAACGTGAATGTTACATTCATCGTCACGGGCCATACTACATTCACTCCCAACAACTTCCATGATAAGAGTATCATCACCGGCAGCCCGGGAAAGGCAACATGCGGCACATCGACTCGACCGTCGTAGTAGTGTAAGGCCCACCGGTAATAACTGCGGTCATCACCGTAAAGTGCCGGCATGTCGGGTGTGGCACCTGCAGGTGAGAGCCACTCGTAAATGTTGTTGACTGAAAGCGTGGCGAGCAACACCCACAGTGCCAATAACAAGTATGCACCGGTCACGCTCGACCACGTTCGGGAACGATAAAGCGTGAGAGGCACACACAATGCCACAACAAGTCCCAGTGAAAGTCGTCCTCCGGTAGGGAGTCCTAATCGGACTACTGCTAACAACGACATAGCAACTACCGCGACAAGTGTTGTCGCAGCCATAGTTCGCCATTCTTTGTCACTAAAACACGCGTACATCGGCATTCTACTTCAATCGAACTGCAAAGTTAGCAAAAACAACTATTAAATATATTCAAAAAAACGAAAATCGCGATTTTTTTTGTTGTTTTCAAAAAAATCGCTACCTTTGCAGCGCATTTCGGTGCGGTAACATGAGATCGGGGTGTAGCACAGTTGGTTAGCGCGCCACGTTCGGGACGTGGAGGTCGGAAGTTCGAGTCCTCTCACCCCGACCCGACAGGGGATAACAAGCAGTCAGCCTGCAAGTTATCCCTTATTTTTTTGATTTTGCCGACCAACTCGACCGCTCGACCAACTCGACCGCTCAACCAACTCGACTGCTCGAATGTTCGTTAATCGTTACCCGTTTAAAAAACAGGACTATTCTCATCTCACGAACCGTCCCTGCCATGAAACTTCAAAACCCGTCACCCCCGAAACCCGTCGCTGTGACTGTCGTAGCGGAATTCGGTAGCCGCACTCAGCCATGATGGCTTCGCTCGCGGTTTTAATGAAATCAGCGAATGTTAAGAATGCGATGAGTCTGCAGGGATAAGCGCCACCGTGGCTCGCGCATCACGGCTGCAACAGTGTCGCTGATGTTGCGTTGATATCGGACCTCATCGCCTACAAAGCACGGTTGCAGAAATCGATATCGTGCTTCGATATGGTCATATTGTGACAAATCTTGCCCTACATATACCACTTTGAGTTCGTCGCAATGTTGGAGTACGACAGGGTATAAGTCGCCACCCGGCAACCCTGCCTTGGGCGACAGTGTTATCCAATCTATACCCGGGGGCAGAGGACGTGTACCGTTGGTTTCGATCGTTATTGTTTTACCTGTGGCATGTTTGAGCAGTGCTATCAACTCGTCATCAATCACGAGTGATGGCTCGCCACCGGTGAGGACGAGTAGCGGAGCGGACGGGTATTGATTGACACCGGCAATGATGTCGTCGGTGCCCATCATTGTGCCGCTCTCGTGTCGCGTGTCACAAAAGTCACATCGCAAGTTACACCCGCTGAAGCGAACGAATACCGCTGCCGTGCCGGTGTGATAGCCCTCTCCTTGAAGCGAATGGAAAATCTCGTTGATGCGCCACTCAGTCCTCATCACGTTCATAGGTTGCCATGTTGTCGCGACTCTCATACACGTCGGCGCGATAACAGTTGGGCACGGTATCTACTATCCACCGGGCAATATTCTCGGCAGTGGGGTTGAAGTCAAGCACTTCGTTGAGGTTGCAGTGGTCAAGTCGCCCGTGTACAAGGCGTTTCACCTCGGTAAAATCAACTACCATGCCATTGCTGTCGAGTTCGCGTGCGCGACAGTAGACCACCACTTTCCAGTTGTGTCCGTGTAGGTTCTCACACTTGCTCTCGTAGTCGAGATATAATTGGTGGCTTGATGAAATTTCAAGCGTCTTTTGAACGTAGTACATTGCGGTAACAAAATTGTACAATTCGACAATAATAATCAGTTGCGACGCGAACGAGGCAACGGCTGGGCATACGAGCGATTCATGTAGTAATAGAGATTGACGTTGCCGTTGTCGTACCCGAGTGCCACGGCGGTGCTGCGGTCGGTGGTGAAAATGCCGTCGCGGTCGAACACAAAGCCCTTGCGCCCCATCATGCCGGACAGACGTTGTACAACGGTCTCCTCAACATCGGTGGCACAATGGCTGACATTGACAGCAATGCCCACAGCCATCACGCGCGCGTCGTAGTTGAATGTTGCCGTACTGTCGGCTTGGAGACTCGCGATGTCCTTGTTGAACATATATTGCACAACACATGGGCCTTGTGGCAAGGTTATCGTGTTGCGACCGACCAAGGCTCGCGCATCGTCTCCCATGATGGCATTCATGTCCATCACCGTTGTTCCGGAACCCACACCGCATGCGCCGTCGGTGCCGAACATCGTCAACAAACTTGCTGTCACGAGATTGATGTCAATGAAACCTCGGGAGGCATACACGTTATCCACCGAACCGTGGGCGTGGACAAACCGCGCGTCGCCGACCGGCTTGCCGTGCTCATCAACGATGTTGCACACCGTGTCATTCATTGCGATGTAGCGAGAGGGTGTGAGGTCAAACAATCGGTCGTTAACAGGCTCAATCATCACGTTGTTATCCTTGTCAACGAGTCCCATTTTCCCATCTTTCATGATGAGGAAAAGCCCTGCCGGGGTGCGCGTGAAGTCATCATATCCGGCACTGTCAACAGCAGCGTGATTGTCAAGCGGATTGGGAACCTCGGCACCCGTGTGGTCGAGGCATACGAGGGAGTCGCCCTTGATTGTGGGCAGTACGCCATCGCGATAATACGGACTCATCAAACGATAAGTCGCGGTCGACTCACTGTAAAGTTTGTTGCCGTTGCGGTCAATGACGTTGAATGTCATCACACTGTCACTCGCTTGTTCGCCGGCAAACACCACCGTGGCATCGTCGTGCAGGAACGCGTTGACAACCGTGTATTCCAGTGGTACGACCACCTCACCGCGTTCGTCGATAAAGCCCCAATTGCCACGATCGTCCTCGATGGCTGCGCGACCGCGAGTCATCATTGACGCTTGGGTTATATCCTTAGGCAGCGACTTGATAGTGTGACATTGCTTGTCGACCACCGTGAGAACCCCACCGCGCGTGCTTACCAAAGCCAAACCGTCGGCACCGAATGATGTCACGCTGCCGTAGGGCTCGCTGTTAACCGGTGTCATCGGGTCGTTCACGTTGTAGAAATTATAAGTGCCGTCAGGTTGTCGCATATAGAACATGTCGTTCACCACCGCCGATGGTGCAGTGGCGAAACTGTCACGGGCGAGCACGGCACCGGTTTCGATGTCAAGCAGGCTCCAACGCTCGCTGCCGACCAGTTGTACCGGCAAGTAACGTGTGCGATAAGGATAACCGCCGGTGTCATCGCGGTTACAGGCGCACAGTAATGTGGCAAGCGTCAGCAAGAATGCTACAAGGAGTTTCGAAGACTTCATGATGTAAAGAGTGATTACCGTTAATTTTTGCAGTGCAAAGTTACAACAACTAAACGTGTACAGCAAATTTTCTCCTTATCTGACTTACCGGCAGTTCATGTGGGGCAATCAGAACGAAAGTGTCACGCTCGACTGTACGATGATGTTTATGCCTTGATTGGGAATGCCGGGGTGCTTGAGGTGCACTTCGCCGGTAGACCCCGTCACTACAACCTCTTGAAATTGTAAATGTGTGAACGCCTATACTTGTCGTGTCTCCCGCGAGACCGTCTGTCATGCTCTTCCCAAGTCATTCTTGATGAAGTTGTAAATTAAAGAGGTCGCAGGCGTTGGCAGTCGTGATTGTCTCTACTGTGTTGACATCGGTGCCGAGTGTAGTAGCAACCGTGTTTGCAACGAGTGGTAAGAACGAACTCTCGTTGCGCTTGCCCCTGTTGGGCACCGGCGCGAGGTAAGGGCTATCGGTTTCCAAGAGGATTTTTTCAAGACCGACAGTTGCAATCATGTTGCGAGTGGTTTCGTTCTTCTTGAAAGTTGCCGTGCCACCGACACCGATGTAGAAATCACCGTTGTCGAGCACGCGCCGTGCGTCGTCGGCATCACCCGGAAAGCAGTGCCACACTCCACTCGGGCGGTCACTTGCCGGAAAACGCTTCAGTACCGCGATACAGTCTTCAAGAGCCTCCCTGCAGTGTAATATAAACGGCAAATCGAGTCTTACCGCCCACATCAACTGTGTGTACAACGCTTCTTGTTGCTCGTGGCGAAAAGTGCGATCCCAATAGAGGTCAATTCCCACTTCGCCCACCGCGACCGGTTCGGCAGTTTGGAAAAAAGGTTCCAACTGCTCTAATCGGGTGATGTAGTCGGACTTAACCTCCTCGGGGTGTAGCCCCACGGCAATGCTGATACACTCGTGCCACCCTTGGCGCATGGCAAGTTGACGCTCAACGGTGTCGGCACTCTCGCCGGGTAAAACGATGTGTGTAATGCCGGCATCACGAGCGCGTTGCATCACTTCATCGCGGTCCTCGTCAAACGCCTCGCAATACAGGTGACTGTGACTGTCTATCATGCTTGTTCGCCACCCTCGGCGCGCTTGAGCATCTCGAAGTTATCGACATAAATCTCGGTGACATATCGCTGCACCTTGTTGCGATCTTCCCACATACGGGTGCGCAGGTGTCCCTCAATGTACAACTGCATACCCTTGCGGACATAACGCTCGGCAGTCTCGGCATCGCGCCCCCACATCACGATATTGTGCCACTCGGTGCGTTCGGGCACTTGGGTGCCGTCCTTGCGAGTGATCGCGCGTTCGTGGGTTGCCAACGAGAATGATGCAACGGGTTGTTTCTCGGCAACATATCTTACCTTGGGATCCGACCCCACGTTGCCTAATAATATTACTTTATTTACTCCCATGCTATGTGAAATTTAAGAGTTGCAAACTGTTGATTTGTTGATAGTTATGCTGCTGTGTCACCAGTTGCCCAGCGTGGCGTTGAAGATGAGATCGCTGAGGTCATCGGTGATTTGATTACACAGGTCATCTTGCACGTCGGTGAGCATTTGACTTGCTGAGAAGTCGCGATAGGCACTGAAGGTCTGATCCTTACTCAAGGCATCATTGCGGTTATCGATGTATCGCACTCTAACGGCAATTGTAAGCCTTGTTTGGCTGGCGTAGGCGTTCTCGCCCACTGCCTGTGGCGACAGTGTGTAGCCGGTGATTTCTCCCTCGATGCGAAGGTCGGTGTTGGGCGTGTCAAGCACTTGTAGCCTTGTCTGTTGTGTTACCATGTCCATTAGTTTGTTCTCAAACAGTTGCTGTAATGGCGGGTACACCAATGCGGCACGAATCGGAAACTCGCTGAACGAAATGGTGTGATACACATTGTAGTCGAGAGCGGCACCATTGAACTTGTAGGAAATGGAGCATGCGGTCGAAATGAGCATTATCATTGCCGTTGCTATCAGCCTCAAGTGTCGTCGTATCATCGTGAATATTGATGAGGTTGTTACTTCAAATATCAGGCTTAGCCAAGACCGTATATCTTGATCTTGCGGTAAAGTGTGCGTTCGGAAATGCCGAGTGCTTCGGCGGCACGGCGACGATTTCCGTTGAACTCGTTGAGCGCGTCTTCAATAATGTCGCGTTTCATCTCGTCAAGCGGTTTGATGCCGGCACCACCGTGCTCGGCGGTCGAGGGGTCGGCGGTGTAGCCCACTTCGGTTGCGTGCCCGATGTCTTGGGGGCTGTCGCCGTTGTGTAACATGTCGTCGGTAACAACAATGCCCGTGTATTGTCCGGCATCAATGTCGCTCATGCTTTTCATCGTCAGTTGGTGTCGTTCGCGTTGCAAATCGGTGAGCGAAGTGTTCACGTGTGCCGTGACGTTGGAGCGTGCTTTCAGTTCATCAATCTCGCGATGCAGTTGCATGATGAGTTGGAAAATGATTTCGCGGTCGTGGTCGTAGTCGTACTTCGCTTTGTTGGCAACAACGATTTCAGGTTTGTGCCCCATGTCGGAAAGGTAACGTTCGCGCAACACAGTCGCTGTCACCTTGTTACCGGCTTCAAACAGGCACACTTGCTCAACCACATTGCGCAGTTGGCGAATATTGCCTCGCCATTCATACGCCGCCATTGCCGAGAGTGCATCACCGGTGAATTCGGGGGGGGCGCTATTGTTCTCGTGGGTGAACGTGTTGACAAACTCGTCGATGAGCAAGTTGAGGTCATTGCCACGTTCTCTCAAGGGCGGTAATGAGATTTGCACTGTGCTCAAGCGATAAAACAATTCCTCGCGGAAGCGTCCCTCGGCAATCAATTGGTTTATGTCGCGATTGGTTGCCGCGACTATGCGCACGTTGGTAGTCAGCGGTGAGTTGGCTCCCACGGGAGTGTACTCGCCGTTCTCTAACACGCGCAATAACCTCACTTGTGTCTGGAGTGGCATGTCGCCCACCTCATCAAGGAAGATGGTGCCACCGTTGGCACTGCCGAAGTATCCGATGTGATCTTCCTCGGCACCGGTGAAGGATCCCTTGACATGACCGAATAACTCGCTGTCGATAGTGCCCTCGGGCAGTGCACCGCAGTTAATCGGTATGAATGTTTTGTTCTTACGGGGGCTGTTATCGTGTATCACGCGTGCGAGGTTCTCCTTGCCCGAACCGCTCTCGCCGATAATGAGTACACTGATTGTTGTAGGCGCGACACGCAAAGCGCGCTCCATCGCGTCGAGCAACTTTTGGGATTTGCCGACGATGTGCAGCCGCTTCATCTCGTTGCGCACCTTGCGCGACAATTCGTTGCCCTCGCGTGTGCGCCCCTGGTCGGTAACGGGCGAAACGGTCTGTGCGTTTTCAATATTCATGACGTCGCGTGGACTGCGACGACGCGGATTTACATCTTCCATGATTTCATTTGATAAGTTTTGTCACGCAAGAACGTGGCGAAGTTTCCAATATCGTCAATAGCGTCTTGCTCGTCGGTGGTGATGATGTCGCCCACGCTGATGCGGAACGTGTCATCTTTACGACGAAAGACCTCGTTGGGTAGTTTTAGAGTGCGCAGTCGCCAGTCAATCATGCCCAATATGGTGAATAGGAGACTGTTGTGTCCATGGAAATAGATGGGAACGACAGGGACTCTGAGTTGTTTGATGAGTCTTATCACGGTGGGTTGCCATTGTCTATCCTCGATGCGCAAGTCCCACGTGAACTTGCTCACGGCTCCGGCAGGGAAAAAGCCGAGCGGGTGCCCGTCGCGCACGTGTCGCATCGCTTCCATGATGCCTTTGCGTGACACCGCCTGTTTCTTGGGGTCGGTGCTTGCGAGAGCATCAACAGCGATAAAGTTGGGTCGCATGGCAGTGATGTGATTCAGTATCATGTTCACCATGACCTTGAGGTCGGGACGTCGCTTGCCGATGAGGTTTATGAGCATGATGCCGTCGAGTGCACCGAAGGGGTGGTTGGCAACTACAATGAAAGATCCTTGTGTGAGCGAGTCTAGAGTCTGCTCGCCACGCACTATGCGTTTGATGTTCAAGTCGTTGAGCAAGCCCTCGGTGAACGGCACGCCCGGAGTGTCGAAGTTGCGGTCGTGTATCCAATTAACCTTGTCGATGTCGAGCAGGTGCATCAGTCGCTCGGTAAGACGTGGCTTCCCGTCGAACCATGGTGCCATCTGCCTGATGTCGTCATAGTCCAGCACCGTGCGTTTAATCGTCGGTGCTTCGTTATTATTAATATTTTCTTGCATCTTAAGAGTTTTTTACAGAAGTTTCTTTTGTTGTCGATGCAAAGATACAATATTTTTCTGACATATATGACAAAATGTCATAATTTATCAAAAAAATGTTTTTTTGTCAATCACTATGTGACCCTAATCGGTTAACGGTGCGTGTGTGTTAACTCGCGTCCCTGTCATGAAAACAACTGATGCAGAATGTCGGGAGAGCGTAGTGAAGCGAGTGTGTTGCCGGTGTGCATGCGGTAATAGGTGAGAATGGTGTCGAGTACTTCGGCTCGCTGGTCGCGATTGAAGTGGAAACGGTGAATATTGTCGGGGTGCATGTGGCTCAAGACGAGTATCACGCGTGCTCGCGAGGGGGACAAAACATGATATGCCATCATGCCTTGCGGTTGAAAGATGCCCTCTATCATGTTAAAGCAATAGCCCTCATGGTATGTTTCCATATTGGGCGTTATGCCGAGGTGTGTGCCGAGGTTGAACAAGAACCACAGGTGAAAATTGGCGACCCCTTCGGCGAGGGTGTCAAGCGTGACGACACTTGACTCCACATAGCGATACAGGGCATCATTGCGCTCGCGCTCGCGTATCACGCGCCATAGCAATTCGCTCAAGAACATCGCCACCGCGCTACGCACCGGGTCGGCATAGATGTCACCTATAGCGACGTAACGCGACACATCGTGCATCGTGGCGAGGTCGCTGCCCGGTCGGGTGCGCACCTGCATCTCGAGCAATGACAACGGCATGAGCAGTGACAAGCGTTCGCGTGCCCGTGCACCGCTGCCGGTGGGAACAAGAAACGACATCAACCCGTGCACGTCGGTGTAGACGTGCACGATGTTGTGCCGCTCGTTGTAGCGCGTCGTGTGCAGCACGATTCCGCGCAGTGCTTCAATCACTCCTTCTTGAAGTGGTCATTATACATCTTGATGACAAAAATGATAACGCTGCAGGTTGCCGTAATCAAGTTGGTGAAGAAGATGAAAAATCCCGGACCGGGGAAATTCCCGTCTGCGTCAACGATGCCGAGCATGAGCCCCTGCAAGATAAAAGCAAAGCTACCGATTGCCATACAGATGAACCCCGGCAATGAAATGCCGTCGGTGTTGCGAGTGCGAATGGTGAGCAGTGCTTGAGGCACATACCCCAAAATAAGCCCTATACTCGCCACGTAACCGCATAGTTGGAAAAATGTGCTTCCTTGTGCGAAGAAGCCTGTGTCAAGTAGTAACATGTTATTAATGGTTTTAAGGTTTTACAGTTTTCAGCGGTCAATTTCTTTTAACAACTCGCGCACGGCAGTTGTGAGTTGGTCGTCAACACCGTTCACCACAGTGGCGGGGTCGTTGGCAACCTTCACGTCAGGCTCGAGTTGGGTATTCTCAAGATATGAGCCATCGGGCAACTGATAGCCGATGATGGGAATGCCGAACAACATGGAGTCGTCCTGCAAGTCTTCCCAACTCACGCTTGTCATCGTTCCCGGAACCGGCATACCCACGAGGCGACCTATTCCACGATGCTTGTACACCCACGGCGTACCGTGAGCATTGCTGTAATTAGCCTCGCATTGAAGCATAATGCTCGGCTTGTTCCAACGTCGACTGGGCATGTCGCATGCCTCGCGACCGCGTATCACTTGGGTGAAATATTTTTCGCCCGAGAATAACACCTCAATGTCTTCGTGCAGGCGTCCTCCACCGTTCCACCGGGTGTCAATGACGATGCCGTCACGCTTGTAATACTTGCCCATGATTTGGCTGTACACCTCGCGATAACTGGCATCGGCCATTGAGCGCAAGTGGACGTAGCCCAGGCGACCGCCCGACAGGCTGTCGACAATATGGGCATTGCGGTCAACCCAACGACGGTATAACAGGTCGTTGAGGGCACTCTTGGTTATAGGTTTAACAACCTCTTGCCACTGTTTGCCGGTTGCCGGGTCACGCAAGTCAAGCAAGACCTTGCGTCCGGCTTGACCGTTGAGTAACAGGCTATAGTCGTTCTCGGGAGTGATGGTCTCGCCATTGATGCGCTCGATAATCGTGCCACGCTTTACCTCACTGCCCGCGTATCCTAACGGACCGCGTTCCAACACCTCCTCAACACGCAGGCCGTTGCCCGTGTAGTTCCAGTCGAAAATCACGCCAAGATCAGCCGTTGCCTCGCCACCCGAGGGATAATAGCGACTGCCGGTGTGTGAAGCGTTGAGTTCGCCCAATAACTCGCTGAGCATCTCGGTGAAGTCGTAGTTATTGTTGATGTGTGGCAAGAACTTGCGATAATCCTCCACCATGTCTTGCCAATTGATGCCGTGGTAGTTGAGATTGTAAAAACGCTTGTCGATTTGTCGTGCCACGTGGTTGAACATAGCCTCGCGCTCGGCAGCAAGGTCCATCTTCATGCGTGCCGTGAACGAGATGCCCGTCAACTTGTCGCCACTAATCGTGAGTTTTTGCATCGTGTTGCTCCCGAGGATAAACAAGTTCTTATCGTCCTTGACCGCGCTGACAATTTTGGCTCGTCCGGCTCCCATCTTGCCGGCGAGTTTGGTCTCATGCTTGCGCAAGTCCAATTTCCACAAGTCATAACCTTTTTCGATGTGCGACAAGTAGTAGAGTGTTTCACCGTCTGTCGTGATCATAGCCCCGGCGATGTCGCTCGAGTTGGGTGTCAGGCGCACCACGCGCTCGTCGATTCCGTCAAGTTCAACCTTGAGCAGTGGGTCATCGTCGGCATCGGTCTTCTCGTCCTTCTTATCCTTCTTGTCACCGTCTTTCTTCTTGTCGGCATTCTTTTTTTGCTCCTTTTCCAACTCCTTGAGCAACTCGTAGTCCTCCTTGTTCAAGCGGTAACGGTCGTAAGCGTCACGATTGATAAAGCACAGCAGCACATCGTCTTGCGAGCCCCACGAGCCGTGGGCACGCATGCCGTAACGGTTGCTGGTGAACAAGATGCCCTTGCCCCCCATTACCCATTGCGGGTTCTCGCTAAAATAACCGCTGCCGGTGATATTGGTTATCTCTCCACCCGAGGCTCGCACGATGCCGATGTCGGTGTACGGGTCGCGACCGTTGGCAATGTATTCGAGAGCAAACCACTCGCCGTCGGGGCTCCACGCGTAATTGAAACCGCCGTTGGTCTCGTACCACGTGCTGCCGTCGGTCACCTCGCGCACCTTCTTACTCTTCATGTCCATTACCATGAGTTTGTTGCGATCTTGAATGAATGCCAACTCGGTGCCGGCGGCATTGAAGCGTGGCATCATGCGCTCAACGCGATTGTTGGGGGCGAGGATTTCCTCGTTGATAACAGTGGCGTTGGCAAAGTTGGGATCTCCGTCGCGCGAAATTGTGGCACGCACTAATTGCCAATTGCCACCGCGCTCGCTGGCATAGACGAGACTGCGACTATCGGCTCCCCACGTGGGATCCGCTTCGGCCTCGGGAGTGTTGCTCACCTGCTTGGTGGTACCGTACTCAACGCTGGTGACGAACACGTCACCACGAACCACAAACGCCACCATCTTGCCGTCGGGCGACACGGTGGCATCGCCGGCACCTTTGCTGAACGATAATCGGGTGACTTGATCGCTGTCGTCGTGAGTGAGCGTCACCGCTATACGATGAGGTTGTCCGTTAGGGGCTTGGGTGTAGATTGCTCCGTCCCACGTGTAACACATCGTGCCGGTTGATGCGACACTGAGAAAACGCACGGGGTGCTTCTTGAATGAGGTCAAGGCAGTAGCCTTCCCGCCATCGACAGGCATTGTGTACACGTTCATTGTGCCGCCGTCCCGCTCGCTCAAGAATAACATTGACTTTCCGTCGGGGCTCCACACGGGGTTGCGATCCTCGCCGGCACGAGCGGTGAGGTTGGTGTGCCTCCCCGTTGCCGTGTCATAGCGCCACAGGTCGCGCGTGGTGCTGCTGACGTGATGCTTGCGCCACTCGTCCTCGATGCCGTAGCGGTCTTGATAGAGCATCGACTTGCCGTCGGCACTCCACTGCACCCATTCGGCTGGCGAGGCAAGCACGCGAGTTGTCTTGCCGCCGGCGACAGGAACTTTATATAACTCGGTGAGACGCGCACTCGGGAACAACATGCTTGATGCCGGATCCTGAATGGCTGCTGAGAAGTATATGTACTGCCCGTCGGGACTGAAACTCCACGGAGTCTCGGCGGCACTGTTGAAGGTGAGTTGCTGTGGCATTCCGCCTGTTGCAGGCATGACGTAGATGTCCATGCCTCCCTTGCGGTCGCTGGCAAAGGCGATTTTTGTGCCATCGGGGCTCCACACGGGGCGTGTGTCATGGGCTGCTTGGGTAGTCAGTTGAGTGGCGGCACCTCCCGATGCATTCACGATGTAAATGTCTCCCTTGTAGGTGAAGGCGATGCGCGAACCATCAGGTGAGATGCGTGCGTATCGCAACCATAATCCGTCGGATTGTGCCATTGCAACAAATGTTACAAGCACGGCTGCTGCAATAGTTGTCAGTCGTTTCATTATCTTTGATTTGTTAAAGTTATCTAAACAGTGAATGATTTGCAAAGTTACTAAAACGCGACTTGTTGTGCAAATTGTTCTATAAATTGGCTTGAGACGGTCAAGTTAACGAGTTGATGCGATGCCCTACGGCTCGCAGGTTGACGACTGTGAGTAACGTTGCAACCGCCACTCCGGCAGTGACTCCCACCCACGGTATCGCGGTCGTGCCCGTTCCCATTGCCGATGAGATTACCGACGCATAGCCGGCTCGTACAGCAAGTGTCAAGGCTGTTGCCACTGCCAATTCGGTTACGGACAACCACACGATGAGACGACGATAGGGACGCGCCACCATCGACGGTGTGTAACCCAATTGAATTAAATGTCTCACTTGGGTGGCATTGCGTGCGACAAGCAGGAAGATGCTCAGCACGAGCAATGCGAACGCAAGTACACAAATGACAGTGCCGACGGCGACCACGACCGATGATACCACGAGCAACAACTGTGAGGCTCGATTGCCGTTCATCTTGTCGCCTGCCACTTCGAGGTGGTGGGTCTTCACATATTCGCCCAACGCGAGATCACCCGGCGAGGTGACCTCAAGTATCAGGCGCGATGGCCCTGTCGACCTACCGTCTCCGTATCGGCGACTTGCCCAGTCCATGAAAGACTCGGGAACGACAATAGTGTTCAGCCGTCCTGAAAAACCCACGATGCGTCCTTCCATCTCGGTCTCTTCGCCGTGACCGGCAATGGTGAATTGTAGCGGCACCATTGAAACCTGTCCGTAACTGATGCGTGGCAATCCGTGGGCGGCAGCGAAGCCGAAGTTGTAGAGTGACAGGTAATCGCGAGGAATAATCACCGGCACAACACGTGTCACCGAGTCGAACGACCACACCGCCGGGTCTACGTCAAGATAGCGCTCGTTGACCGACTCGAAGAAAAATCCGGTGCGCAAGCCGTGACCGGTGTTTCCCAAGGCAATGCGTGCGCTGATGCTGAAGTCGCTTGCACGAAAAGTGCCCACATCGCGACACCACGGCTGCGAACGCAAGTCAGCCAACTCATTATCGCTGAACCTTCCGTCAGCCCCCAATAGGGCACCCGCTGTGGTCACAGTCTTGGTGACGACGAGGTAGTCGTGACCAAGACCGTCATCATCACCGCTCAACACGTCGCGCATGTCGGTGTAGAACTGTACGGCGACCATCACTATGGTCAATCCCAGTAAGCCCGCTAACGCGTAACCCGTTATCTGCGGCACGCTGATGCCGGCACGCAACAATTTCCACACGAGGTCAACTTGCTGTCTTGCCATTGCTCACAGGTTTAATGATTTATCAAAGTGCATGAGGAGCCTATTGCCCACGCTGGTACATACCACACCTGCACCGGTGTGGGACAACTCTTGCTCTATCAGCGTGGCAACGGCAGCATTGGTTTCCTCGTCAAGATGACTCACCGGCTCGTCCATGATGAGAAAATCGAACGGTTGACACAACGCACGCACTATGGCAACGCGTTGCTGTTGTCCTATCGACAAGTGGTCAACGCGACTGCTCATGCGTTCGCCCAACCCGACGCTCGCCAACATGTGCTTGATTTCGTTCACGCTGCGATAACCGGTCAAGCGACTTTTGATCTCACAATTTTCAATCGCGGTCAGTGTCCCGAACAGTCGCAAGTCTTGGGGTACATAAGCGATGCAATGAGTGCGCAAGTCGCACCACCGGTCTATGTCCAGTGTGCGCGCGTCAGCATTGTCAATATACACCTTGCCCGTGTAATCGTTGCGGTAGCCGTACAGGTAAGCGCACAAGGTGGATTTGCCTGTGCCACTGGCGGCAATCACTTGATAGCGAGTGCCGTGCTCGAAGGTTACCGTGTGTTGCCACACCTCGCCACCGGGTGTCGTGCCGGCAAACACTGCCGGCAACACGTTGTCAAGAATGATCTTTTCCATCACTGCCACACGACAAATCGTGCTTCTCACAGCACGATTGACCTTGATAGGGTTCAACATGAATGTAGGTAATCACGCGCGAATAATCGGCTGTCAAACGACGCTCGATGCACGTTGTAATCTCATGGGCAACGGCGACAGTGATGTCCCCGTCAACCTTGACGTGCACGTCAACCACTCGCACGTGACCGTTGCGCCGTGTGCGCAAGTTGTGGTGAGAGCGCACCCCGGGAGTGGAGTCGATGATTGTCGCGATGTGAGCCACCTCGTCGTCGGGTAACGCTTTCTCGAGCAATTCCTCCACGGCGGGTAACGCGATGCGTATAGCCATCGCGACAATCAAGACGCTCACAACCATCGCTGCAATGGGGTCAAGCACTCGCCAGTGTTCTCCCAGGAACATCGCGCCCGCTATGCCGAGCAACGTGGCGAGTGTGCTGAGTGCGTCGGTGCGATGATGCCAAGCGTATGCGCCTAACGCCTTGCTCTCCATTCGTTTGCCGATGCTCGACGTGTAGCGATACAACGCTTCCTTGCTCGCGATGGCGACAATAGCCATGACAAGGGCAACGGGCTCGGGACGAGACGGTTGAACTCCATGGACCGCCGCTTGCCACACGTCGGTGGCACTGCCTGTGAATAACTGCACACCTATCACCGTCATGATGATGCCGATAAGCATCGCCGCCAATGTCTCGAACTTGCCGTGACCGTAGCGATACTTGTCGTTCTCGCCACGTGCGCCCATTGTCACCATGGCAAGCACGACCGAGTCGGTGGCGCAGTCGCCTATGCTGTGCACACCATCGGCTATCATCGCGCTCGAACGCCCGGCAATGCCGGCAGCAATTTTGGCGACAGCAAGGGCGGCATCGGTTATCAGTCCGACGCGTGTGCAGCGACTCTCGGGTGTTATGTTGTTTGTTGTCGAGTTCATCGGAGGTAAGTGTGATAATGCTTACCCCACATGACAGGCGTGTGCCGGCAATCATGTGGGGTAATGTATCGGGCGGAGTGAGGGGGATTCGAACCCCCGAATCGCTTTTGACGATTACACGCTTTCCAGGCGTGCCTCTTCAACCACTCGAGCATCACTCCTATTGAAACGTGACCGCAAAATTACAAAAAAAAATCAACTTACCAAAACTGCGTGCTTCCCGATCCTTTCATGAAGAGTCATCTGCGTGCTTCCCGACCCTTTCAAGTCCCCCTCTGCAAATCATGTGTAACGCTTGCCTATAACTGTCGGGTGGTCGCTATAAATTGCCTTGAGTAGTCTTGTGGCTTGTTGTCGGGTGGCTGCTTGGCTAAAGTCCTGCGGTATAGTGAGCGATGTGGCAAGGTTTTAGCGTGTCAAGTGCTGCCGAGAAGCACTCCCGACGCATAAATCTTCATAAAAAGTTGCTGTTATCGATTATTTTGAGGATGCGCGACGTCGGGTGAGCAGATTGGCGTCTTGAAGCTGACGACCCAGTTCATCGTCCTTTGCCAGCAAGAGAATATCACGGTCAAGACCCAAAGCAATGAGGACGCGGAAATAACTACCCATTGCCACGCGCTCATCGCCGGCCTCGATGCGCACGATGGTGTTGCGTCCCAATGAGGTACGTTGAGCCATCTCCACCGACGTAATATTGCGGCGCAGACGGGCAAGCTTAATCTGATTTCCGACCTCGGCCAGCATACGGGTTTGGCGAGGCAATAACTGAGGTTTCATAATTTATAAACTTTAAATTATGGTGCAAAGGTAGCAATAATGTTTTATATAGCAAACATTATTAGGCAAAATTCTTTCTTGAATTGATTTTTCCTCACGGCATTATATCTGTTTTGGCGAAGAAGACTATCCCTTGTGGAAAAAAATTTAATTTATAGAATTTATAGAGTCACCTTAAAAAATAATTGTAACTTTGCAGTTTGAAACGAGCCTGCGCACATCTCAGGTGGGGCGCTTAGTGTGTTGTCGGTTAACGCGACATTTCTCGAAAAGCGTGTGTCACTTTAAACGTATAAGGCATTTGACGTGTCTAACGAGAAAAGACTGTTGAACACTTAAATAAGACTGTTATGAAGACTTACTTTAAATATCTGCTCGTGACCGTGTTGCTTGCAACGGCATGGCCGGCGCTCCCTGCTCAAGTGTTGCGTGACGCCGATTTTAACAGTATAGGTCGCATTAATACTAACGGTATGGTGCGTGACGAAGCCGGCAAGTCATTGGGCGAATTCAGTGCCGACGGAACGGTGATAGGTCGTAACGGCGAGGTGAAAGGCAAAATTTCCCGCTTGGAAATTTTCGATACTGCCGGTGCGCGCATCGGTTATATCAACAGCGATGGCACGGTTCATGACGGTGAGAGTCACGAACTGGGTACGGTGAGCCTCGGCGACGGCAAGGTTAGCGATGCCAAAGGCTCGACCTTGGGTTTCGCCCGTGGAATTAGGGTGGACTGGATAGCCTGTTATTACTTTTTTCACATGTTTGATTGAAACGTTTGCCGGTGCACATCAATGCAAGGTGTAACAATACATGCAATAACGATTTAATATGAAGAAATATCGTCTGATTGACAACACTATCGGTTGGATTGTGTTTATGGTCGCTGCCGTGACCTACTTGTTGACAATCGAGCCGACTGCCAGTTTTTGGGACTGTCCCGAGTTTGTAGCGCAAGGTTTTAAGAGTGAGATAGGTCACCCGCCCGGCAACCCGATTTTTATTTTGACAGCGAGTCTTGCAACGCGTTTTGCCGGTGGCGACGTGACCCTTGTGGCACGTTGTGTCAACGCAATGAGTGCCTTGCTGAGCGCGGCAACAATATTGTTGCTGTTTTGGACAATCACTCATCTTGTGCGACGGTTGACTGTCACCGACGGTCATGAAGACGAGATGACGCTCGGACAATACCTCGTGGTGATGGGTAGCGGTGTCGTTGGGGCACTTGCCTACACATGGAGCGACACATTTTGGTTCAGTGCTGTCGAGGCTGAGGTGTATGCCTTTTCCTCGTTTTGTACCGCATTGGTGTTTTGGTTGGCTCTCAAGTGGGAGGATCAAGCCGATGACCCGGCGAGCGACAGGTGGTTGTTGTTGATTGCCTACATCTTCGGTGTCTCGCTGGGTGTGCACCTGCTTAACTTGTTGTGTATCCCCGCCATTGCACTCGTCTTCTATTATCGCAAGTGGAAACACACCACCGTAGCGGGCTCATTGGTGGCACTGGCGGTGTCGTTCGTCATAATCGTGCTGATACTCTACGGACTGGAACCGGGCTTCCTCAAGGTTGCACAACAATTTGAACTGTTGGCTGTTAACACTCTCGGCATGGGTTACAATTCAGGTGTTGTCGTTTACTCGTTGTTGTTGGTGGGCGTGTTGGTGTGGAACTTGTATGCTCTGCATGAAAACGACAATGAAATTGCTGTGAAAACATCGTTCGTTTTAGGTGTTTTCTTGAGTGGTGTGCCCTTTATAGGCGGCAGCGTTTTGGTGTCGTTAGTTGTGTTGCTGGCACTGTGTGTCTACTTGTTCCGCTTTATGAACAACGTTCCGCGTCGCCTGATGTACAACGTGACGATGAGCATATTGTTGATATTCTTGGGTTTCGCGTCCTATGGCGTTATCTTAATTCGCAGTTCGGCGCAAACGCCGCTTGACGAGAACTCGCCCAATAATGTTTTTGCGCTGCAAAAGTACTTGAGCCGCGAGCAATATGGCGAAACACCGCTGTTGTATGGGCGCACCGTCAAGAGCGAAGTGCTTTATCAAAGTGACCGCACCGGTGCTATGCACCCTGTGATTAACGACGGTGCCGAGCAATTCACTCAAGTCGTGAAATCCTCGCCCTATGAGCCCGACCGTTATGTGAGCCTCGGCTATAAGAAAAACTATGTTTATGTGCCCGAGCAAAACATGTTGTTCCCTCGCATTCACAGCGAGTCTCATTATGAAGCCTATCGCCAATGGTTGGGCATGAAGGGGCGCACCGTCTATGCACCCACGGCAATTGACGAAGACGGTGAACCCATACGCGAATACACCAAGGAACTGTTTGTGCCCACATTCGGTGAGAACATGGCGTTTTTCCTCGGTTATCAGGTCAACTACATGTACTGGCGTTATTTCATGTGGAACTTTGCCGGTCGTCAAAACGACATTCAAGGCATGGGTGAGATTACTCAAGGCAACTGGGTGTCGGGAATTCCGTTGATTGACAACGCGCGCTTGGGCGATCAGTCGCTCTTGCCCGATGACTACGGTCGTGGCAACAAGGGGCATAACGTGTTCTACATGCTGCCGTTGTTGCTCGGTATCGTCGGCCTGTTGTGGCAAGCCTATCGCGGTCAGCGTGGTATCGAACAATTTTGGGTGACGTTCTTCCTGTTCTTCATGACCGGTATAGCCATTGTGTTATACCTCAATCAAACACCCAATCAGCCTCGTGAGCGAGACTATGCCTATGCCGGATC
>CALDIF010000032.1 GCA_937901905.1 uncultured Porphyromonadaceae bacterium | reverse complement strand
CCAAAGGGCGAATAATCTGTGTAACCCGCGGTGGAGCGCAGCGACACCGTGGGCATGGTGCATGAGGGTGAAGTCACTTTACGAGATAAATACGACTGCGAATTTCACGAATCCGAACTACAGTTTTACGTGGTTTTACATGAGATAGACGTGAGAGAAAGCAGCTATAACGACAAGGGCGGCAGCACGATGCCGTCGCCCTTGTTTAGCAACAATGTAAAGACTGTTGTGTGGCGGGTTGTTACCCGAGATACGCTTTGAGCAACTTGCTCTTTTGCCCCTTGAGGCGACGTATCGCTTTCTCCTTGATTTGGCGTACGCGCTCGCGTGTCAAATCAAACGTTGCGCCTATCTCCTCGAGAGTCATCTCCTGGCAACCGATGCCGAAGAACATCTTGAGGATGTCGCGTTCGCGTGGGTTGAGTTGCTCCAAAGCGCGACTCACCTCCTTGGCAAGCGACTCTTGGTTGAGCGAACTGTCGGCCATGGGCGAGTCATCGTTGGGCAACACATCGAGCAGACTGTTGTCCTCGCCGTCGACGAAAGGTGCGTCAACGCTCACATGACGACTGCTGATCTTGATACTGTCGCTGATCTTCTCAACGGGGACTTGCAGTTCCTCGGCGAGTTCCTCGGCACTGGGGCGACGCTCGTGCTCCTGTTCAAAGCGTGATAACGCTTTGCTGATTTTGTTGAGCGAGCCCACCTGATTAAGCGGCAAGCGCACAATGCGCGCTTGTTCGGCGAGCGCTTGGAGAATTGACTGACGAATCCACCACACGGCATAAGAGATAAACTTGAAACCACGGGTCTCGTCGAACTTCTGGGCTGCCTTTATAAGGCCCAAATTACCCTCGTCAATCAGGTCCGGAAGACTCAGACCCTGATTTTGGTACTGCTTTGCCACCGACACGACGAAACGTAAGTTCGCGCTCACAAGTTTGTCTAACGCCTCTTGGTCACCCTGGCGAATGCGCTGTGCCAACTCAACTTCCTCCTCAACGGTAATCAACTCCTTACGACCGATTTCCTGCAAGTACTTGTCAAGAGATGCGCTCTCGCGATTGGTGATTGATTTGGTAATCTTTAATTGTCTCATCAGTTCAAATAACGCGTTAAAACGTGCAAAATTACATCGTTATGACCGAAACAACAAGAAATAGTTTAATCGATTAACATAATTTAACAGCGCAGCGTGTGATTTCGACCTCCAAATCGCCATAGTAATTTACGCAGGTTTGCGAAAATAATAGACGTAATAACCACAGACGATGATGTTATGATGAAAGTGCTCCTCTGCGCGGAACGATTTACTGTCGATCTTCACTATACCCACAATGCGGTCGCTAAGCTCCCGTAATGGCGGGGGGCACTCTTGTTATCGCATCCGGCGATATTCTTTACATAAATTTACGAGAGTTTTACGCTATTTTACGAGAGGTGATTTACGAGAGGACATCGTCGGTAGGGCAACAATATAGCGTTGTCATGGCAACATCGGCGTGTGGGCTGTCGCCCGCACGCCGATGACACGGTTGTACACGTTAATGACAGTTCCTCGAACACCAAATCGGGGTCAGGACGTTGCCAAGATGATATTCAAAACGACGTTCGCATCGGCAACGTTCACGGTTCCGTCGTTGTTCACATCATTGGACTGCTCGTACCCCTCGGCAAGAATGGTATTAAGAATAATGTTCACATCTGCCACGTTGACCTCGCCGTCACCATTCACATCGCCATATACCGTGGCATAATCAGCCGTAATGTCATTGACGGAATATTTGTTGCTTGTTGACGAAATTTCAAAGTAGCGGTCGCCGTCAATGCCGGTGATATCTACCGTTTGACCGTCGCTTGACCCACGGTTGAAGATAATATTGAACTTGTATCCCTCGTCCTTGATAGTGAACTTGTGATAATAGAACTTAGTGCCCTTGACTGTGGTTGTTTCGTTGATTGTGGTACCGGGCCATGAGCCTAACAACGAACCGTCGCTGTCCCAAGCGTAGAACCCGACAGTGTTCCAATTATTGGGGGCCACAGTAGGATCCTTGAGGTACACAGTGACATCGTAGGGCACAAAGCCGTGGAACACGTACTCGTGTTGTACGACCGAGCGAACCTTACCGTCAACGAGGACACCTGCCTTGAGCGTGGTGTTATCGGTCAACGTGAGCGTTACACTACCTGTTGCCTTGTTACTGTCGGCGGTCAAGTCGCCGGTCGTGGTGTACACGATGACGGCATCGCTCTCACTCGCCGTGACGGTCACCGTGAGGCTCTTGCGACCGATGTAATCGCCTCCCTCGGGACTCACCTTGAGGGTTGGGTAGCCGGCTGATGTTTCGGTAATTTCGCGGTTCCACGTGCCGTCGATGTAGTAGCCGTGGTTGCGATACTCAAGGTCGGCGGTTTGATTGCCGTTAACGATGAAGATAAGTCCGGTGGGTGTCGATGTTTCGGTGCCGTCGTAAGCCCAACGGAAGATTCGACGCGAGCCGTCGGCTGTGGTGCCCATCAATTCCATGGGCACGCCGGGCCATGAACCGCCCGTGAAGTTTACACTATTGTTCCAAATCCACACGTTCACGCTTGCCACGTTGCCGGGTGCTTCATAGAAGATGCTCAGGTCGCCGTCGATGACACTCGGTGTGTAAGGCTCGAGGTCGTCATCGTCGATGTCGCCACCACCGCCACCGGTGATATACTTGGTGTCGGGGTCGCCGTCCTCCTCGTGTCCGTCATAGGCTTTCAAGGTCGGTGTGACCTTGTTTGTCCCGTAGAGGTAAGGTCCGTCTTCACCTATCTTGCCGGGACCGTTGAGCACGTACACGCGCATATTGCCCTTGCCACTGAACGACGGTGTTGTCAGTGTGCCGTTGTTCACGGTGATACGGTCGCCTGTGATACAGTCGGTGTAAGTGCCGTTGAGAACCCCGGTGAATGTGGCACCGCTGTTGATGGTTACCAGCACATAGGAGTCGATATTATCGTCGGTGTAACGACGCTTGAAGGCATATCCGCTCGTTGCGCTGCAGCCCTCGAGACTGTATTGTCCGCGACGCAGGGCGGGCACAGCGGCGCGTATCTTGTTGAGGCGTTGCAAGTGGTGTACGAGCGGACGGCTCAACGTGGCTGCCACGTTGCCCGTGGCACTCTTCACTTCACCGAAATCGCCGGCTTGGACGGTGCCGGTGAGATAGCCACCGTAGTAGGCGCGACCGGTGTCCTTGAGGGCGAGGTTGGTACCCTCGTCGATGCGCACACCCTTGCGGAACTCAATCTCGCCACCTTGGAACAGACACGGTATGCCGCGCATGGTGAACATCATCGACAAGTTTTCGGCCCACTGGTCGGTGCCGCCATTGAAGCGGTCGAAACTGTCGGGTCCGTAGTCGTGGCTCTCAACGTACACCACGTTATAGGTGGCATCATTATAGAGATTGTCGCTACCGAGTATGCCCCAAAAACGTCCTGCATTTTGGAAATTCCAGTGGGCGGTGAAGTCAATCACGCTCATGCCACTCGCCTTGCTGTAGTCGGGCTTGTGATAGGAGTTGCCGTTAAGCAACGCGTTGTTGCTGCGCGGCTGACCGCTCTCGCTACTGTTGGCGGTGTGCTCCTTGAGGCACAGCGACTGGTTGGCGAGTGTGGCGGGGTCGGTGCTCTCGTACACCTCGACACCTTGCCAATATGAAGCGTCATCGTTCCATTGACTCAAGAGCGACGCGTCACTCTGCCACGTGTAGAAGTAGGGCGACAGGGACGGTTGTCCGCGATAAGTAGCCTCGCTGAAGCGTGCGCACACCTCGGCATACATGAAGAACGGGCAGCCGTTCAGTCGTTTGCTCTTATACTGCTCGCCCAGTGCCGTGAACGCCGGAACAAACGCCTTGTTAAAGGTCAGGCGGCTGATGTGACCGCCGGTGTCGATGCGGAAACCGTCGACACCCATCTTGATAAACGAGCCGTAACAGTCAATCAGGTATTGGTAAGTTTCGGGATTTTCGGTGTTCAAATCCACGCAGTCACCCGCGATTTGTGCCCACCAGCGGTTAGGCTCGTCCCAATTGAAGTTGCCGTAGTGATGCCACAGGTTGTGAGTGTCGTGGTTCACACCGTCGGTGTTCTTCATCTTGGTGAGTCGGTCGCTGTACTGTTGCGCTCCGGGCAAACTCAAGTAGTTGTCTTGCAGTTTACCTCCCTGCTTTATGGTGTAAGGCACCATGCATTGGTCAATGTCGCTTTGTGGCTTGGTGTAGTCGCGTGTGAACAATTTGCACAAGTTTTCTTCGCCGAAGTTGCCGGTGTGGTTTATAACGATGTCGAGAATAATTTTCATGCCACGAGCATGGGCTGCATCAATCAAGTCCTGAAATTTGCAGTCGTCACTCTCAAATCGCTTGTCCACCTTGCTCATATCCATCGCGTGGTAACCGTGATAGTCGAAACCACTGGCGTTTTGTACCACGGGAGTTATCCACACGGCAGTGAATCCGAGGGCTTTGATGTAGTCGAGGCGATCAATAAGCCCCTTGAAATCGCCGCGCCACTCGGGATCTTCGTTGGCAACGTCTTTGGCACCGTCCCAACAGTAGGTGTTGTTGGACTTGTCGCCGTCGTAGAAGCGCGTCGTCATCACGAAGTAAATTGTTTCGTCGCGAAAGTCGACCCTGTCGCCGATCATGGCTGCAAGGGCAGCATTTGCCGACACTAAAGTTAACACAACCGTTGTTAACGCTGTTCGGAAAAACTTGCTCATAATTTGATAAATCGTTTTTGAATTCAGTTTTAATTTTAATTTGTTTGGCAAATATAGCAAAAAAAACACACCATACGATGTGAAATGGGGAAAATTCAGTAATTTTGCAAAAGATCCAAGTAAACCGACCATGAAGTGCTATCGATTATATATCCGGGCATTTGCCATTGTCACGCTGTTAATGTCGCTGACAGCGTGTCACGACGGCGAGACATCACGTCGTGCTCGCGAAGTCGCCAAAGTCGCTATCGACAGTGTACTGCAAACGACTCATGGCATTGACAGCCTGTCGACTGTTGAAGCCGCTTATTTGCAAGAAAATAATGACGTGGGCGTGATGTTGACCGCACAACGTTTAGGTAAGGAATATCGCAACAGTTCACGCTTTCAAGAGGCTATAAATGCCCACACACGCGCCCTCGAGGCGGCGACGAAATTGAGTGACACGATAGAGATAGTGCGAGCACATAACAACATAGGTACCGACTACCGACGCATGGGGGTGATGGACGAGGCGATGCGACATCATTCGCTCGCCCTGTCTTATTGCGAGGCATATAGCGACCGCACCGGCGACGTGGCAGTGAAAAACAGGGTCGTCTCGCTTAACGGCTTGGGAAATATCTACATGACGATAGAAAACTATGATGCCGCCGACAGTGTGCTGCGAGCCGCGTTACAAGGCGAGCAACACTTGGGCAGTGAATTGGGACAAGCCATTAACCGGGCAAACCTCGGTGCCATTTTTCAATCGCGTGGCGAGACCGATTCGGCACGCGTCTATTATGAGCATTCGCTCGAGTTGAACACCCGTGCCGGTTCGATATTGGGTATATCGCTGTGTCACACCTACCTGGGCTCGCTTGATGAGCAAGCCGGCAAGTTTGATGCCGCCATCGAGGACTACACCTTGTCTCACGACATGTTGCGAGCGACAAGCGACCGCTGGCATTACCTCGAGTCGTGCATCGCCCTTGCTCGCGTGTGGCTCAAACGCAACAATTCGCGCGCTGCAATGCCTTTTATCGAACGCAGCGACTCTATAGCACACGACATCAACTCTCTCGAACACATCGCCGAGGTGGAATGGTTACGCTACGAGTTGGCACAGCAACGGGGTGATTATGCCGGGGCGTTGGAGCATTATCGTCGTCATGTCGCCCTCAGGGACAGTGTGCGAGGCAACGATAACATCAATCAAGTGCAAAACATGCGTGTTCGCTACGAGCGCGAGCAGCACGAGGCGGCTCTCAGTACGCTTCACGACAATTTCAACGCCAAAACGCGCACCAAGAACATCGTTATCATCATCGGCGTGTTGGTGCTGTCGCTGGCAGTGGTGCTCATCGCATTCCTGCTATACTCGCTGCGCATGCGCGCGAGGCATCAAGCCCTGTTGGAACACATGGACAAGGTGCGTAGCGATTTCTTCACTAATATTACACACGAGTTTCGCACTCCCCTGACCGTGATAAACGGCTTCGCCGAGGACATCAGTCGCACGTCGACCGACAAGGCTGTCGCCGACAAGGCAGCCGCGATATTGCGACAAGGCAATAACCTGTATTCCCTCATCACCCAACTGCTCGACATCAGCCGTGTGCGCAGCAGCATCGGCAATGCCGAGTGGCGCACCGGTGACATCGTGCCCTACGTGGCGATGGTGGTCGAGAGTATGCGCCCTGTAGCGGCGACACATAATATTGAGTTGACCTACACTCACTCGCCCGAACAAATTGCGATGGACTTCGTGCCCTACTACGTCAACCATGTCGTGGGCAACCTGTTGAGTAATTCGTTTAAGTTCACACCGGCTTACGGCAGTGTGAGCATCGACGTGACATCTCAAGACGATACCTTGAACGTGACAGTCACCGATAGTGGTGTGGGCATTTCCGATGCCGATCTGCCTCATATTTTCGAGCCTTTCTATCGTGGGTCACAAGACGCTCAAAATATACCGGGAACCGGAGTGGGACTGTCGCTGGTGAAACAGATTATCGATAGTATGGGTGGCTCAATTGATGTTAAAAGCCGCGTTAACACGGGCACGCAATTTGTGATTACATTGCCGTTGCATTACGGCGAAAGCGGTTACGCTGCGCCGGACGAGCCGTGTGTGAAACCATCGCCGGTCGATGCTGTTTCGACCGACGAGGAAGTAGAGATGGTCGACGGGAAACCCACGGTGTTGATTGTCGAGGACAATGTCGATGTGGCTCGATATGAAACATCTCAATTGGAAACTCTCTACAACATTGTGGTGGCCGAAGACGGGCGCGCGGCTCTCGCCAAGGCGCGCGAGTTGATGCCCGATGTGATCGTGACCGACGTGATGATGCCGGGTAACATTGACGGTTTCGAGTTGTGCCGTCGCGTGAGGGAGTCACAAGTGTTATCTCACATTCCGGTGGTGATGGTCAGTGCACGCAGCACCACGACCGACCGCATCACCGGCATCAAGGCGGGTGCCGACGATTATTTGTTCAAACCGTTCAATGCCGATGAGTTGCGCGCCGTTATCGCCAAGTTATTGTCGCGTCGCGAGATGCTGCGCGAGAAGTATGCCGCCGGCATAGCGTCCGATAAGGAAGTTCGCGCCACGGCTCATCACCCCGAAATGCAACTGCCGTTCACAGCGAGCGACACCACGTTCCTTGAGCGTTTTGTCGCTGTTGTTGACCATGAGATGGATCGTGGTGCCGACGCGGTGTTCGACGTGGCATCATTGGCACTGCGCATGAAGATGAGTGCACCGCAGTTGCGTCGCAAGTTGATGGCATTGACCGGACGCACGTTAATGGCTTACGTCGCGGACGTGCGCATGGTGAGAGCCCGACGTTTACTCGATGAGCACCCCGAGATGTCAATCGCCGACGTGGCATTAAATTGCGGTTTTCTTGATCAGGCATATTTTTCGCGCCTGTTCAAGCAGCACGAGGGTGTCTCGCCGTTGCAATATCGCTCGCGCGACCCACGCTGACCTCCCGGTGCCTCATACCTCTCGTAAATCTCACGTCTGTTCACGTATGCTTTTTCACATTAAACTGCGTAAAATTCAGCAGATGAGATTAATTAGTGAAATTCGTGTAATTAGTAGTTCGTTTTTTTCGCGTCTACTTTTGTCTATCTTCCTCGTAAATTCTTTTGTTCTTCTGTTCCTTCTGTCTTCTCTAAAAAATCCGTGAGATTTGTGGGATACGTGGGAGACAATTCGTGGAATTATATTAAGGGGACTTCTATAAATTAAATATTTGGTAGTCAGAGAAATAATTCGTAAATTTGCAGCAAAATTGATGCAAATGAGCAAAAAACCGAAAAAATACCGTCAAAATGACAACTCGCGGCCTATTTTTGAGCGCGAGATGACGCTGGAGTCGCTGCAATCAATGGGCAACCCTCTTGAGATACTGAAAGATTTGCTTGACTTCGAACTGTTCCGTCCGCTACTTGAGCCTGTGTTTGAGAAAGCTGACCGAAAGAGCAACGCCGGCCGCAAGCCGATAGACCCGGTGTTGATGTTCAAGGTGATGTTCCTGCAGCGCCTATACGGCTTGGGCGACCACCAGATTGAGTATCAGATAAAGGACCGCACGAGTTTCCGCGAATTTCTCGGCATTGTCACGGTGGACGATGTTCCCGATGAGAAAACGGTGTGGAAGTACAAGGAGATATTGTCGCAGGACGGGACGTTCGACCGGCTGTTCAAGCAGTTCAACGCCTATCTTGACGCGAAAGGCCTGATTGTGAACGAGGGCAAGATAATCGACGCGAGCTTCGTAGTCGCCCCTCGTCAGCGCAACAGCCGTTCCGAGAACGCGGCCATCAAGCGCGGCGATGGCGGCAGCTTGTGGCAGGAAGAGCCTGGCGACACCGAGCGCGAGAAGAAGCGCAAGGCAAACAAGCGCCGCCACAAGGACACCGACGCACGCTGGACCAAGAAGCGCGGCGAAAGCTACT
>CALDIF010000031.1 GCA_937901905.1 uncultured Porphyromonadaceae bacterium | reverse complement strand
CCTGTGCAGTGGCCCAACATTGTCTACTTTTACTACTTCCACTAAAACAAGGATTAAGACTTTCAACAGCCTGGCCAGAGTAACCGGGCTGTCAGACTACTTTTACTACTTCCACTAAAACAAGGATTAAGACTGCCCTCCCCGCTTTATAAAGAAGGCAATCTGCAGCGTTCTACTTTTACTACTTCCACTAAAACAAGGATTAAGACACGGAATTGAGGTTGAAGTACCTCTTTGTGAGGTCTACTTTTACTACTTCCACTAAAACAAGGATTAAGACCACTCACCCTCTCCACAGGAGAGACAAAGATTTTACTACTTTTACTACTTCCACTAAAACAAGGATTAAGACACATTCACCCTTTGCCGTATAAAATACGGCGAAAAATTCTACTTTTACTACTTCCACTAAAACAAGGATTAAGACGTGGCCGACAGACTGTCATAGTATGCCTTTAGAGTCATAGCTACTTTTACTACTTCCACTAAAACAAGGATTAAGACTGTAAAACACGGCGAAGAATTTACCCTCTTGTTTGTTTGCTACTTTTACTACTTCCACTAAAACAAGGATTAAGACTTTGGTAATACTCTTTCAGAGTCATAATAGTTGTGGTTCTACTTTTACTACTTCCACTAAAACAAGGATTAAGACAGGCTTCCTTAGAGGCGGCTGCGAACTGTTCACCCTCTACTTTTACTACTTCCACTAAAACAAGGATTAAGACACGGCGAAGAACTTGCCCTCGTGCTTTGACGAGGGCTTCTACTTTTACTACTTCCACTAAAACAAGGATTAAGACAATTTCTCGAGGGCTGTCCTCAAGAAATTCGAGAGCCTACTTTTACTACTTCCACTAAAACAAGGATTAAGACCATGTTTTTTTGAGGGCTTAATGTCTGCCTCTATGGCACTACTTTTACTACTTCCACTAAAACAAGGATTAAGACGTCAGAATCCCCGCTAATCCAGGCATCGTAGGCCCTACTTTTACTACTTCCACTAAAACAAGGATTAAGACTAATTAGTTCATGTGTTCATCTTCCCATGCGAGGGCCTACTTTTACTACTTCCACTAAAACAAGGATTAAGACGATTTGGCGAGAGATCTCCTCACCCAGGTATTGCTTCTACTTTTACTACTTCCACTAAAACAAGGATTAAGACTTGTCACCTGATTTAACAATCAGGGCAGGTTTTTCCTGGAGCTACTTTTACTACTTCCACTAAAACAAGGATTAAGACACGTCGACCTCAGTGGCCGACAATGAATCATAATCTACTTTTACTACTTCCACTAAAACAAGGATTAAGACGGTGAACACGGCGAAGTACTTGCCCTCGTGCTTAGACGACTACTTTTACTACTTCCACTAAAACAAGGATTAAGACTCGCGGCTTGCGGCGGCAAATTTCTCACCCTCTGCCGTGGTCTACTTTTACTACTTCCACTAAAACAAGGATTAAGACGAGCAGTGGATTTCTCCACTATTGGGACCTGTGACCCACTACTTTTACTACTTCCACTAAAACAAGGATTAAGACCACCCTGAAGGGTGCTGGTCATCCCGTGGGCCTTATTCTACTTTTACTACTTCCACTAAAACAAGGATTAAGACAGACGCAGGACCACCCTGCAAAGTGTCAAGTAAATTAGCTACTTTTACTACTTCCACTAAAACAAGGATTAAGACCCTCAATAGAGAGGTTTATGGTCTGCTGCTCTCCGTTGACTACTTTTACTACTTCCACTAAAACAAGGATTAAGACCCGTGGTGAACACGGCGAAATACTTTCCCTCGTGCTTACTACTTTTACTACTTCCACTAAAACAAGGATTAAGACCCGTCGTAAAGACGGCGAAGAATTTGCCCTCTCTCCTAGTACTACTTTTACTACTTCCACTAAAACAAGGATTAAGACAATGGGCCCACTGCCCGCGCAGCCCTCAGAGGGAACGGCTACTTTTACTACTTCCACTAAAACAAGGATTAAGACTTACCCTCCCTCTTTGAGGAGGGCTTAATGTCAGCCTCTACTTTTACTACTTCCACTAAAACAAGGATTAAGACTACCTCTTCGGCAGACAATGAATCGTAATACTCTTTCTACTTTTACTACTTCCACTAAAACAAGGATTAAGACGCGAAAAACTTGCCCTCGTGTTTCGTAGAGGGCTTAACTACTTTTACTACTTCCACTAAAACAAGGATTAAGACGCAGCTTCTTTGCGGTCGGCTGGCGTGTACGTCTCGCCTACTTTTACTACTTCCACTAAAACAAGGATTAAGACTTGAGGTTGTCCAGAATGGTGTTGTAAATACCATCCAAGCTACTTTTACTACTTCCACTAAAACAAGGATTAAGACCAGGCCTCTGGACTAGCGGCGGCGAATTTTTCTTCACTACTTTTACTACTTCCACTAAAACAAGGATTAAGACGCGGCAGCATATTTTTCTCCATTCGCCGTGTAAAACACTACTTTTACTACTTCCACTAAAACAAGGATTAAGACCGGCGCAGATCACGAACGAAGTTAACAATCTCTGTATCTCCTACTTTTACTACTTCCACTAAAACAAGGATTAAGACTTTTTAATCCAAGAGAACCCGTCCTCATCGAGATTACTACTTTTACTACTTCCACTAAAACAAGGATTAAGACTCATAATAGTCCATTAAGATATTGCTATATTTTAAGTCTACTTTTACTACTTCCACTAAAACAAGGATTAAGACCCCCAACCCACTCCAAAATAGAGGGGGTTGGGGAGGTCTTTACTCCCCACCATTCGGTCGCTGCGCTCCACCCACGGTTAACCACATTTCGTCCTCGCGGACTCTACACCGACACTATAAAAGTTCCCCGTCGGGGCACATTACTTCTACCACATTATCACCAAGCGTCGCACATCTTCGACGTGCTCGCATGGTGCTACTAACAAAGTCAGACCTTCGACCCGACCGACCTCCCCGAGGTCATCAAGCCGTGACAACAAAGTTTACACCCCCACCCCTCTGAAAGGAGACCGAAAATGACGATGGCGAGTCACAACGTGACGACATATAAAATATTACGCGGATTTACGAGAGGCATTAGACGTTGATAGACAATAATAGACGTGAGGGGGTTGTCAATTTGAGGAAATAATCGTACCTTTGCACTAATTGATTGTCACCGACAATTACGCTAAACAAAACAAATAATTTACATACATGTCGACACGTAAAGTCTTGATATCATTGGTTGGAGGGCAATCTTATCCTATTTATGCACAACTAATGAACTCCAACCCGGACATATTACTACTGGTACATAGCGATAGAACTCATGACATTGCTACATACATTGAGCGATTAGTTATATCCAAACGACCTCAAATTAAAGTAACACGGCAAAAATTATCTGCCCAAGACCATAAACAAGATGATTTATGTATCAACGCGATGGTCAATGTGTGGTGTAAACCAGAGAATGATGTATGGATTAATCTAATTGGCGGCACCAAACATTGGTCCCTATTATTTTATAAACACTTTCAGGGTCATGCACATTTTGTTGTCATTGATCAGAATAACAAAGAGCTCAACCTTGATACATTAGAAGAGACTCATGTTGAACCGTTAATTACAATTGATGAAATCTTTGGTCTTCATGGGGTCGAAGCGACATACCGCTCAATCAACGAATATACACTCGAAGATCTCAAATGCGTTGAACAGATAGAACGCTTACGCCAATGTAACTACAAAGTTTTCAATATGATCACTCGTTACTTAAGTGAACACCCTAATGAAACAGAGTATGAAATAGAGAGTTGTTATATTCGGGAAACTCCTGCCGGATATGACTGCCACTTTGAGCGCACCAACTCACGTGGATTCACACACCAAGCCAACGAAACGCTCACATCTTCCCATGCCAGACAATTATTACTGAATACCGGGTGGTTTGAGTATAAGGTGGCTAACGTTATCTCAAGGTGGTACGAGGTCGACCAAGTGTGGTTAAATTGCGAAATCAAAACCGATAGCGATCCGAACCCAATCAACGAATTGGACATTGTTGTATTAACCAAATCACACAAATGGCTTATGGTTGAGTGTAAGACCCAGATATATGAAGGCACAAACATTGATAAATTCAGTGAGGTCGTCAGAAAGTACACCGGTATCGGCAGCAAAAAAATATTTGTTACTGAAAAGTTGATGGGAGCAAAGCATCAGTCACGATGCAAATTCTCGCAAATCGATTACTTCAACATGGAAGAGATATTATCAAACATCAATGCGTTTTATGATCGTTTGAGCAAATTAATGATAACAATTAATCCACAATAACTCAATTATGGCACGCAAAGTATTCATCTCGTTCTTAGGAACAGGATTATATAAAGACTGTAAATATGCCCGTGGGAACTTCATTTCGAATGATGTGCGATTTATTCAAGAGGTCACGTTGGATTATATTGGTGCTCGAGATTGGACGAGCAACGATGCCATCTATATCCTTCTAACATCGGCGGCACGCGAAAAGAATTGGGAAAACGACGGGCAAAAAAAATGTGGTACACAAGAAACCATAAAACAGATTGGGTTAGGCGAAAGACTCAAAGCGATGCAACTGTCGGCTAAGGTTAATGATATAAGCGTGACAGACGGCAACGATGAGATGAAAATAATGTCGTTATTCATGACAATGTACGATCTGCTTGAGGTGGACGATGAGTTATATCTCGACATAACTCATGCATTCCGTTATCTTCCAATGCTCATGGTCGTACTCGGCAACTATGCAAAATTTCTCAAGAACGTAACAATCAAGAGTATCACTTACGGCAATTGGGAAGGACGTGACCAAGCCACCGACATTGCCCCAATCGAAGACTTGACAATTTACAGCACACTGCTCGATTGGACGGCAGCAACTGCCGACTTTTTGACATCAGGTTCGGCAAAACGGCTGCAACAATTAGGCGAGAGCAATTTAAAACCAATATTGCGCCCCATTTTGAAAGAACTCCGTGGCAGTGACAAGGCAACTTCAGCCTTGAATTCGTTTACCTCCAAACTTGACGATGTCGTCAATGATTTCAAACTTTGCCGTGGGATACCCATTACTCAAGGCAGAACAATCAGGCTTTTACGCGACAATATTAAAGAGGCTATAGACAGCACAGTGAACACTCCTTTAAAACCGATTATCGAACTTATCGGAAATGAATTTGACCCATATGGTAAAGACGATATATTAAATGGAATGCGAGCCGCACGATGGTGTCTGGATCGCGGAATGTACCAACAGGCTGCGACTATGATGCAGGAAACTATAGTCAGCATTGTGTGCAACGAGGCGGCTATTGACATTGACAATGAGTCACAACGCCAACTGGTAAATATGGCCTTTAAATTTGCAAAAGAGTCAACCCCCGAATCGGATTGGAAATGTGTTGATGAGGATAATTTAAGTACGGTTAGAACCTTGTTGGATAACAAGTACATTAAGAACCCTGATTTGCAAGACATCTTCAGTTTCTTGGCAGACGTCAGAAATAGCATTAACCACTTTGGTATGCGGCAAAATAAAGAGTCTGCCGACAAACTCGTTAACAATATCGTTGCGCTTTTGGGTCGCATTGAGCAGATTTTGGGGAAAGGTGATGAGTTAGAACAGGAACTGATGAAAGTTTAAGTGCAAGCAATGGCTAAGAAGAAAATTACACTCAATGCCGGTCAGACCTCGGCGATGCGCAAGATTTTAGCGTTTCTCGACAATGAGACCTGTCGCGTATTCGTGTTGCGCGGATATGCCGGCACGGGCAAGACTACCCTACTCAAGTTCTTGCTCTCCGAGATGGATAACACACTACACCTGCAGTACACGCTGCTCTCGCCCACCGGACGCGCCGCCAAAGTGATGCGCGATGTTACCGGCAAGGACGCCGACACTGTCCACTCAATGCTATTCTCCTACGAAGGTCTCAACAAAGATCTCGGTGACGAAGATCCTAAGGACATACACCTTGATGCCATTGACCGATACGGTCAACTATACATCGTCTTCAATAGCAAAGTGCGCAAACGAGAAGGAGACAATTCACCCTGCCCCATGATATACATCATCGACGAAGCCTCGATGATAGCCGATACCGAAGAGAAAGTGATTTCTCAAGCCAAGTTCGGCTCGGGTCGTTTGCTGTCCGAATTATTGGCTTACGACACTTTACCGGGCAGCAAATACATTTTCATTGGCGACCCTTGCCAGTTGCCACCGGTCGTCAACGACGATGCCGTGGACAGCGCGGGCAACCATTTAGCCAATTTCTCGCCGGCACTATCACTCCCCTACTTGAAACGCGAATTCAACATACCCGTCGCCAATGCCGAGTTGACCGAGGTCATGCGACAAGAAAACGGCAGCGGATTGTTGGAAGCGTCACAGCGAATACGCGAACTGCGGTACGAGGCTCCGATAAGTGCCGAAGATTACGCTCATCAAACCGTGTGGGCACGGTTGCCGCTACTTGGTGTTGACGAAATCGTGTTCCATGACACCTACGATGAGATGGAAGACGAGTATGTGTCGCGTTTTCGCAAACACGGTGCCGAAAACACGATTTTTATTGCTCGCAGTAATTTCAAGTGCAACCGACACTCGTTGTCAATACGTTCCAAACTCGGTATCACCGGCAGTGGTGCGCAGCCGGGCGACTTGTTGATGATAACTCAAAACAACAAGGACTTGGGAATATATAACGGCGACTTCGCCATAGTACTCGAAGTCGGTCCCGACATCATCTATCATACCGGACTACACTTTGTCGAAGTGCGCCTCAAAGATGTAAACAACAAGCACGAGTATCGGTCTCTAATGATTGAAGACACCCTGTATAATGGGTTGCCGAATTTGGACAGCAGGCAACAAACGGCACTCTACGCCGACTTTCACGATCGCATGAAAGCATTAGGCATAAGGCAAAAAACATCGGAGTACGAGGATCACATGCGCCTTGACCCGTGGCTCAACGCACTGCGATGTACTTACGGATATTGTGTCACCTGCAATAAGGCACAAGGTGGAGAGTGGCAGCACGTGTACATCGACATGCCACGCAACATCATGGTGAATCCGTTGCGCCAAGACTATCAATGGGTGTACACAGCCCTCACTCGCGCCACAAGCCGTGTCCACCTCAAGAGCGACTACTTCTATAACTGACAGTTGAGAGGCTTTTTACATTGCCCAAACCATGATCTCACGACCATGGAATCGACGTTTTTGATGCCAAATACGCTCATCCCACGACTTGCCGGATGAACGGTCGAAAAGGATGAAATGTCCCTCATCAACCGACCCCACAAGGTCCATGTAGCCGGCGGTCTGCTCAAGACCCTTCTCAATTGTAGTCTCCAAATCTCCACGCAAGAGTTTAAGTTCTAATACTATACGTTGAACCGGCCCTCCATAACCATCGGTCAACGGCTTGCGTATTAATAAGTCGGTACGCCGGCGACCAATTCCGTACTCACGGTCAATATAACCACCGCCATTCACAATACGTTGCAAGAATGCTTGCAACAACAATTGCGGACCGGCCTCCGCATAGTCGAACCGTCCAATCCACGAATCAGCATTTTGTCTGAAGAACTGTTGAAAATCAAGCATGAGTTTCTCCATATTGATACTACCGTCAGGGTGCTGATACCACTGAGGTTCTTGGGTGAGAAACTGTTGGGTTTTCCACGTTAATTCTCGCGGAATAACCTCACGGTAAATACCACAAGCAATACGCAGCGGTTTTCCCACTTCTTTCTTGATTAAACCCAGGTCTATAACATACTGAATGTCATCATCTACAATCTTTGATTCATCAAAATTTTCAGAATTTGACAAGATTGGCTCTATCACACGTCTCACACGTGACTCGCGCAATTTATCAATGAGTATATCAATGTGAGTATCACGGCGATATATGATATTTTCCTGAGCTCGATACATCATCTCGGGCTTGATTACCACCGAACGATCGCGGTTCTCTTTCATCTTGTAGGTCACCTCGTAGGCCAGAGCATTTACCAACCACGGCTGGCCCTCGGTCGCAGCCCACACCATGGGAAAACATGCATCGTCAAAACGTTGCCCCGTTTCGGATGTATGTTGCATGTATAAAGAGTGTATTTCTTCTTGCGAGAAATTTCCCAAGCGCAGTGACGCCGCCTTTATATTGAAGGCCGACCCGCCTGTGATAATATCCTGATTGGAGCAAACGATGCGGTAGTCGCGTACGTCGCGTACTCCACACAATATAACACTTGACGGGAAACGCTCCGGCCGATTAGCATATCCGGCACGCAACTGACGCAACACGCTAATGAGCGAATCTCCTACCAACGCGTCTATCTCATCTAAAATCAGCACCAACGGCTTGGATAACCTCTCTGAGATGAGTTGCAAAAAGGTTGACAACATAGCATCAGGTTGCATATTCTTAACCTCATCTCTCGTCTCAATAGGTAAGTTATCACCCAGGATAAAACGGGTTTCTTCGGCTATTCTATCACACGTAGCTCCAATAACACGAGCCACATCATTGCGAGCCGCCTGACCACCTTCAACATTAGTATATACAGCTATATAATCGCCATGCTCATTGAGATAGTCACGCAAGGCAAGCATACACGATGTTTTACCCGTTTGACGTGGAGCGTGCAAAACGAAGTAACGCTTTTGACGGATTAAAGTCAAAAGCTCATCAATATCAAAACGGCTCAAGGGATCAAGAGTGTAGCTGTCTCTTGGGTTATTGGGACCGGCAGTATTAAAGAAACGCTCCATTATTGAATCTATAGATATTTGATTTGCAAATATAGATAAAAATCCCGATTTATAAGCCGGTCGAGATAAAGAAAATAATTTTTCTTTAGAGGAAAGTTAAGAAAAAGAACTCAAGATATAAAATCCGCATGGATCAAGAAATAACAAACTTTCTTTTCCCATGCGGATGATAAATGAGCGATTAACGATTAACGCTAATCAATAGTTGGCATCGTCCTCACAAGCTCCACAAGCCGTGGCCACCTCAAGAGCGACTACTTCTATAACTGACAGTTGAGAGGCGTTGGCGACGCCATCGCGCCTAAGCGTGTGGTAAGGTTCTTTATCACATAACAAGCGGCAGTGGGCGAACACCCACTGTCACTTGATTTATATCCGAGTTAGTCACAAGTACTGCGCTTGCGCAAAATAGGTTGACTTCTATCCACGGTGTCATCAACCGGTATAAGTCACTCCGTCCAAATCAATTCAAACAACCGATTAGCCAACTCATCACCTATCACATCAACAATTGGTTTCCACCTTGGTTGTGTTTTCCACACCACAACGTCTTTCTTCTTTAATTGACTTATCTTCTCTCGCATAATCGGGGCAATCTCCTCAATATCAGCGATTGAAAGTTCGGGAAGTTTCCTCAATTGTCCTGCGAAAGCATTGATTGAGGCAAGGGTGATGTTACTGATGCGTTCTGCAGGGCTTTGCTTACTCTGTTGTTGCATCTTTTGGAGTTCTTCCTCACAATTAAGAATCTCGTTGTCAAACGATTTCACTCCAAGCGAAGCGGCTTCCTTGAACTTTTCAATAGCCTCAGCATATCGCTTTTGTCCCATAAGACCTCGAGCCTCTTGGACAAGTCTGTCAAATAACCTGACAATTGAGTTATAACGTTCCTTCAATGCACTAAAATCGGGATCTCCGTCATATTTCGAACTCAACTCATTCAACAACTCCTCGACACCTCCGAAATTCTTGTTGTTAATAAGGTTCTCTAAGTTATGCAAATCCTCGATTTTTGATGGCAGCGACTCCTCCGCGTGATACTTACGACGCAAATCAATGAGTTGTTTCTCTTGATTTAGGTAATCTTGAATATGACTTTCCCACACACGCGTGAATGTTACATCATTACTCACAAGCGAACTGAATCTACTGAACGATTGTCCCTTACCGTCATTAAATTCGCCATCAGCCATTGACATATAGGAAAAATCTCCATTGTGTCTCTCGTCTGTAATGCCCACGGCTAATGCGAACAACTCCTTAAGTTGATCACTCGTTGCCCAATTCACAATCCGATCCGACATCAAAGCCCTAAACTCGTTTAAATAATCTTCTACATTACCATCACAATGCAGCGCAACATCAATTTTCACTTTACCATAGCCCAAAGGTTTTGCCAAGCCGATATTGTGATGGCAATCAGATTTTCCATCAAACAGAATAGCAGATAATAGAGCACCCAATTCCGCTCGACGCAAATTATGAAAACGCACACAACCTTGAAAGACAGTGTTAGCCGGCAATGGACTGATAAAGGACTTCATGCCTTGAGAGCCATCGGTCCAACTAATTACACCGGATCGTACCGGGTAACGCTTGCGACCGGAAATGCGTGCGTCGTCACTATCCCACGACTTTCCATCACTAAGATAGAGGGGATAATATGATGGATGAGGTGTAGACAACACTACACATCTTGTTTCCATCGGTATAGGGTTGCCCACGGCAATTGCATGCGAAAACTGAACTCGTCCTCGCAAAGACCTATATTTATTCGAGCAACCGAACATACACTCTGCCAAATCCGGCTTTTTCTCATCAAATAAATCATTTTTACACATTGCGGTATAAATAGATTTTGCCGTTGGAAAACGAAACATATAAGCCAAGCCGATTGCCTCTAATGTTTTCTTTCCTTTCTCATCTTCCTTGTATTTAAAGAAGACCGGAATACGCTCACCGCTATGCCACTCATGAAGCCAAAGTTCCATGTTAGGCGTGTCTTGATGTATACTTAAGAAATCACCGGCAATTTCTTCGGGTACTTCAAATTTTTCACGTTCGATCTTTTCAGGGAAGATAAAATCAAAGAATTTACCGGAGAATTTACCGGCATTCAACTTTCGAGGACCACTCTGCCCCGTCATGACTAATATGCCCGGCTCACCTTCCACCTTGTAGGAGACATGATGAGATTCAGAATCAAGATCAACAAAAGTGCCACGAATAATTTTATCTTGCAAACGATCTAATAATTCATATTTCTTCTTAGCCTTACGATTATCGTCTTCTGAAAAAATACCACTTCTTGCAAAATCAACCAAACGATGAGTTGGCTGCAACCACCGATCAATCTCTTCATAAGAAATGCGCCAAGGCAGCCCATGATCCTCCAAGAAGAGGCGGTCGCCTTCTTGCCACAACCAGCCACAACGAATTTTTTTAGGATTTATGTTCGCTCGGTATTTCATTCCTGATTCTGATGTTGATAAATCTCGCACTGCGAAACGACGATCTCTCACTCTTGACATCTTCCCAAAACTCAATATCTCAAGAACACTTCGCACCGCACCTTTGAGAGATGTGGCAGGCAAGAAATAACGGTCGTCCGGCAACTGTGAGAACCGGTACGGGCGCTCTGCCGTACTCTGATACTCCTGATCTCCGCCTCTGACAAAAATTGGTGTCATTGACGTTATTGTCAAATCTATCGTGCCACTGATGCCATCGCTGAACGGCAGATCGTGGCTAATCTGTTCAGTCCACCACGGGAAAAACACTTTTTCGTTAGGTGGCACAAAATTAAATGGAGCGCGCAGTTTATTAGGCATAAAATATCAATTAAATTTGTTAGGTTCAAAACCGACAAAAATCATTGCGCTTGGTTCAAGCACTTCCATATTTTCGCACAGCGCATCGGGTTGAGGCAACCACAACCGCTTGAAACACAACTTGCGATTACCCATGCGCAAAGACATGTACTCAGTCACATCATCACCGCAATGCTTGAGATCCTCTGCATCAAACAAGGTTATGAAGTACTGCCCGTCGGAATATCGTATTGAGTACGATTTATTCCCTTCGGGGTCAAAGAGTTGACCCTCGATCACGAACGGATTAACTTGCTCGAATAATGAGATCTCAATTTTCCCGTTCTCAATGATAATCGGGGTTGTTTCATCACTTAACCACAAATAGCCGACATACCGGGCTTTGGTGTCAAGAGTTGATAACGATTCTGTAGTTTTCATATTCAATCATTGGATATTAGTTCCCATGTACCACCGAACACGCCATGACCGCGATTGACGGCACCGCCCAATGGCAACATTCCATTACACACATCATCTAACGTACACTCCCATGCTTCACGCACCTTTTCGTCATTAATGGCGCATGCTTCTACATAGATAATCATTGTCAAATCGTTTCTTAACGATACGACTTTTTCATCGTACAATGCGCCGTCAATCGCACCTCCGGTGTAGGGGTCTATGGACACATGATTCAGAATAGCGAAACTCGCTTGTTCCGTGGGGAAACAGTCTCCAACAATTACGTTACCACGCGAAATTTTATCAGATTGTTTCCCGAACAACATCGCCACAGCAAAATTGTTGCCACCGACACAATCGTCACGCTCATCATTTGACATTTTATCGGCATAGCGACCTACCAAACGATTATAGTGAAACGCAAGGCGGTGCGATAAAGCACCCTTGACCGCGCTACCGGGTATTACAATTCGCCGATCAACAAATTTACCGACACCATTATGATCCCACTCGACAACAGTTTCAAGCAAGGGTGCATCGTCCACTTCATTGTCACCGAGTCCCGAGCCAAACGAGAAAAGGTCTTCCGGTTTCAGTATTAGGCGGTAAGCGATCCAATCTTCTCCGGTAACACTCGCCATACTATCATCAGCAATATCTTCAATGTCGCGCCAAAAGGACAAATCGGTCAATGATGATGATTTGGCAAGATAAGCATTGCGGTCTACGATGTCAGCCATGTCGATAGTGCGTTCCTTCCAACTCACCACTCGCATTTGTCCTAAACCACGACGAGTGTTTCCACCCACGCGGAAAGCCGGCAAACTTATCAACTCACGCAACTGTTTCATCTCGGCTTTGACCGTTTCGGCATCATCGTCCAATATTTCCACTTCGAACACAAAACGCGTCCCGGCAAAGACAACTTCGTTGTCAAACTTGCCACCTTTGCTCGCTACACCCACTTGGTTGATATTCACATGTTGGCGAATTGGTAGTGACATATAACGTTGTGCAAAATCACTAAGCCTATCAACGAGACCGTCTGAAACAGTCCCATCACCATCTACCAACTTGGCATCAGTAAAAATAACACGAGAACCTTGACCGCATTTTCCGCGTTGGAAGCCCCATAAATAATCTGTCGCGTCCCCGACCGCGTGTCTCAAAATTCCTGCCAATGATGTTCCGGGAATAAACGGAAGCCCATTGGCATCAGTCAAAACTTTGGCATCGGTCAAGATGTCTTTGGTACCGTCGCCGATGGCTATCGGAGTGACACACTCAAGCATCACACGAGCTATTTGACGATATACAAATACTTTGGTATTCATGATTTGGTACATTTTTTTGCCATTTCAGAGGCAAGGTTCACTATCAACAATCTAATATCTATACCCGTTGAAACTTGACGTTCAATGAACTTATCAAGAGAACGTCTGCGTCCTCCTTTTTCCCATTTGCGTTTTGCTACGCCATGGTCAAGATAAGTCTTAATTTCACGAACAATGCTATCGGCAGAAGTCAATCGTGTCGCTATGCTGCGTATTGTACCCCACTGCGAAGCGAATTGTTCGCCTTTGAAGAGTCGAGCACACTCTCGCACATACAAGTCTACCTCTCGATAAATGCGTTGCATCATATCTTCTCGCTGTTTGCGACGCACTACATATGCGACAAGCGGATGTGCTACATCTGCCACGCGTACCTGCAATGATGAGTTGCCACGCTCATCGTCCTTAACAAAACGCATCACAGACAAGCCCCGTGCGTCATAATCCAAAAAGGCCGGATTGTAAACAACCTTGCCAAAGCCCTCATTGCGGTAATTGCCGACATATCGCGACTCCTCCGGGCACGAAGCAACATTCTTCACTACAAACACACTGCCCTTGTCAATTCCACATCGGTCGGTGTCGCGTGTTTGTCGCTTGCCATTCCATGGTGAATATTGAAAGGTGCGTATCTGGCTGCGAGACCAATCAATTTCTCCCGTCGACAAACCCAACTGGCGGACTGTTGGGCGAAACGTTGGCATACCGGTTCGCTCATCAAGGAATATCAATCGACCGTCAGCATAAATTGTCACATCACTATTCTTTGGAGCACGAGACAGTTCGGGAGAACAAGTTATAGGAGCCTCACTGATTTCCACGATGCCGTATTGGGCTGTGCGAGAGCGACCAATGTGCTTGATGCCCAAAAGCGAAGTCACAACTAAGTCTATTATCTTATCACTCACTGTGTTTTCAAATTCGATTTCAAAGGCGAATGTCAACCCTTTATCAAGTGAGTTATAGCCGTACATCATTTCATTCATTGAACGGCGGGCGGTACTATCATATGCTGACTTGATTGCGAAACTGCTACCGACTTCAACGCGATGGACACAGCCAGTATCATGTAAAGCATAGAAACCCGAGCGACATTGCTTTAATTGCGGACGCTCGGTATCAAGCGGATTATACCCATGAAAAATAATACATTCTTGTTCAATCTCCTTGTGCTTGGGATAAAACACCGAGAGTGGCATGTGCAGAGAACGAATACCGTTGTTCACAACATGCGCGTCACCAAAGCGCACATCACCGGAGTGAAACAGAAGGAGTTTATCGCTATTATTCAGCCCACCACTATCATATAAACGACCGGCAACTATTCCCAAAAAATTATTACCTGGAATAAAATCAAGAGATTGTTGGTTGCCCTCGGTTGCCGCTGATTGATTGATAATTACATCACTCAGCAATGTGCAATAAAAAACTTTCTTTTTCATGACTTAACGATTTTCATCAGTTTCATGTCACAACGACCATAACCACGATTACGGCTTTGCCCCATCCTCTTAATCATCGCAAAGGCTCTGCGCAATAATTCATAATGTTCCTGTGGCACATTATACACCCGGCCCTCGACCGTACATGGAACTACAACCTCGACGTTACGCAAACTATGTTCTTTTGCAACTCCATCATCGTCAATGGCGGTCGATGAGACGTTGCGATATAAATGTTGCGATAATCCGTTGGACGCTATTGCAGAAGACACATCGTCGTGAAGTGTTGCATTAGAGAATACACACATACCCTGATGAGTCAAATTCTCTTGTTTGTCTCCGGGTTTACCAAACAACTGACATATCACGTTCTCGTCACATTCTCCCAATTGGCACAACACTTCGATTGCTTCACGCACAAGACCTTTCACCGTTTTACCCGGCACAAAGGGCAAGTCTTGCTTGTCCTTAACCACAAGCAAGTCAATGTCGGCACCTGCAGCAAGTCCCGAGCCACAATGCCATTCGTTGAAAAATTGTATTGTATATCGACAATCCATAATTATTCTGATTTATTTGGTTTGTTGATAAATCACGGAATAAAGACTTAACACATCATAGGTGGGATAGTAGGTCTGCCCTTCGCGTATAGACGATGTTGTCAACTCGTTCAGGGCGTTCAAACTATCCCCACCGGCAATTGTCTTGGCGCGATCAAGTCGCTGACCCGCTAATCCGGTATTTCGATGCATCAGACCCACCCACTCACGCAACTGGTTCTTGATACCACGCTCTTGGACTTTTATACTCTCCAATCGTTCAACTTGCTGAATCAAGGTTTCCACTGTCCAATAAGGTTCGTGTTCATTAATATAATACGGACCATATTGCCACGATGCCGTCTTCGGGGTCAGTTCGCGTGCGATTATATCTTTATAATTCACAAAGAAACTGTCTTGAACTTTGTGGAACATTAAGCAAGATGGTGATAAATCATTGGGATCCTGTTCCTTGTGGGCACAATCTTTCGCCACTTGGCATAATTGTTCTGCCAGGTTGTACCCATAGAAGAACGGATAGGAAGACTTGACAAACGCAACACCCGCACAACACGTCAATTTTCTCGCACCACTCTTGTATACTCCATCAAGCAATTCGCCTAATAGGCACTCTGTCTCTCGCTCAAACGACTTCATGAAAGCCATAGTGTAATTCAATGCAATATCGGCTCGGCAAATAATTGTCATATCATCGCCACCAAGCACTACCGGACGAAAGGGGATAATATTACTGTGCCACAACCCTTCGGTAGCGTCGTAAGCACTCTTTGCAGCGCGACGTGTCGCCTCATCAAGTAACAGGGAGAATTTCTTGAATTTGACCCTATCATGACCGATTTTTTGCACCACTTTACCCAATCCATTGCCATCGGCATGTATTATTGCAATCCAATCGTTTTGTCCTGTCAGATCAGCAGTGTCATACGCTATCATTTTATGTTGTAGATCAGACACATCAAAACTCTTTTCACACAATTTAATTACACGATTGTCGGTTTGCCTGCGTTTGGCTACGGTCGCTTCGTCTACAAGTTCTTCACCCACCACAGCAACGGCGGGAAAACCCGTCTTGGGCGCACGTTTCATTGCTATCAACCCTATTGACGGAGTAATGGGGCGATTGCGTTGAACACTCAATCGCTCTTCCAATTCATTCACGACATTCACGAAACTTTCACCATCACTATATTTAACAACGGCTTGACTAATCGTGATACCCGGTGCCAAATTCATTGCCTTGCGAGGAAAATTCAACACAGCATGTTCACACGAGGCTCGGTCATCGTAATCAAATTGGATTTTACCGGCAGCTCTAATGATCGACTCGCCTCCCACTGCAAATTCGTCAAAGGCTGTCGTACAAATTTGTTCCACCAACTCACTCGCCCCGGCTATATCCTTTAATTGAGAGGTTTGGAAAATGAACTGTTGTATACCCTGCACAGCCGCACCATATAAATAGTGTATCGCCATAATTCTTGTGTTATTATCGGTTGTATAGTATATTGATCAATTAATTTTCTTTAAAATGTTTAATACTTTCCATATTACCATGGCCGCGATGAACTCGATGACGGGTGACGACACCGAACCCGAGGCTGACATGCTTACCTAAACCGATGTAGGGCGGCAGCGACACGTTACTGCTGAACTCAAGGTTAAAGGCAAGCACCTTCACCCCCTTGACACGCACCCACGACGGGTCTCCGCTCATGGCGGTAATGTGACACTCGATGCGCTCGTCCATTCGTAAGCCTATGCCCTTAGCCATCGACAAGATATTGGCTGTGAGCAGACCCTCGAGCATAGCGTAACGGTCTGCAAGACTCTCAAGTTGTCGAAACTTGGCATAGTTCGCGCTGTTGAGCGGTAGCCAACGGGTGATGCGATAAGCGAACAGCTGTTGCCACACCTGCATATTATAAGTCATCGGCTGCACGGTGTCCAACTCCAACGACATTGAACGCTCGCCGAGTTTCAAGTCATAACGTGAGGTGGCAAACAACTCGCCTATCTGCTCTGTACCCTCGCCTATACACACGATTGCCGCCCGACCGCCGATGCGCTTGTACTGTATCAAGGGATAACGATAACGCAATCCCTCGTCGCCGTTGTGGTTGTGAAACAACAAGAGTTTGTTGTCAAGCGCAGCAACCACGGCACCGCGAAACAACGGCACCTCATGTGGGGAAAGGTCATTAGCGAACCGTATGTTGAGTAATGGAATTTTCATTTCTCCTATCGGTTTAATGTAATGGTGTTGCAAATTTACAAAATTTAATTCAACAAACAACTGTTCTGTAAAAAAATCTCCACCCGACCGTCTATAGGGAAACCGAGTGGCAGAGCGCAATTACTCGTCCTCTCAAAAAAACACAGTACCTTTGTTGTGCAAGATCAGGTCGAGGTTGATGTCTTGACCTATCACTGTCATGGCACGAACATAGTCCACACTGACCGGCACAACCATGATGCTATCGTGATTGTCGTACAACGCTTGCACCTCGGCAAGGTCTTCACGTATGCGCCGACACACCTCACCGCTCGTATCAGCCATGAAGATCGACTTTTGAATGCGATGACAGCCCTGACGCTCAAGGTACTTGACCACGGCACGGCGCACCTTGTTACTCTCAATGTCGTACATTACAAAATATATCATGTTTGTCGTGTTGCGGTGATTATTGATAATGTTGAACATCTTTGATATGCGTTCGCTGAGGCTCGGCAATTCATCGTCGTCAACGAGTGCGCCTACGCGTTCGCTGTCCGCCATGCCGGCACGATGCTTTAGCATCATGCGACGCAGCCGGGTAATCGGCTCTTGTTTCTTTTTTGATGCCATCAGCCCGCGAGATCATATATACATTGGCTTATATACTCTCCCATCATGGCATTAAGTTCCGAACTTGTGCCACGCCTCGGCGACTGCACCACGTTAAAACCACGTTTGCCGCAAAATACGTTAATCTCCGCTTCGCGTTGTTCACACCTTAATACAATCTTCTTGCCATATTGTATGTCACGCACGCCCACAACCTGCACGCCGATCTCGGCTACCATTTCACAGAGCATCGGCATGAGTTGAGTCAAGCGTTCGGGAACGTATGGGGCAGGCAATTCTTGTTTTTGGATACGTTCACGACCTTGGGCAAGACGACGGCGTATTTGTGCCATGATCGTGTCATCGGGATCGATTGCTTTCACATCGGCCACCGACTTCGTGGGCGACATGGGCAACACCGCTTGCTCCTGTTCGGGTTCTTGAAAAAGCAGCCCCTCGGCATCAATGTATGCCGCCATGTCAATCGCTTCGGCATCCACGTTGAAATAGGCAGAGCGATCTACACTCAAGAAACAGGCGCGCGACACATCATTAGTGCCGGTGTCAACTATATCAGCCACATCTTGTTCAACAGCCCACTTGGACAAGAACAACTTGTAAAACGTGCTGTACATTCCCACATCATAGCATCGCGACTTGAGCCGCATCAAAATCTTTATTCCATCGCCACCCGGGGATACAAACATCAACATGACACGTCGGTCTTGACGTAACTTATCGCACAAGGTGTTGATGTCGCGTCCCGACGATGAGACATGATCAAGGTCTATAAAAAACGACTCGGTGTACGCGAAGTTCTCATTGCGTCTGTAGGCAGGCGAGAATGTGGCACACACGACATAGGGCAACATGCGCTTCAACTCATGATAACGTTTCTCGTCAAGCAAGCGCACTGACCGCAACTGCCTGATGCGTTCCTCCAGTTCGGTTGAGGGATCGGTCAACAGTTCCAACAGTTTTGTCACTTCAATCGGTTTCAACGCTTCGTTGCCACGCAAAACCGTTCCTGATTGCAGTATCATAATAGAAGTTGATTATGGTTTGGTTTTCAATTTTAATTTAGCAAAAAACGTGCCAACTCATCGTATCACCTGTAACGAAATGGCTTTTTTGCGACCACCCATCGTTATTCCGCTTATTCTCACTCGATCGCCTTGACCGGCTGCGCTCAACAAAGATGTGTCGATGTAATAGCCGTCAATGAAGGCAAACGGTTTACCCCACTTGTTGGTCAGCATATTGAGGATGCCTTCCACGGTTGTCAATGTAGGAAAACGCTCATCGGCATCTCGAGTCGTTACAACCTTGTATTTTCCGTCACGTCTCATCACACGAGCATATAGCAACGTCACGTCAGGCCTACCTCGTGGCATCTTGTACTTGGCTGTTATCATTCCGTCGAGACTCACCAACTTTAACCCTATCTTGTGATTGTCCGCCTCAAATCTCGAGACCACGACCATGGGAATTTCTTCCAACGAGCCGTAGACATATTGTTCGATTGCGACTGCCTGTTCACGGTAATATTGACTGTTGTCGCTCGCTGCCTCACATCCGCCGGGAATGCAATCCGATAACCTGTAATATGCCGCCTTGATGTGATACCCATGAGCAGTGAGCGTATCATGATACTCATTCAACTCGTGCAACGCGCGACCGAAGTCTTGTTTGTCAATCAACAGTTCGGCAAGGCGCAAGCGTATGCCCACAAGGAAAATGCGATCACGCTGCACGAGAATTGACTTGCACAAGCCCGATATTTCCAATTCAATATCACCTGTCATCTTGCCTAACTCATACCACACGTAGTACTGCTTGAGTGTGAGCGGCAACTTGCGGTAAATCTCAATCGCTTCTTGCTGCCTGCCGGTCTCGTAGTACTGTATTGCCAATCGCCTTTTGTACCTTTCATTATCTGTGAAGACATTTGCCACTCGAGCGAGCAAGTTCTCAAAGTCGCTCGACAATGTCCCCATGTTATCGTTTTTCACCTCGGCAAGATACCTGTCAACTGCTTTCTCGACAAGTGACGGAAATGTCGCACCGTCATCACCACGCTCACGATGCCAGTCTTCCGGACGAAAGTTTTCCGGTCCCCACATCTCCATGAATGTGGTGAATTTGAACTCGTCATGATGAGCCTTCTCGAGGTTCACCGCCATTAACAGCATCATTGAGTGTAACAACGACGGACGTTCAACACCGGTCAACTTCATATATCGAGCGAGGGCTCGACGTGATTCCACCGCCGGAATTGAAGATAAATAATGTTTCATGTATCGAAATATCACCCACCCCATGGAACGATGCAATTCTGCGCCGGTGTCACCGGCATCCATCACTTGCGACACGATTTGGTAGGCTCGCTCAACAGTAGCCTCTCCTTTGGACAACTCGGCTGCAGTAGCGACTTCGTCATGATGAGGTAACAACCGCCGACGAGCGGCAGTGAGGGCTTTTACTGCCACGCCGCCGTCATCTTCGTTGCAACCGGGTAATATCTCGGCCATGCGCCGACACACCTCCGCTGCCCGGTCCCGTTCGTTGCTCTCAATCGCTTGATTAAACAAGTCACGCAACACCCAAAACATAGAGCGACATTCCCACATACCGCCACCCCGGCTCAAGTCAGTCTCAGCGAGGGCAAGCGCCTCTTGAAACCGACCCTGTTCTCTCAATAATTTAACCCCACCTGAACTCATTTGGTTAAAGTTTTAATTGTATTGGCAAGTGAATATGCGTCACGCTGAATTTGACTCACCCGGCTGTGACGCTCGCCGTCCGATTGATTGACAACCTCGTCAAGATAATCGTTAAGACTTTGTATAATCACGCGACGACCCAAACTTTCGAGCCAACACGCGCCATCTTCGGTAAGGCTGTAGTAACAGTCATCGACAACCTCCTGCATCAACAATTGCATCACCACGTAGTCAACCCACACCCTATACATCTCTATCATGTCAAACACTAACACCGGTCGGTTGTACTCATCGCGATGCAACACTCCCACATAGGGGTCGATACCCGCCTTGATTAACGAGATTTCAACACGAGTATATAACACTCCGTAACCATAATTGAGCAAAGCATTGGCGACATCACGTGCCGGATGCTGACTGCGCTCGTGAAACCGATATTGCAGTGGTAACGTGTCACTCATTGCACCGAAGTATTGACGTGCTGCACTGCCCTCAATACCACGTAACTCATGAGCCACATCGCGCACTGTCTCACCGCTGAGTTGAGTCAAGCGTTCGATATAACGCGATAATCGAGTCATTGCTGTTTCAATAGACCGTTTCCCCTTATCGTCTTTCGCATCAATCATCAACAGTAAAGCTTGCTGATTTTCAATCTTACGACGAATAATACCGATTATCCATTTCACGGCAGCCGAACTCTGAACAAATAACAACTGAGACTTGCGTATTGTTGATATTGACCCATACTTGTGACTCCACAACAGACCCTTAATGTTTCCGGCACGGTCAACAAAGTGTATCTCAATTTCATTATCAACGGCAAGCATTATCGCGTCACTCGTGATGCTTACACCCTTGCCGACCAAAATCGAGCGCACTCCGTCGGGAGGCAAGCGACGCTTGTTGCCGTCATTCTTGACGACGAAACCGTCATTCTCTCGCGACAACGAAGTACCGAATGTATTTAGTACGATTTCCATAAAAGGTATATAGTTTACTACGGTAACAGCAAAATTCGTGCCATATATACGAAGCGAAGATTTTAAAGACAACTCGGACAACAATTACAACCGAACAAATGTTGTTACTGCTATATTTGTTGTCTATATTCTTTATGTTTATTCACGAAAGATAAAACTAATTTCACTAAACTACAAAGGGTTACAGCCACACCATTCGGTCGCTACGCTCCCATCATGGACCGTCCGTGTGTTACGCTGCGCTTCGTCCACGGTTATCTATATTTCGCCCTCACGGGCTCTACCGTGGAGAATGGGTAACATCGTTTCGCCCAATGGGCGAGTAATCTGTGTAACCCGCGGTGGAGCGCAGCGACACCGTGGGCATGGTGAATGAGGGTGAAGTCGGCTGAAAGCCGACCCATCTGCTCATGCCGTATGCCGGCAGCCGGGTCGCCCATCTGGCGACATCTGGCGACAGCGACAGCCCACGAGGTCGCCGACAGGTGAGTGTGACTTGGGAGTTTTGTTTTGACACCAAACCACTGCGATTTGCCACAATAAAAAATTATTAGTAACTTTGCAAGTTCAAACATATGCGAACCATGTGATGTCAAGTTTTTGAGTGACACGTCTAATCACGACATCATAGTTCAATGCGAATAATACAAACAAGATATTCATCAATAATGGCATCAACAACGGTACAACAAGTCGAGACAAATAAAGGTAAACAATTCGTCAAGTCCTTTGGTATATATGCAATAGGAGAATTTGGAATGAAAATCATTACATTTCTTCTTATGCCTCTCTACACTTACTATGTGGAGAAGCCGAGCGACTATGGAATTTACGATTTTTGCCTTACCATTTGTTTTGCCCTCATGCCAATAATCTCGGTGAGATTGCGTTCGGGTATTTTTCGTTTCATTATCGATAATGAGGATGAAGAAGCAAGGAAAGGCTACATCACTGCGACAACGCTGATTCTCGCCACAACGGTTGCTATGACTCTAATTATCGGTTTTGGGGTTTTTCATTTCTTCAATTCAAAATTTGTAGTATACACTATTGTACTGCTTATAATAATGTCTCTATTGGAAGTGCAATCCCAAACAATCAGAGCAATATATACCAGTAAAGTTTATATTTTAGTAGGTTTTTTGGACACTTTTTTTATTGGCGTTCTCAGTGTTATCTTTGTTGCATTCATGCATATGGGTGTTGATGGAATTTTTCTCGCCAATATTATTTCGAGAGTTACAACCTCAATCACATTTGAAATAATTAAACCTGTAGTACGTCGTTATTTTTCATTAGCCAAATTTGATTTCTCGATTTATGGCAAAACATTATTAAAATTCACACTTCCACTTCTTCCTGTTTCGGTTTTATGGTGGTCAATCGGTTTTAGCAACCGTTTATTTATTAAAGAGTACATTGGTCTTGAGGTTAACGGTTTGTATGCGGTCGCTTCTCGAATGATTACCATTCTGCATACTATTGGCATCATTTTCACCCAAGCTTGGCAAGAAAACGCATTCAAACACTATCACAATCCTAATCGTGACTCGTTATTCTCATCGATTTTCAACAATTTCATGTTTTTCTATACATCATGCGGTGTAATATTCATTTTTGGTGTTAAACTCATCTTCCCTATTCTTATTGGTCCCAGCTATCAATCAGCGATTCAATATGTTTACCTTTTGACATTCAGCTCTCTAATAGCAAGTTACTCTAATTTCTTTGATATAGCTTACCAATGCGCCAAAGAAACCAAACGCACAGTAATGGCTGTTTTTTGTATTGCGACAAGCGTTATCTCTTTAGACTTTATTTTGATCAAACCATTTGGAGTATCCGGAATCATTCTGGCGCTTATTATTTCTTATTTCTTCTACTTCTTTTATCGATTTTATGATACTAAAAAGTATTTTAGGATTTCTCTCGATAAGAGACTGCTAATTCCAATTATAATACTTGTCCTAAGTGCTATTCCATTCTATTTAAGTAAATCCATAGTTGTTAACATTGCATGGCTTATTTTTGCTATATTAATAATATATATAGCGATGCCACAAACAACCAAGCGATTCGTGACTGATACATTATTTGCAAAGTTTAAGCGTAAGAATTAATTAGTTTGATTTTTATTTATTATGACTAATAACATCAGAACATTAGGTAAGCGGTTTCTCGCGTTATGTCCCGGAGTGTATGACTACTTCAAAGGACGTAAGGTTAAGGCGAAATTACTTGCTGAGGCAAATGAAAAGTTTGCAGACCCTGACTTTGTAATGCCCCCGGGTGCCAGTCGTGAAGATTATGAAGCGGCACTTAACAAGCATCTTGTCTCCTTTCGCGAGTATATGTACAGTTTCGAGTTTTGGAAGAAAAGCGAAGCCGAGCGAGATGCCATAATATCGCGTGAAGCGACCCACTTGCTGCAATTCCGCTTACGCCTTGCGTTTCCCGACTATGATAACCCTGCCCTCTTTTGGAATAAAGAGAAGTTTCTTGCCGAAATGCAACGTTTGGGACTGAATCATCGTCGATGGTTGTACTCACCCGATGCCACACGCGAACAAATCAGCGAGTTGTTGCACGCTACCGACTGCATTATAAAGAAGCACGATTCAGCATGCGGTTTAGGCATTTACAAGACACATCATGACAACGAGAATGAGATTAGCGAAGCAATTGCCGACTGCCGTATCGGTAAGAATGTTGTGGAACAATGTATTGATGGTTATTCCGAGTTACAGGCTTTTAATCCCTCATCTTTGAACACTCTTCGCATTGTTACAATTTCTCATGATGATAAGTCAATGGTGTTCCGCTCGGGGTTTCGCATGGGACGAATTAATGCGATAGCTGATAACACTCAAGCCGGAGGTCTCTACGCTACTATTGACCCTATAACGGGTATTATACCGGGTGAAGCTCTTGACTACACCGGCAAGACCTATAGTGCCCATCCGGATAGTGGCAAGCAGATTACCGGTTATCAAATTCCGAAGTGGGATTTAATTATAGACACTTGCAATCGCGCTGCCATCGCAATTAAAGGCATCACCATCATAGGTTGGGATGTATGCTTGACTGCAGATGGAGAAGTTGAGTTTATTGAGGCCAATCACAGTCCGGATTTCTCCGGCGACAAACATCATCTGCTTAACTCGATAGAACAGATTACAGGCAAGCGTTTCAAGGCTTAATTATATACTATTATAATTTTGAATTTATAATGAGCTTCATAAATCAAATCATATATGCTTCCAAGATGGTCTATATGCACATCTTTCCCTCGCTGTATTTAAAATATAAGCGACAAATGTATATTAACCGTCTGCAGACCGTAGCTAAATCGTGCTTTTTCAAAGCAGAAATACCCGAAGGAGCGAGTTTTGATGATTACCAAAATGCACTTGTTAAGCATTTGGTTTCGGTTAATGAATATTTGTATAATTATGAATTCTGGAATAAGAGTGAAGTTACACGCTCTGAATTTATTTCACAGTATTCGACATACATGGTGTATAACTGGTTTCGAATCTACTTTCCGACCTATCATAATTGGAAATTATTCGATTACAAGGAACTCGCTTTATCCCGACTTACGGAAGTTGGGTTAATCAAACGGAGATGGTTGTACACGCCACATGCGACGAATGAGCAAATCAGTGAATTGTTACATTCAACCGACTGCATCGTTAAGCCTCATAATGCGACCCATGGTGAGGGAGTTTACAAGGTGAAACACGATGATGAGCAAGCCATTGCGGCAGTGCTCAAACAGGTCAAGTCATCACCCGCTGTGATAGAAGAGTGCGTGACCGGTTGTGATGAATTACAGCAGTTCCACCCGGGTTCGCTCAACACATTGCGTGTTGTCACAATAGCCTACGAGGGACAAGGAGAAGTATTCGGGGCTTGTTTCCGCATGGGGCGCGGTGACAGCGTGATTGACAACAGTCACGGAGGCGGCATTGTAGCCACAATCAACGTAGACACAGGTTGCATTGAGGGCGATGCCTATGGTGATAACGGACGCTATTTCCACGAGCACCCCGACACAGGTATTGTAATTAACGGTTTTCAAATACCTCAATGGGACAAAATCAAGCAGACTTGTATCGATGCAGCCAACGCTATTCGTGGTTCCATTATTGTCGGCTGGGATTTAACGCTAACCGCCGATGGCAATGTTGAGTTTATTGAGGCCAATAATACACCCGACTTTGACGGTGGCATGCAAGCGCCGCTCAAGAAGGGAGTCAAACGACAGTTGACAGACACCATCTATAGGGTCACAGGCAAACGTTATCACGGATGATAGATTTGCACGATATACCGTCGGCAACGCCATGCTACGTCTACGACATGGGTTTGCTGCGAAACACGATAGCCGAAGTAAAGCGCAATATTGAGGGTTTCCCCTACGATGTACACTACGCAATCAAGGCCAATTATGTACCCATAATTCTCGGTGAGATTGCAGCAAGCGGTTTGGGAGCCGATCTCGTCAGCGGTCCCGAACTCCATGCAGCACTCGAAGCGGGTTTCAAACCGACCCGATTGGCATTCTCGGGTGTGGGAAAGACCGATGATGAGATCATTGCCGGTATTGACAACGGCATCTTCTGCTTCAATGTCGAGTCGTTCCCCGAGTTACAAAACATCAGCAACCTCGCCGTGAGCCGTGGACTGACGGCTAATGTGGCTATACGTGTCAATCCCAATATCAACGCACACACCCACAAGTACGTTACCACCGGTGTTGCCGAGAACAAGTTTGGCATAAACCTCAACCTGCTTGACAAGATTGTTGATATGGCATTGGAATTGCCCTATATACACCTGCGCGGACTTCATTTTCACATCGGGTCGCAAATCATGACCAAGCGACCCTACAAACTGCTGTGTGACAAGGTCAATGAGTTACAAGACAGGTTCAATGCTCGTGGTATTGAATTTGAGATGATTAATGTAGGTGGCGGTCTTGGCGTCGATTACGACAATCCCGATGAGCATGCGATTCCCGACTTCGAGGGTTTCTTCAATGTTTTCAAGCAATACTTGAACTTACGTGCCGGGCAACGCTTACATTTTGAGTTCGGGCGTTCCATTGTAGCACAATGTGGCACTCTCATCTCGCGTGTACTATACATCAAGGATAACGGCAATAAGAAATTTGTCATTCTAGATGCCGGCATGACCGACTTGATACGCCCCGCCCTGTATCAATCTCATCACATTATTGAAAACATCACATCAGCGTCCCGGCACATCGAGTCCTACGATGTCGTCGGTCCCGTATGCGAATCCGGCGATGTGTTCGGTCGTGACGAGCAATTGCCGATCACACAACGTGGTGATATAATTGCGATACGCACAGCCGGTGCATACGGCGAGAGCATGGCATCGTGTTATAATATGCGAGCACTGCCGCGACACTGCTGTATTTGACACAATTTGAATGTCACTGCTTTGTCGGCACAACACACGACAGTTGAAAACAATATGGCACCGTTTAAAGTTGTCGCTCGCGCATCATTTTTGATACACGAGCGACAACTTTAAACGCGATTATTTTGCATTTTTGATTACAATAAATTAACTTTGCCAAAACAATTGACATATACAACTATGAGCAAAATATTTATCGGACGTGAGAGAGAACAACAATTACTGAACGAATATTTACATTCGGATCAATCAGAGTTCATCGCGGTATATGGTAGGAGGCGTGTAGGAAAAACTTTTCTTATACAACACATCATTGGCAATGAGTATGCTTTCTATGTAGCCGGCATGAACAATGTCAGTATGCGTATCCAACTGGACAACTTTATTCATGCTCTTAACAAACAAGGTTGGCATTCCAATTCCATTAGTACATGGCTTGAAGCATTCATCGCTCTTGAGGAATATTTAGAGACACTGCCTCATGGCAATAAGATTGTTTATATTGACGAGATGCCATGGATGGACACACCACGGTCAAATTTTATCAGTGGATTGGAACACTTTTGGAATTCGTGGGCGACATGGCGCGATGATATCAAACTTATTGTTTGCGGAAGTGCGACATCATGGATTATAAATAATCTGATTAGAAATCGTGGAGGATTACACAATCGCGTTACCCACAAGATTTCTCTCAAGCCATTCACTTTAAGGGAATGTAGGTTGTATTTTGATGCTCGTGGATTTAGATTGTCAAACAAGCAGATAGCAGAGTGTTACATGGTATTGGGTGGAGTTCCTTTTTATCTCTCCAAGCTTAATAAAGGTGAAAGTATTGCTCAAAACATCGATAGATTGTTGTTTGCCGAAGATGGTGAATTGTACGATGAATTTCAAAGTTTATATAATTCATTATATAAAAACGCTTCAGATCACATTAAGGTCGTAACGGCATTGGCATTAAAAGGCAAAGGACTTACTCGAAAAGAACTGGTTTCCAAATCTAAGGTTGCGGATAATGGTAAATTCACATTAATGCTTGAAGAGTTGGAATCATGCGGTTTTATTCGCAGATACGAACCATACAAGCCCACGTCTCGTATGCGCAGGAGATTATCATCAAGGCTGAGTCCCGACACTCTATTTCAATTGGTAGATCCATTTACTTTATTCTATTTTCAAGTGATGGATAGAACACACTCAAGCAATGCCAATTACTGGTCTTGCAACCAAAACTCACACATTTTCACATCATGGAGTGGATTTGCATTCGAAATGCTTTGCTTGAATCACGTTGAACAAATTAAGAAAGCATTGGGTATCTCAGGTGTAATGACGAATGTGTTCTCATGGTTTGGTAAAGGAGCAAACAATTATGCTCAAATTGATATGCTGATAGACCGCGCGGATAGTACTATCAATCTTTGTGAAATGAAATTTTATAACAAAGCATATAGAATGACACAAAAAGATGAGACGGATATTGAAAATAAAGTTACTACTTTTATTGAAGCAACCAATACCGACAAGAATGTCATTGTAACCTTGATTACTGCTAAAGGTCTTGATCACAATGAACATTCCGAATGTATACAAAATGAAATTGTTCTTGATGATTTGTTTGTGTGATTGCCTATCCGATGCCAAATATCTTCTACCGTTTAAAGTTGTCGCTCGCGTATCATTTTTGATACACGAGCGACAACTTTAAACGCGATTATACTAACACCCGACCTACTTGAAACAAGGATGCAGCCATTTATCTTGGTTCGATTTATCACGCAGGAACGACAAGAGTTCGTCAGTGTATCGTCCGTACACTCCGGTGAACGTGTTGTTGATTTTGTTTAGGAATCCCATCGCAATAATATCGTATTGCTATTTAATTGAATTCTTTATGTCGTCAACAGTCACTTGTTCTTTACCTAATAAGTATTGTATTGAACGAGCCTGTGACTTAAAGTCCTTGCCTAGTAGCGCACCAGCCAAGGTCATAATTGACTCTTGGAGAGATGTGTCAACTCCAAGAATTTTACCTATTGAAACAAATAGTCCAAGTCCCATGGGTACATCTTCATTGAAGTAACGGTGATTGATGAACGATGGTCCCTTGTTTGACGACTCTCCGAACGAACGGAAAACATCCATAGCGTCTTGACTCAAATCTTCCTCATTACGCCACTTGGCAGCATCGAAATAGTTGAGCGGCTCGCAGCCGAAAGCCATAAGGATCTGATTCTTACGTTCATCGAAAGCTTGAATTACTTTCACAACTGATGGTGTGAATGCCTCGCGATACATCCAGAACTCGCCACCGCTATGTTCAATGCGCGATGCCGAGAATAACAGACCGATCGGATGTACAATCATATTGGGATTGTGCAGGGCAGACTCGAGGATGTGGCGACGCAGGTAATGGGTGTTGTCAAACACCTGCGATAGGATTGATAACACCTCGGTTGCCTTGGAAGTCGGTAACACTGAGATTGCGTTGCGAGGGTTGTAGAACGTGATGCGGACAAACTCCGAATTCATTATACGACCATTGTAGGCTGTGGTTTCCCACTCACTATAAGTCACATCTTTTTTGATGTACTTCTTGAAGATCAAGCTACCCATATAACCCGGCACAAGAATGATTATCTGTCCATCACGAACGTAAGGGGCAATCTTTTGGGCTACACTCTCATGTTGTAGGGTTGTAGTCATAACCATCAGCACATCAGCAAACTCAATCGCGCGCTTCACATCTTGCGTAATAAAGGCAGGACGAGCCGTATAGTGTTTTCCACCACTCGTTTCATCAACCACATGATAAGCACATTCCGATGAGATGCGATTAAAAAAATCCATGTCACCGAATGACGATGTCTTTAACACTGCTACATCAAAGCCTTTCTCATAGATTTTTGCAGCATGAATCAACCCTGCATTTCCACTACCAATAACTGTGAATTTCATGTTTATAAGAATTAAAACCAAATACCTCTATAAATTTAAAAAATCAAATATGTAGGACACGTTTAATACGATTATAACAAACTGACAAATAGTACATACAATACGAGCGTATAGGAATCAGTTTTTTTGCTAGTGCACGTTGATACAACTCTCTATTGAAAACAGCATCGTCGTCCTTGGCATCACCATTCTTCAATTGAAGAATCTTGAAATAGGCATACGAGCGATTTGACTGATATTTTTCAATATCAAACGACTCATCGAATTGTTTTAGTTTATCAAGGATATCGAGAGTAACAAGAGTTCTGATACATTTCGAACATGTACCACAGTTATTGAAGCGAAAACAAACATCAAGATATTTCTGAGCAATTGCATCGTCAGCGATTGTTGCCGTCTTTTCAAAACGTGTGGTGTAGTCTGATAAAATAAAGGTCATAGATTCGGTGCTCAAACATTGACACAGCAAGGCTTCATAATGTTGAGATCCCTCGGTGAGGGTCAAGTCGAAGTAACCCGGCCAACCACCTGAGGAATTATAATAAACCGAAAATAGTCCTTGAAGAGAGAGAGCCATTGCGCAGTTGCGATATACGCCGGTGTGTCCATACGCGCCACGATAATAATCCGAGTCAAGATTAGACTTCACATAAATCAATGGCATACCAACCGCATCTGCAACTTCTTTTGCATTATTACGCTTCTCCTCAGACATTCGGTCTGTTGTTTCGTAAAATTCCTTAATAGTATACTGCTTCTTTGAATTACGGTCAGGGTGGAAAATTGCACCCATATTGAAATAAGCCAAATGAGTTAATCGATAGCGTTGCGGAGTATCGGGTTTTGTATATTGATTGAGTGTATAGAAACTATCAACGCCACAAGACATTCCTGTTCCCACACCTCCTGCGTTATTCAATGGGGTACTCACCAACTCGCCCATAATGGAAATGCGGCGATAACCATTCTTGTCGGTACACAATGCAGGTATTAAATATCTGGTGATATTGAACACCATCTGTTCGGATAATGGAGCCTCCGAACAAATATCAGATCCTGTAATCATCGCATACCATAGGAAAGCAACAACGAAAGCGTCACCACGCTCTGTACACAAGTATTGTTTGTATTCAACAGGTGTCGCGAACCACAACCCGCTATCAGCATCATTCCAGCATTTAGGCGGATAGTCTATATCGGTTCGCCAGTGAACCTTCTTGATTTTCCTCGAAGCCTTGAGATAAGCGGATGACGTATCCTCACTTATCTCAACTTTGGCTTTAAGGTAAGCAAATTCGCCATCGTCATAGACAAATGGCTTGCCAATGGATATCATAATGTATTATTTAAAAAGTATTATATAATGAAATATTGACCGGTTACTTGATAAACGAGTTCTTTGACATGCGACTTTTCTCCCTTACCTGTCATCAGTTGTTTACACGAAATAGAATCAGGAAGGCTATTGGCTTCAATAATTTCTATACCACCATTTTGCGTAATAGCAATATCCCAACCGACAACAATTGATTGATTAACCATTTTGGCAACACGCAGACACAATTGCTTGACATCATTCCATTGAGGCACGTGAAACCCTTTAATAGGCAAACCCGAGTCGGGGTGATGTGTCGTTCGACTTCCATCGGTGTACATGCCATCACTATCAATGACACCTGTTTCAATGTCAATGTTTGCTCTAATACCACCGGAACCGAGATTATCAACGACATGACCACCTGCGCCGACACGCAGTAAAGCAGTTGCAATAACAGCTTTGCCTTCATGAGCGAGTGTCACGACCCGAATTGTATTGAGCGAAGATGGATGAAAGGCTTTAATTTCATCACAATTTTCAATACATTCCTCTATAACAGCACATTGTTCAATAGCGTTGCGCAGAGCAAATTGAATTTCTTGCTCATTATCATGATGTATCTTGATGATTCCATCACCATGTTCCAAGTTATTGGGCTTGTAGATACAATCGTAGTGCCGTAATAGTGCCTCAATAGATTGGCTATCTGAATTCGGAGCAAATAACCACTTACGCCGGATCAAACCATTGCTCGATGCGAAAGATAAAAAATTTTCCTTGTTTATAAAAAAGTCTTGTTTATAGTTTTTAGGGAATGCAAATTTCAAGCGATAATACAGCAACATCGATTCATTAACAGTGACAATCTCTGCTCGCTCTTGCTCTCCTAGCAAATAGTATTTATAAATTGTCAGATACTCTTTTAGGGTTATATAATGCTTGTGAACAGCAGCAAGATAGTCATCAAGTGATGCCCCTGTCGGTATGTCATTCGCTGTTGCGAAATAGTCACGTCCCTCGGCACTTAACTGTGCTACATACTTTTTACAATGGCGATATAACCAAAGATTGGGGCAAAGCGAATAAACCCATTTTTTAAGCATGTTGATAATATTCATTTTTAATAATATTAGCAAACTTGTAAACTATATTGACAGCTAAAACAGTATTGAAACTACAAACTATTACGTCTGTATTGGTCGCGCTCACTTATATTCAGAGAGATTAAGACGTTGGACCATGCGACGCAACTTGCCGATGCGAGTTTTCTCCATGTGGTCAACAATCACAACGTCACAATCGACAGTACCGTTAAACGATGTTTCCATATCGTGAATTAAAATTTGTCTATCCTCTTCGGTAAAGTCCGCTCCGCGTGGAATAATGTGAAACTCGAGCTTTCCGGGCGTGTCTTGATAGTACTGGAACTGCAAAACTTTGAGCATGGGTTTCTTACTGAAGACGACTATGCATGGTGTGAGTTCTCCGTTACGGTTCACCGCATAGTCCGATGACCGACCGATGATATTCAGCACATTGCCGTCTGCGTCAATCTCGGCATAGTCGGCAGTGGCATAGCGTATCAACGGCATAGTGTCGTTCATGATGCTCGTGGCGACAATCTCACAAATACGGTTGCCCGCCGGAGTGCGGTCGCCTGTGTCAATGAACTCAACGTAGCCGTAATTGTTGTTGAACTCATAGTTGCCCAAGCCCACACTATAGGCAGCAGCGGCGAACTCCGACATTGAATAATAGTCGATTACTGCGGCGTTGGGAAACACCTGCATCACAACCTCCTTGTCATCACGCGAGAATATCTCACTGGACGCGATTATCGCTTTCAGAGCCGGTAAGTCGGCAGTGCCGTAGCGATCGCGTATCAAGCGAGCAAATACCGAGATTGACGATGGATAAGCAAGCAGGCACGTTATCCCGTCACGGCGCATCGTGTCCAAATAGTCATCCAACGCGTCTTCACTCATCTGATAGGATGAGTAAACAATCCGCTGACCACCAATTCGTTGCCGCAAGCCTCCGACAGCCGGTTTGTTACCGCGCAGCATGCCCACAAGAAACGGTTTGCCCACATACCGATCGTAGATAATCGTTGGTTGAGCCATTCTTGAGATGGATAGCGTGGGGGAATAGAACAGTCGCATCGAATGACCCGTGGAGCCTCCAGTCTTCTCCTGGCGAAGAAAGAAACGGCAGTACTTGTCCGACACAAACTCCGCTTCTCTCCCAATCACATTCCCCTTGTGCAGAATAGGGAACCGGGTAATGTCAAAATTCTCCTCGTCAAAAAACTCCGCATAACCATTGTCGCGGTAATACGGCACGTGCTTGATAGCTGTATCGACGGCTTCCCTTAATCGCTCCACCGCAAATTGGCACTCCATAGAAGCGCGAGCCTCTTTGTAGGTCGAAGTGTATTTGACCAACGAACGTATAAATTCCTTTACCTTAACATTCATTATGGAAATATTATCAATTGAGTCCACTCCAAGTGAATCAATACAGCTCATTGCGATCTGTGCCATCACTCATCCGCATGAAATTAATCCCCTGAACAGGGTATCTCAACAACTGGTCATTCATGGCACAAATGGAAACGATACTTGGCATCTTGTTGTCAACAATAGCATAAACTTGTGTTACAATCGCTTGAGGAGAGAACTTACGGACATCTACATTATATGAAGATTCCGTTTTGGAGACATGAAGAAAAAGAGTATTGACTTGTTGCAGAGTAGATGAAGTGACGTTGCCAGCGGCATCTATGCGGTTGGGATAATTTCGCCCGAAAGAGACAACGATGTCATCTCCTTCTGGATAGGTCGTCACGGTCTCGCCCCCCCCCCACGTTGTGGTATTGCCGGCAAGCGGACAAACTGTTGCCGCGGCATGACACTATCCTGTCTCAATGTAATATAATCAATCATTGTATGAGCATCTTGCTTTTCAGTTCTGAACCTTTGATGTCGACCGACGAGAAACACAGGAATTTCTTATACTTTACACGACCGATCTCCTCAAACCCGAGTGAAAGGAAAGAATGAAGCGACGGCTTGTTTCCACTATTCACAGAAGTGTAGCACACGCCATCCACATCGTGAATCTGACGGTTGATGCCCGCCTTGTTCAGACCGCGGCCCCTAAAGGCGTTGAGTACAAATGTCGGACCGATCCAATACTCTTTGTCGCCAAGCTCAAACGAGCCGACATACAGTATATGATAACTGCCCATAGCCGTCCAAGAATAGGAAACTGGCTTACCGTTGACAAAGCCGACATACAACCGATGGCCATCACGCAACTTACCGTCACAGTCAAGCATCTTGAGACGAGGGAAGTCAAGTCGCTCCACCTCGTCTTTGTCATTGAGGATCTTAAAAGCAACACTATCTGACACGGCCGATAGCGGTTCAACACATCTCAAGAACACTGTCGTTGAATTTACATAAACGAGGTTAAGCAACGTCTTGAACGCATACCTGACAGCATTCCAAAAACCATCGCTGCTACAATAGACGCTGAATTTTTTAAAGAAACCAATCATATGAACTGACGAAGAAAAGGCATAGGGTCATCTTTTCTCAACACATCAAATTGAGAATGGAATATATCCGTCAGATCTGAAAACACCTTCCTCTGAAATCTCACCCGGATATCCCTCACTATGTTCATCCATCGCACAGGTTTATCCGTTCGTGATTGCAACAATGGTGGCGCATGTGGTCGCAGCAATACATCAGCAAGGTTAGAGAACTTGTAATCCATCACGCTCTGGGTGCCGCATGGACGAGTATTGATTTCCAAAAAGAACAACGAGTAAGTATCGGGATCATAGATAAACTCAAACTCGGCGAATCCTGTATAATCCGTCTGCAGCATATACTTGGTGCACTGTGACCTGATTCGCTCGTACAATGAGCCTCTATCCAGCTCCTCAAGACACGATGTCAAACCATTACATGTCTTCCTCTTCTGCCAACCGATGAAAAACTCATTGGCTTTGCCATCACAATAAAATGATTGTGCGGTTAAATCCATCGAATGCTCATTGATTGGTATGCACTCTTGGACTATCACGTTCTCTCGCTCATACCGGCTCATTCGCCGTATGTAATCTTTTTCTAGCTGCTCATGGGCATCCGCCTTGGCTGCCTTGAAAAACAATGGTATCTCATAATTGCGCTTGAGAAAAACCGGAAACCGCAACGAACCTTGCCGATACTCCGACAATAGACCGTATTTGGGCACTATAAAATCACACCCAACCGCCAATTGATACAGGTAATCCTTGTGTGCCATCCGGCTGACGGTTTCACGTGGCCCGGAAATCACATCACACAAGTCCCAAAGATCCGGAAAGTCGGTCAGGATCTCGACCAAAGCACCGCCACTCGTTATGTAGCAGAGCAAATCATTGCCATATTGTTCAGCCAAACTATCAATCTCTCGTCTCAACTGACCCAGGTCGACAAAATACCGTTTGTCGCCATAGCCGCTTTTTGCGCCAACATTCTTTCTGTCGCTATAGAATGCGATGACCTCACAGTTGGCACGAGACAAGGTTCTCAATAAGGACAGCCCCTGAGCGGTCAATCCAATTATCAATATCGGTTTGTTGTCCATTTAAGATTGCTGTTCTGCCATTTGAGACATACATGTAAAGCACACATGCAAGTCATTTCTCAAATGGCTCAAAAGTTCTGTGATGTCTGCCGTCCCGGTTAAACTTTTCGGGTGTCCAACCAACACATATACATCACGATCGCCTATAACAGTTGAGGTAATGAACTTGCGGTGCATTGACTCTGAAAACAGGCAAAAGTCCCACGTTTGGTATTCACGTTCAAATAGGAATTTAACCTTACGCCATAGCGAAAACAATCGTCCTTCTCCGCCCGATGTAGATGTCTTTGCTACAAAGGATTTTTGAGCAGACTTACGGTTAGCAATGATAGCCTTGATGCGACTTAATGACAAGTACTTGGATAAACGCACAATCGGCAGCGACACGATGGGCATCTCGATGATATCACCACCTTCTGCAGCAGGCAAATCCAATCGATCATCAACGTACCAATAGCCGAGTGTCGAGGGCGATAACCGGTAGTCATATCTTGAAAGCGAGCCCTTTTCTACAGCACCGGGCACGACCGAAGAATCAATAATAATGCCGACCTCACGCATTGCTGCCACAATACGTTCACCGGGGAAGGCATTGTAGCCACCGGCTCTCAGGGCTATACAACGATAATCGTCTTTGACCGGACGTAACATATCTTCAAGCGTCTGCTTCCCACGACTCAGCAAGTTTGTCAAGTCGCCGGCATAGTCGGCAAGTCTCCACTGACTGTTGTCCACTTGCCACGCACCGTCCCGCCAGACGGCGTTGCACCACTGCGGGTGGATGTGAAGTTGCACGTCATGACCCTCTACGACAGCTTGGCGCATCTGCTGTTCCATTGCAGCACAAGGATTGCTCGCATAGCCCATGGTATTACCGCTCTTCCACTCACGATTGAGGCACCAATATTCGACAACCTCAAAGAAGAAAGTGAACTTCACACCACGCTCACGCGCGATGGCAAGCAGACGCCCGGTGGGTTCAACGACATTGTGGAACACATCGCCGCTACCATCGCCGTACAACTCATAATCAAGAGTCAATAGGAAACTTTTCTCTGACATAAACGACTACTGACTTGAACCTTGCTTGTTAATGGCGGACACGAGAGTTTCCTCTTGCAAACTCTATCTTACAACGATCAAAAAGGTCATCGTTATCTATAACGTAGAGGAACGCGTAGCCGAAGTTGACGCGCTTATAGGTAGGACACGCAAGGTCACGCACATAGTCACCCACAGCAACGCATTTGTTCAATATATCATCACTATGGACATAGGTAGACACAACATTTACCCTATTTCAGAAGAACACACGGCGCGAAGCAACGCCGTAGTCCCCTCGTACAAACAATTTAACACAAGTTGCTTGACTCGATGCCGAGAAGGAGGCTTGACCGGCAGCATTCTCGGCTGCAGTGAGTGAGTGGACACCGGCTCCGATACCGTCGGTGCGTTCACTACGTGCCAAATAGGGCGTGCCTCCGATACAATCATAGTAAACAACCACATTGGAACCTGACTTTGATATATTCATATTAATATCAATGAGTTCCCAACGCACCCAATCGCTCGCACTCCCCGACCCGACGAGACGAGCCTTATATTTACCTGCCGGCAATTCGAGAGTGCGTGCATCGAAGGCAACCCAATCACCACCGAACGAATCGGATTTATAAACCTTGCGATTGCTTACATCAACAGTTCTCAACGGTGCTGAATTATCCTTCTCATTGTACACCTCCAAAAGGGTCATTCCGCTACCGCGATTGAGATTTAAATAGAAAATATCACTTGTTGCCACAGCAGGCTTATCACCGTACATCGTGCTGATATCATCATTATATGTGATATTATCAATAGGGAAATTCATCCATGGAGTTGAAGATAATGTTGCTTTATTCCAACCGTTCCAACGATACATTCTCGCACTTGTTTTTTCTATTCGCAATGCAAAACGCTCCGGCGTGTAAGGTGTAATATAGGTGCCCGGCTTGGTGTGTTCAGCCCATAAAATATACTTACATTCTCCCGTGGTATCTGCAATCACGTCACTCACAATTGAGATGTGACCACTGTACCAAATGAAGTCAAGCGGTTGCACATCATCAGGGTAGACTCTCTTGTAATTGGCAGAGCCTAATTGTTTTTGCAGGTTACCATCGGCATAGGCACCGGAGACACAGACATTGTCAAAACCGGCTATATAACCCGTAAAACCGCTACAAACGGTACCATAGAAAGCGGCACAGAACTTGTCATTCAAACCATGATATGTGTAACCGTAATTAGAATGAGGATGCGATACCGAAATATCCTCGGTATACATTACGCTGCGCCGATTGTGAATTGCAGTTAAAAAAGTATACAGGCTGACATGTTGACCCACATATTTGCTATACTCATCGTTCTCGCTATATGGCACACTGAGGTAGGTCTTGCCTTCGGTATAATAATAATTTTGATAATTAGTTCCGGTTGAAGTGCGCGGCGAGCGCACATCGGCCAAAGGCACCCATGCAAGATGCGCAATATCATCGATACGTTTCCTCACGTTGTCGTAACCGTCAATATCTCTTGACAAGCGCTTCAAGTTAGGGTCGTCGAGATAAGTTAACGACCGGATCACGTCTTCATCGGGCGAAATAGCACTGCCGTCAGCACGTTTAATCACAAGACGAAGACCATATTGCGATGGAATCAAGTCACTACCGTATTCATCTCGCCAAGGACTCGTCCAACTGCCGCGCGTTGCTTCAGTCCAAGTGTCAGGGTAAAGATAATTCGCGTTCACTAAGTTGCCGTCTGTATCAACCAAGTGGGCACTATAAACCTTGTAGCCGTCATTCAACTTGATGTGGAATCCACGACCGCCGGGAATGGGTGATGTGAGTAACGAATTGGCGGTATAATAAATTCTACCGTCGGCTGTAATATCTCTATTGGCAAGCGCAAGCACACCCGTGGGCGCAGGGTCTAAAGGGACAACAGGTTCCTCAAGAGGCTCGATGACCGTGCCTGCACTACACGACAACATCAGCAATAACAACGAAATGACATACAGGTGATAATGCATACAATAACTGTGTTTGTCTTGCTTAGTCTAATCAACCACAGCAATCAGCGACTTATAAATCTCATCAAGTCGCTCTCTAACATTGGACGGCATATAATACCTTGACGTTTCTAACGCTGCCACACCTTGAGAAACAATTAGGTTGCGGTCTTTTATGTATTTTTGCACTGCAACAAACAGTTCGTTTTGGTTACCTGCTGTAACAAGCGTGCCGTTGACACCATCATTAACAATATCGGGTATTCCACCCACATTACTTGCAATAACCGGCATTCCGTTAGCCATTGCTTCGATTATCGTCATCGGCAATCCCTCGGCATACGATGGCAAGATCAAGACATCGTTACCGGCAAACATCTTTTGCTTCTCAGCACCTTTTACCCACCCTCTATACACAACAAGGTCGCCCAGGTGGTTTTCTCGAATATTTTTACCGACATTACAATCCACATCGTTACCGCACAACGTAAATCGTGCCCTCTTGGTCAGTCGTCCCTTGTGATTAACAACCATCTCGAGCAAGTCCATTGCACCCTTGTCACGCGACACGAAACCGAGGAACAAGAAACGCACCTTGCCTGACGTTTTCTTCTCTACAACAGGGGCCGGCGGCACCGGATTAGGAACGACCACGACTCGGTTCTCGTCAACTATGGACGCAAAAAAATCTTTCCAAGCGGGTGTTAAAGCGATAATCTTGTCACAGTACGTCAACCCTTGTTCGACGAAAGCGGGCGACTCGGCATAGTACATACTGAACTTGCCGCTGTGAACGTGCATTATTACTTTTTTACCGTAAAACTTTGCAATGCGAGCAAACAGAACCGAACGACGAAAACTGAAGTATGATGACGTGTGAATGTGTATAATTTGTATCGCTCGGCAAAAAGTGAGTTTTACAATAAAATGAAATACAGCCCAGCACAAGAACAAGGCTTTGACAAGTTTCGGACCGTCGCACGAGTTGGCGAGGAAACGCATATCGTCAAACACGTAGTTCTCATAGTTATTGAGCACTTGTGCTATACCGCCACGCGAATGTCGGTGGGAGCAACCAACTTGCAAAACATGCTTTTCGATTACGTATTCGGTCATTTCTTGACTGCTCTTGTTAAGATACTTTTCTGATTATTTCAGAATAAATATTATTTAATTGTTTTGAGACTTCATTTGGCATAAAAGATTGTGCTCGCATTATTGAAATCTCATTATATTTTGGACTATTATTTGTCATTTCACAAATTGCTGAGGCCAAGCCATCAATATCACCCGGTCGTAGCAACTTTCCGTTTTCACCATCAGTAACCAACATCGGAATTGCACCAACATTGGAAGATATAACCTCCATCCCATAGGACATCGCCTCAACTATACTTAACGGCAATCCCTCATAATAACTTGGCAAAATAAATACGGAGCATTTATTTAATAATTCAATCTTAGCATCATCACTCACCCAACCCTCATATTTAACAATTTTATTTAGACCGTATCTTTCAATATCATTAACTAATCGTTCGGTCTTACCCAATCCACCTATGTGAAGGAGGATCTTATCTTCAATCTTAGTTTTAATGATTGATAATGATTTCAACAAATCAAAAACACCTTTATCACTAGCTATCAAGCCTAAAAATAAGAAGTGCAATAAGCCATCGGGTTCTGTTTCTCGCATTATCGGCTCAGCAACAATATTATTCACAACAAACACATCCTTTTCAAACCCTATTTGCTCCTTAAAAATAGATTTCCATGACTCAGATAGGGAAATTATTGCCGAGGTTTTGCGTAAACAATTATCAACAAATCGCTTATTAGCTTTATAATAATCAACAAAACCACCTCCATGAATATGAAGTAAAACTTTTTTTCTAAAAAAATTAGATAAATCGACGAAGTATTTTGTTCTTCGTAAACCATTATAACTTGAGGTGTGGATGTGAATAATTTTAATCTTTCGGTCTACACATAATAGAAAAAACATTTTTATTAATGCGACAATCATCACATACAGTTTCTTTAATCTTGAACCCGCACATGAATTGGCGACATGTCGCATCTTTCCCTGAAAGACATACTTGTTTAAGTTGAATAGAACCATCGCTATTCCGCCCTTTGGAGAAAGATAGTCCGGTCCTATCATCAATACATTTTCGTAATATTTTTCTATGTTAGAAAACATCTCTTAATTTAGATTTTATCTGTTTTAGAATCTGCCAAAAACCAATAAACTTAAGCACATCTTTAATTACGTCACCGGTTAGACATGTTCTATTTAATGTTAAGTGTAAAGATTGCTTATTTATACTTCCACTCTGAGTGGTGAAAGCAAAATTATAATAGTTACCAACAGCTTTAATTTCACGCTCAGTGAAATTACCATTAGGATAGCTCATGGCACAAACCTCACAGCCAATTAAGGTCTCTAAAAAATCTTTTGACTCTCTTAACTCAAGGTTGAGTTGATCTTCTGAAATCTTATCTAATAAAGGATGAGTAACAGTATGAGACCCTATTGTCACCAAAGAATGAGCGGCAAAAGTCACCAATTGGTCTATGGTCATTGACGATCGGTTTAATGTGTATTTAGCTTTACTATTACTCAACAATTCCAATAAATCGTTGTAATCCCCGGCTTTCACCTTGCCTAAATTACTATAACCCACCTCACGTGCCACATACTCCCACCAATAATTACCGCTTGATAAGGGTTCTGTAGCTACAAACAAGGTTATCGGGATATTATATTTCTCCATTATCGGGAGTAGTTTCAAATTCCCGGCCCAACCATCGTCCAATGAAACAAACAATGGTTTGTCAGGTAAACTAATCGGCTCGCTCCGTAAATAGGCAGTCAGTTGATTTAGGGAAACAAAGTGATAGCCCAAGGCTAAAACCCATTTCGCAAATCTCTCAAAGCCTTTAGCACTCGGATTATGAAAATACACCGACTTTATCATGTTTTTATTAGAAATTTATAATTTTTAACGGCCCCTGCCTAAAAAAATTACCAAATATAAGATTTAAATTATATAACTCGGCACGTTGTTCCACTAATACGGTTAACCCTAAATAAATGGCTGGAATTAAAGCCAGTAACGCAATGACAAAAGCGTTTCGCCTAAGTTTTTCATAATTTTCAACAGAACAAATAAATAAGAATATATATAGCACTAAAACTGTATTTTTTAAAAACCTTGTATAAGCGGTAAAATTCAGATAATCAAAATTTGATATTGAGAAAAGAGTTAGAAACATTAAATATAACTCATAATGCTTCCCCAAAGATAATGCATTATTCTTGTGAAAAATATACAACAATGTCACTCCAACCATAATTGCCAAGGGACTTCTTGCGGCATAATAAACATTTTGCACTTCACGATAGGTCGCTATTGTTGCCATATCATGGGCACGGATTGAGCTATCCAATAGAGACACCTTAAACCAAAAGGTCATCGGTGTATAATTAATCAAAAAATCAACAATATCAAATTCAAATATTATTGACATAAATGAAGCTATGAGGAACAGATATCTCCAAGACATCGAAACCTTTGTAAACAGCCAATTAACTCCAATAGCAAAAACAAAGAAAAACAATGCGTAATGGAATAACACACACACACTACTGAGAGCAAGATATTTCAACTTGTTTGTATTCAAATATTTCATATAAAAGCCAAAGAATACAAACGTGCCGGTGCAAAACCTAACACCTTGAAACCATCTAAATTCAATCACAAGCGTTACCGCCGCCAATAGCACATAGTTAAGAATATGCAGTCGCTTTTTATAAAACACACTTAACTGTCTGAAAAAGAACAGAAAAGATATTGAGTAAACAGCACATGCAACACCTCCGAAAATATGAGATGAATCGGTAAAGCGTGAAATTAAATACTTTAAAATAATGTGATAGGGTTCATTGCCAAGATAATAAGTATTGCCTAATGCCAAGACCTCAGACAAAGAATGTCCGTAATAGTCAAGAAAATCAACATAATGGTTATTTAAATCCCAATCAAGGGGGAAAAAATATCCGAAATAGAAAGCAAATATCACAAAAAACACTTGTGATATCGGATTCCTAAAAAATCTTATTGACAATAAAAAGCTACATATTGGAGATACAAACATCAATATAATTTGTATCAACAGATATGAAGGTATGTTTGTTTTCCTATTCATATTAGTTATAATATGAAACTAACTTTTTAACTTAATTCATCGCAAACTATTAAAGAATGAACTTAGATGGTTTAGTTTATATATAAACAATAATAATTGAATCTTCATCGCCACGCTACAACTTGGATGAGAAATAACTGATTTTGGGGTTATCCTATCCCGGATGCGTTCTTTATCATCTTTCATCTCTTGCAAGGTCATTTTTTTAATTTTATCGGCTGATGCCTCAACATTAAAAAAATCAACATATAATTTCAGCCTATCATAATATCTCACTTTCTGAAGATATGATTTTAACATATCGCATAATTTGAATGATTCTTTATTATATATACCTATAAACATAGACGATACATGATTATCATATGAGCGATTAAGATGATACAAAGTTTTTTTTACGACATGGATTGTCTCGACATGGCACAATACACGAACAAAAACGGATAAATCGTCATACATATCCATTCCTTCTATTGGCCAAATCTCATTGGCGGTAAATAGTGAGCGACGTATCAGTTTGTTGCATAAAGTGCAATAGATTTTGCCACTCAGTGCAAGAGCAAGGTAGTAGTCGGCAGTCTTGCCGGACGGAGTAGTCAGCACGCAACACTTGCCGTTACCCCTCTCTTTTACAATGTCACAAATCACCACATCGGCATGTGTACTCATCGCCTCTCCGGCAAGTTGTTCCAAGAAGTCCGACTCCACGTAATCATCACTATCCACATGAATGATATATTCACCCACGGCGGCTTGCATACCCGTTTTGCGAGCAGCAGCGCATCCGCGGTTAGTGTCATGAGTGAGCAGTCTCGACTTAGCGGCAAAGTCACTGTGAACCGATAGGAATTCCCGAAGTGTCACAATGCTGTCATCGGTGCAGCAATCGTCCACAAAGATGTATTCGGCATCATTATAGGACTGTGATGCAAGAGATTCAAGACACTTGGTGAAATATTTACCCGGATTATAGACAGGAATCACCACCGACACCTTAACTGCCACACTCATGAATGATCTCCTTAGGGTAAGTCAAAAGGTAACTTGTAACCCTCAAAGAAAAAGTGGTATTGAGACACTATATTACTCGGTGTGGGTGCAACCACTGATTTAACAAGGTCAATGGTCGCATTGCTACAAGAAAACACCAACATCAACGGCAAAAGCCAATAACGACGCTTTTGGTATAAATATGATAATGTATATGCCGTCATCACAAGCGTGCAAATAGTGAGCAATTCAATCGGACGCAGGAAATAAAACGAGGTGTTGATAAACAAGTTATGCAAGCACTCCCCCACCAACATGATTGCATAAAAATAAGGGAGCACCTTGTCATGCTTGAAATGTCGCTTCACCTGCGGATACAACAGCACAAGCAAAACAATCACAACAAGCCCTGCAACACGCGAAGGTCCGAAAGCCACCCACCGGAAACCACCGTTAACGATTTCGGCAAAATTTTGCTCATACCACCAGCCGAGACCCAATGAAGAAAACCACGTCGACAGTGGTTTGAACACCGTTAACCAATAAGGTTTCAACCCTGACAATATCGCCGCTGCCAATGCACCGAGTGCCCACCATCGATTGCCTGATTTCCTTACAGGAAGAAAGGCGAAACCATAGAGAAATAGCAACAACCATGCGAAACGATGCAGCAAGACAGCCGGCACGACACACGCAACATATAGCCAAAAACGACGACGCGCAATCAGTGGGACTAAAACAATGAACAGGCTCTCAATGACATATTGCCGAATCGTGTTCATGTAAAACAAGAACCACGGTCCCAACATCAACACCAATGCCACCCACGGTAACAAATGCTTGTCGTGTCTCAAACCATAGTATAACAGGCCGAATTGCAGCAATGCCCAGAAGCCGAAGTAAAGCGTGAAATGGGCATTAACTGCAGCGAAAGAGTAAGTGACCCAGCGGAACAACGGCTCAAAATGAAAACGCATAAACTCACCGGTATCCAACACCGAGAGATATTGGTTATAATATTTCTCGTGATCGTAACCCGTCATCCAACGCATGCCCGCGACAGTCGCAAGAATTGCGACACTTGTCAATATCTCCCATGAGAAAAATGACAATTCGCCTCCGCCGGCGCGCACGACACGTCGCTCGCGATGCCACACATGCCAACCGAGGAGGAACAACACTAATGCCGTCCCTCCGTAAACCGATATGCTGACAACAACCGGGGACACCGTCAGCGTTTGAAGATACCGCAGAAGTCAAGTATCACCTTGTCGTCACGCCACGGTAAGGTCTTGAATTGGTCGTGGGCGGTGAGGAACACAACAATGTCGGCCTGTTCATAAGCCGTTGCGTAATCGGTGAGTTTGAACACCTTATGCTCGGTGATATTGGGCTCGACTACCATAATGTCGGCATTGTTGCAACTCTGCATCACACTGGTTACAATATGCTTGGCGGGAGACTCACGCAGGTCATCAATGTTGGGCTTGAAAGCAAGACCCATCATTGCGACGTGCGGCTTGCGTTTATTATCGAGTTCGAAACGCAACATTGCGTTCTTCACACGTTCGACACACCATTCACTCTTGTAGTTGTTGATTTCACGTGCCTTGCCTATGATTTGAGCCTCTTTGGGGAATGCTGCTGTTATAAAATAGGGGTCAACAGCAATGCAATGACCACCCACACCACAACCCGGCTGCAGGATATTGACACGAGGATGCTTATTGGCAAGTTCAATCAAGCGCCACACGTTAATGCCGGCTCGTTCACAAACCATTGATAACTCGTTGGCAAACGCGATTTGCACATCGCGACTGCTATTCTCGGTGAGTTTACACATCTCGGCTGTACGACAATTGGTGCGATGCAGTGTGCCCTGCACAAACTGTGAGTAGAACTCGATGGCTTTGTCGGTTGACGGCTCATCGATTCCACCGATAACACGGTCGTTGTGCACGAGTTCGTAAATTACATTACCCGGCAACACGCGTTCGGGGCAATAGGCAATGTAAATCTTACCCTTGAGTTCGGGACGCTCACTGTAAATGATGTCGGCCATCTGCTCGGTAGTCCCGACCGGTGATGTGCTCTCAATAACGTATAGATCACCCTCCTTGAGCAACGGCAATACCATGCGCGTTGCCGACTCCACGTAACTCACGTCAGGCTCGTGATCGCCCTTGAAAGGTGTCGGCACTACCATGAAGTAGGCATCACACACCTCGGGCTCGGTAGCAGCGTGAAGCATACCGAACCGGACCACTTCCTTTAACATCTCTTCCATTCCGGGCTCGATGATGTGGAGATGACCCGCATTGGTGAGTTCTACAACTCGCGGATTGATATCAACACCATGCACTTTAACACCATGCTTGGCTGCTATAATGGCAGTGGGTAATCCTATGTAGCCCAAGCCCATGAAACATGCTTTCATTATTTGATAATATTTAAGTGTTCAAATGTATAACACAAATAAGTTCCGATATGCACGATTGTGCCTATCGTGCATATCGGAACTATTCACTTCTTCTCATGACCGTAGCCGTAGCCATAACCGTAGCCATAACCGTAGCCGTTATCTTCGCTAGTTGTACCGTTAAGAATAATCACCATGTTACGATAACGCTTCTCGTTATAATTGCGTTGTACGTCGGGCAAAATGCGCTTGTCGAAGATACCGGCACGAATGACAAACACCGTCACATCGCAGACCTTGTTGACAATCGCGGCATCGGCAACTACTTCGATAGGCGGACAGTCTAACAACAACACGTCATAACGAGTCTTCAAGTCCTTAATCAATGTCTCGAAGCGATCGGCAAATAGCAACTCGGTGGGGTTGGGGGGAATTGAACCGACCGGCAACACGTCAAGATTGGGGTGCAAAGTTTTCTTCACCATGACATTGTCGATGTTGTCCTCATGCTCGCTCAAGTAGGTGCTGACGCCCCGACCCGGCGATTTGACAAAGGTAGACAACGAGCCCTTGCGCATATCGAGGTCAACGACCAATACACGTTTGCCCTTGATTGCAAAACTCATAGCGAGGTTCATGCTGATGAACGTCTTGCCCGAACCGGCGTTGGCACTGGTGAACATGATGGTCTTGCAAGTTCCCTCCTTGCCGGTAATGAACTCAAGGTTTGTACGCACAACGCGGAACGACTCGTTGATAACATTAGTGCTCTTCTCCTTAACCACAATCTCACGATTTTCCTTGCGCTTGTTGAAGATTGCGAACAAGCCCTTGTACTTCTTGTAGGACAAAGGGATTTCACCGATAAACGGCAATGTAAGCTTCTCAAGATCACGACGATTATGAACAACCGTATCCATACTATGTGACACGAATAATATAATCATCGGGATCAACAGACCTAAGCTTAACGCAATCATCATCACATTAAACTTTATCGGACTAGAGGGAGACTTTGACCCTGACGGTGGGTTAAGCATCTTGGTATTATAGGCGGTAAATGCCTTTGATAACGAATTCTCCTCTTTCTTTTGCAGTAAGAATATATATAGTTGCTCCTTGACCTTTTGTTGGCGCTCTACACTCAATAGGTCGCGTGCTTGTGTGGGATTGGAGGCAATCTTTTGTTGAGTGGAAGCCTCGCTATTGCGCAAACTGGATATATGTTCCTTGAGGTTGGCGATGACATTATCTAACGACGCGATGATAGCACCGCGCAGTGCTTCAATACCTTGATCCAAATCTTGCACAAGAGGACTGTTGGCACTGCTGTTGGCAACGAGACTGTTGCGTTGAAGCACTTTCTCGTTATAACTCATTATCTGCGAGGCAACACTACCGTTGCTTATACCCGAATTACCCGGTAACAACTTGTATTTATCCCCTTCATTGGTCAGTTGCTTGCGTATGTAGTTAGCCATATACAACTGGTTGTTCAAGTCGAGCAACTGATTGCCCACAGCTTCCGCCTTTTGCATATAGATTGATGACGCTTGATGCAGGTCAGGAATCAAATTACGACTCTTATAAGAACTTATGTCTGCGTCAACGTTGCCAAGTTCTCGTTCAATTTGACGTAACTCTTCGTCAATAAATTCACTTGTGCTGATTGCCTGCTCGTTAATGTCTTCAACCCATTTTTTATTATATACAACAAACAAATTATTTAGAATATCCACGGCACGCTCCGGAGCCACGTCCCCATAAGACAAGTCGAGTATAGACGAATTGCGGTCGGTGTTCTTTACAGTCAAGCTACCCACGCACGCACGCGTAACATCGTCAATAGAGCGACGAGACACATGTATGGGTTTGTCAACCTTGCCGACATAATATTTGGTGGGACTGAGGATAACCTTTCCCACCGGCGAATTAATGGCTGCCGAGATTTTCGCCTTGATGGGTTGAGCGTCTTGTTTCACATAGTTTTTAGTGAAATCACTCAACTCGACAGTATTGTCATCGCCAATTGTGAGAGTAAAACTCGCTGTTTCGTTCTCGTTAAGGTCGGGGAAAGCAACATTAATCGGTAATGTCTTGCCGTAAAGGGTGATAGTATGGAACGATCCTTCAACCGAGTAGTTCACGTCCAAGTGGAGATTGCGCACCACCTCCACCATGTATGCGGGCGACTTGAATGTGAGCATCTCGTTGGCAAGATTGGTGCGCTCCACTCCATACGCGACATCAGAAAAAAAACCGAACTCAGTACTAATTGATTTATTGCTACCCTCTTTAACAATAACCGAAGCCGTTCGAGTATAAGTAGGAGGTGTCGTGACTATGTATATCAAAGCTATAACAGTCGCTAGTACAATGGAAATCGCAAACCAATACCAATTATTCAGACATGTATAAACCCATTCTTGGATTTTGGCGAAATCGTCATTAGCGATCTCCTCACCAAATGGATTTTGGTTTATGTTTTTATTCTCCTCTGCCATAATAAGATGAACGATTGAATTTATTTCTTAATGAAAATTGCCACACTTGTCAACACCGACGCAGTGCGAGTATAGGTGGGTGGCGTGATCAAGATATACAATATACCTAACGAGAGAGCGATAGCGACGCAGATAGCGAACCAATACCAGTTGGACACACAAATCGCAACGATAGCGCGAAAGTCGATAGACTCGCTGTCGTCCTTTACATTAAGTCCTCCCGAGTCAGTTAAATTATTTTCTACCATATCTGTAATTATAAGCGCTTGATTAATAGCGTGACACTCACTGCCAAAGAGGCGAGAGAAATCCATACCGACGGATTTTGGAAAGTGTTGCCGGTAGCCGTTGATTGGCGCGCACGCTTGGCGTTGGGCTCAACGTAGATTATATCGTTTTGCTTGAGATAGAATGCAGGCGAACTGTACAATTGTTCGGCATTTGTCAAGTCAACACGATAGGACGTTTGCACACCATCCTCCTCACGCATGACGAGAACGTTATCGCGTACACCGTTGATGGTGAGGTCTCCGGCTTGGCTCAAAGCATCAAGCAATGTCACCTTGTCATGATCAATAATGAAACGCCCCGGGCGCGATACTTCACCCATAACACTGAAGTGCATGTCAAGGAAATCAACCGTGACGGTAGCGTCTTTCAAGTGATTCCCGTTAACTAGAATTCCTTGGATATACTCTGCAACCTCACTACGCGTCATACCTTGTATAGTCAACTTGCCTAACACAGGAAATTGTATTGAACCATCGTGTGAAACGGTGTACGTCGCGACTGAACTTGAATTTAATGATCGTCCCGATGTTGTGGGTTGATAGCGTCCCACAACCGGCAGGTTGTACAAGTAAGCCAACTCGGGATTTTTACTGCTGACAAGTATTGACAACTTGTCGCCCGGTTGCACCTTCACATAGTTAGGGCTTGTCAAGGTGTGCAACTGACCGCTCTGCACGTCCTGGAAATACCCGATCTTAGGAACCGAGCACGAACCGAGTAACAATGCAAAAGTTGCAACTGCAATTAATTTGATTTTCTTCATCTTTATCGTAATTTTATAATATTTTCTTATTGCTGAGTATTCACACTATCGCGCTTGCAACGTTTGATGTAACGTGACATATAGATACTTAACATACTCCATGCCAACAACGACACGACGAGAACTACATTCGGCTCAACAACAATCGATGTCAACACAGTTGTGGCAATCATTACAGTGTCAACCAATAACAACACCCCCAAAGCACCGTGCTGATTGAAACCGCAGTCCATCAACTTGTGGTGGAAGTGATTGCGGTCGGGCTTGAAAGCATTGCGATGATTGCGCACACGATGCAACACGACACGCAACACGTCGTAGCACGGTACGGCAAGCGGTGCGAACGCCAATATGAAAGCATTGGGGTGCCATGATGTTGTCCATTTAATATCAATGTTATTAAGTACCGTGCCTAAAGTAGCCAACACCAATCCGAGAAATAACGAACCGGTGTCACCCATAAATATCTTATTGTGGCGCTCGACCGTGCCGAACACATTATACCACAGAAACGGCAACACAGCGCCCAAAATGGCTATAGACAACATCGCATACCCCAGTCGACCCAAAATGGCGAAATTCACTGCAAAGTAAATCAGAGCAATCGAACAAATGCTGCTGGCGAGACCGTCAATACCATCGATAAAGTTTATTGCGTTTGTGATAAACACTATCGAAAAAATCGTTATTATCCAACCTGCCCATGCCGGAATGACGTGCAAGCCGAACAAACCGTGCAAATCCTCGATGAAAATACCACTCAAACACACGAGTACTCCGGCTAATATCTGAGCAAGAAACTTCTCGCGATAACGCAAACCGCGCAAGTCATCAATGATACCTGTCGCGTAAAGTATCATCACCGCGCACAATCCCAATAAGATAGCCGGTCCCGCACCGATTATCCAATCGGCATTGACAAAATGGCTGATAAAAATGACATTGGCATGATGGGTGTAATTGGCAAGCATGTATGAGAGTGCAATTACAATCGCCATGGTGAAAAAAGCGACCGGAAAAAAAGCCACTCCACCCAATCGTGGTACGGCACCGGTGTGTATCTTGCGTTCGTCGTGCTCGTCAAACAAGTGCTTCTTGAACGCAAAACGAATTATACCCGGTATTGCGATTGACGAAATGCCGACACTGACCGCCAATGTCAAAAAGATGATTATATAAGACACGATTGCCATGAAAGTGTGTGTTGAGAGAAAAAGTGCAGATAATGATAATTAGATATCGGATAGAACCTCAATGAAATCCGGAGCGACAGTGGCGGTAGCCACCGTAATGACATTAGGTATTTCAACGACAATGCGCTTGTTGCGCTTGCCTTGCAGTTTGACATAGATAGCCTCGACTCCGTCAAGGGGACCGCCGTGCAGACGCACTCGCGTTCCGCGTGTCAAGTCAACCTCGCCCGGAGTAAGATAAACGGCATCATCAATTGAATTTCGCGACACGGCGATAAAACGCTCCATGTCCTCGTCACGCACAACGATAGGAACATTGTTACCGGCAACACGCGCGGTCATATACTGCAAGTGAGGCACGCGAGATTTGAATTGTTGTAGCCAAGCACGTGTAGACTTCACGAACAGCAAGTTGTGGACTGCCGGTTCCAACACGCTCATTTTCTTCCCTCTACCCGTAACCTTAATCATGCGTCGCATGGGCACGAATGTCTTTACACCGTCTGCCCTTTCGTCATCTATAGCCACTTTGACCGATATTTCACGCCTGAAAGTGACACGCATAGCGTGCCAACGCGCTACGTCTGCATCGCGATGAGGTTCAAGCGGTGATTGAGAGAGTGATATTGATGACATGACAGCATAATCTTGGTGCTTCGAGTCGGTCGCAACGTGCTGTAACTCAAAGTGTTGCCGTGAGTGGAAATTTTAATTCGCCACACACGGAGATGCCTTTCGGCTTCGGGTACTACGGTACAAAAAACCAAAAGTCACGCAAAATTAATAAATTATTGCTTTTCTTACAAGAAAATTCCTATTTTTAATGTGAAAGTTTAAGCAAAGCAACTACCTGCAACACAATAGTACCGAACATCATGAGTCTGCCATTCTTGACGCATGCAGCGAATGTCACATTAGATTGCTTTTTCACCGTTTAAGAAAGATCCCGAGTGATTGTAGTGAGCCGGAGAGCGAGTCGACGGCTCATAAGAAAGGTGGACGTACTGTCACAGCACATCCACCCTAATTATGAAAAGTTCTATACAATATTGTCAGTCTACATTCAGATTGACACGCTTGAGCGCAACAGCCTTGAGTTCCTTGTCGCTACGAGCGAGGAACTCGGCTACAGTGATCTTCTCACCCTCGGCAGCCTCGTAGTTCTGCTCCATGAGTACATTCTCTTGGAAGAACTTTGCAAGACGACCTTGAGCGATGTTCTGAATCATCTGGTCGGGCAGAGAAGCGGCTTTTGCCTCTGCTGTCTTCGCCATGAGTTCACGTGCCTCGGCAACCTGTGCTTCGGTCATATAACCCTTGCGGACCGCCTCATCTTGATGCTCCTCGGTAGCGCAATAATAGGGGTTGAAACCGGCTTTCTTCAACGCGGCGTCAACAGCCTTTTGCACCAACTCAGCCTTAGTCTTGTCAACAGCGATGCGCAACTCCTCGTCAACAATCTTGGGGTCGATTTGCTCGCGAGTAGCGGCCTTGGGATTCATTGATGCGGCTTGCATTGCAACACCCTTGGCAACATCGGCATCCACTTCTGCTTTGTTAAAGGCAACGATAGTGGCGAGTTTCTTATTAAAGTGGTTGTAAATCACTGTGAAGGGAGCCTCGAGGCACTCATACGCACCCAACTCCATCTTCTCGCCGGTGATACCGCTCAACGCAGTGATGTGTTCAGCGATAGTCTTACCGTCAACAACGAGATTGTTAACCTCGTCAAGGCTCTTGCAACGAGCATCAACGGCAGCGTTGAGAATCATCGTGGTCAAGTTGACGAACTTCTCGTTGGCAGCGACAAAGTCGGTCTCGCACTTGAGAGCAACGATAGCGGCAAATTCGCCCACAGTCTTCGCGAGAGCCACACCCTGTGCGGCATCACGATCTTCACGCTTGGCGGCGATTGCCTGACCACGCTTGCGAATGAGTTCCACAGCCTTGTCAAGGTCGTTCTCGGCCTCGATAAGAGCCTTCTTGCAATCGCTCAAACCGGCACCGGTGAGGTTACGCAATTTCTTGATGTCTTCAATAGTTACAGCCATAATATTCTGTAAAATGGATATTAAATAATGTTTTAATTTTATTTTAATAGTGATGTACTAATCCGAGTTTAATACACATTTATCATGAGGAGCCGCAATGTCTCGCAAGACAATCGCAACACGCTCAAGAACAGTAAAACAATGGTGACACAGCGAATGTTTGAGCCGCCCGCGTCACCACTGTGTTGTTAATGTGTCGATATGTTACTCGGCAGCGGGAGTCTCGGTGGCAGGGGCTTCGGCAGCGGGAGCATCATCACGGCGACGCGACACGCGACGACGGGGCTCGCGACGACGAGGTTCTTCACCCTCCTCGACATCTTCCTTGGGACCCTCGACTGCAACGCGCTCAGCCTTCGCCTCCTTTATAGCCTCACAAACAGTTGCAAGGATAAGGTCGATGCTCTTCGAAGCATCATCGTTAGCGGGAATCACGTAATCGACATCGTCGGGGTTGCTATTGGTATCAACGATACCGAACACCGGGATACCGAGACGGTTAGCCTCGGCAACGGCGATGTGCTCCTTGAGTACGTCGACGACGAACAACGCTGCCGGCAGACGTGACATATCGGCAATCGAACCGAGGTTCTTCTCCAACTTGGCACGCTGGCGGGTAACCTGCAGCAGTTCGCGCTTCGAGAGGTTGCTGTACGGCGCCGCCTGCACTTTCGTGTCCTCGAACTGCCCTTCCCAGAACCAGTCCTTGAGCGGATGCGCCTCGATCCACGCGAACGCACGGTCGCCGCACACGCGGTACTTCTCGTCGCCGGCATAGTCCCAGGGATTGTAGTAGTGGACGGAGAGCAGCAGCCTGCCCTCACCGGCGGTATTGGCATTGTCCTCCGGCAGTGCAAAGCCGTAGTCGCCGACCGTGTAGGTGATGTCGGTGTTCCAGCCCGGCACGAGCAGCCAGCGGTGCGCATTCTCCCCGCCGGAAGCACGGACAGTGTCCACGAAGATCTGGTTATAGGCATTGATGTTCTCGTAATATTCCTTGACCGGGAGATCGGAAGAGCGTCGTGTAGGGAAAGAGG
>CALDIF010000030.1 GCA_937901905.1 uncultured Porphyromonadaceae bacterium | reverse complement strand
GCCGGCACACCGGCGACCACCGAGTTGGGCGGCACGTCGTGTGTCACCACGGCACCGGCTCCCACGAGCACGTTGTCGCCGATTGTCACACCGCCGAGGATTTTCGCGCCACAGCACACCTCAACGTTGTCGCCCAGTACCGGAGCCTCGAGGGCGTGGTTGAAGCCAAGCGTGACGTGGTGGTAAATCTTGCAGTCGCGTCCGATGCGTGCCGCCGAGATGATGGTGCTGAAGCCGTGTTGTATCAGTAGACCTCCGCCGATGTCGGTGGTAGTGATGTAAAGGTCGCGCAGCGGACGCAGCCACCAGTTGAAGGCGAACCGCTTGGCTCCCATGCATCGGTAGAGCACGGAGCGGAACTCGTCGCGGTTCGCCACGAGCCAACACAGCCCGGCGAAACCACCATCGATGTGTAGCCATTGGCACCACCGTTCGCGATCCTCGACCACCAGTGCACGTTGTCGCGCATTCAGCGTCACCCATATCACGGCAACCACCGGTGCCAGTACCCATCCATATATCCGCATCAATGTCTGCTTCATAATGCCAAGAATTTGAGAATGTTTTGAGAATGTGTTATTGTTAACAATGTACGTTCCGCAGTGGAGCCGGACATATCCGGGCGACCTCCGTAGTGCCCCGGACGATTGGACTTGTCCGGTTCATCAATTGATGAATTAAACAAGCACGATTGCTTGTTTGATAGTGAATAGCACTTCATCTAAATCCGATTGAACACACAAAGTTACTGTTTTTTTGCATAAGCACCAAACAAAAAAGGGGCATCTGCTATACCCCCCGTAAATACGCGTACATTATCTCACATAAAATTGCGTAAAAACTGCGTAATTCTTCGTAAATCAGCAAATTTCTGTATATGGTTCTATAAACCGCTGTAGTTTGTAATTAGTGAAATTCGTGAAATTCGTAGTCTTTTTTTTCACGTCTATTTTACGTCTGTCTACGTCGATATTATTCTCGTAAATCTACGTAAAACATCTATCACTCCTACGAGACTAATCGCAGCTACGGCATGACGACCTCGGAGAGGCCCAATGTCACTACCTGACACGGTGTTTTGCAGGTAACCCAATTATATACCCCCCTTCAACAATTTGTCACTTTCAAGTAAAAAGAGTAATTTTGCACTTGACAATAGCGAAAAGTGTACTTTTGATACACAAATCGACACTATTTAATGCAAAAACACGAGAATAGAAAGAGATCTCATCAATATCTTCAAACAGCGGAAATTGCGAAGCACCCATCAAACGACCGACAACCGATAACAACCTCATCGGTTAACGAAGTAACCGCCCCCACAAATACAAAAGACAATGGCATACACCAAAACACCCATATTGGTAATAGTATTTTGCTTGTGCAGTATTATCAGCGAAGCCGCAGTGCGCGGCACTAATCGACGAGCCGACCTGAATCATGACGATGAGGTAAACATAGCCGATGTCAACCTTGTGCTCAATGACATCATGCAAGACACAAATGACCTTGCCCTGTGTGACATCAATAGCGATGGCATCGTTAATGTCGCCGACCTGAACGAGGTATTAAACATTATTTTTAATCCTGATATTGTTCACGAGCCTGCCGAATACGTTAGCGGCACATTGCCTGTGATGCACGTCAACACAGCCGGTTACCGCACGATTAACAGCAAGGAACACTATTGGCAAGGCGAGTATTGGCTTGAGGCGAACGGCAGTACGAAGGTTCTGTCTATCGGTAGCGAGTCATCACCCCTGCCGCTCGAAATAAAGGGAAGGGGAAATTACACATGGATAACATATCCCAAAAAACAATATAAGGTCAAACTGACATCAAAAGCCGAGTTAATTGCAAATACTGCCAAGAGCAAGCACTATGCCCTGCAAGCACGCTACGATGATTGGCGCGGATATATGCTTGATGCGGTGGCTTTTCAGATAAGCCGACGAATAGGTATGAACTGGGCATCACATGAGGAACCCATCGAATTGGTTGTCAATGGGGACTATTGTGGCTTATATTTCCTAACCGAAACGGTGAGGGTGCAAACCGGTCGCGTGGACATCACCGAACAAAAAGATCTTGAGATGAAACCTCAAGCAGTAACCGGCGGTTGGCTGGTTGAACACGACAACTATATTGATGACAATCAAATCATCTTTGATGGAATGCTATACACTTACCATTCACCTGAAGTTCTGTCCTCTCAACAAAGAGAGTATTTGCAAACTTTGATATCGAACGTCATTGATGCCATCAAGAATAGAGATTTGTCGACTGACAACGAATGGGAAGAACTGATAGACATTGATGAATATGCTAAATATTGCATTGTCCAAGAAATCATGGATAACCAGGAGGGTTATGCGGGATCTTGTTATTGGCATAAGGAACGAGGCGATAACTCCAAAATCGTCTTCGGACCGGTGTGGGACTTTGGCTTTTCACTACGCCGAACCGGCGAACAAAAATTCTCATGGCAAGACAACGGCAGACCCATTGGATGGATGAAATATCTCAAAAATTCACCATCATTGATGGCTTGTATAAGAAAACATTGGCAAGAATTCTCACAAGATGGATTTGACTGGATCGACAATTTTATTGACAATTACGCTTTAAACGTCAACGCGGCCACAGTTCCTGACAATCGCAGGTGGCCCGACAGTTCCAGTGACCAATATCTGTCACGTGTAAATCAATTGAAATATCTAATTCACCTACGGTTAGATTTTCTCAACTCCCAATGGGGTGACTGTAACCCCGACGAGACCGAATAACTCAATAGAAACGATTATTCTTAACCTTGCCATGAGTGACATTCATGCCTTGTGGCAGGAAATTCTCTTGTCGCATTCCATTGAGTGTGTTACCCGACACTTCCAATCGCTCAAACACCATCGAATCGATGCCGAACTTTTTATCGTAGTGAGTAAATAACCGTCCACCTCGCGAGGCATACACCACATTGTCCTTAAACACCAACTTTCCTCGCGAAGCAAATTCTTGTAGGAGAACTTCGTAGCAATCGCTATTGAATGTATTGCCCACGATTGACACATCGGCATATTGTACGTCACGACAATAGATGCGCGTGTCACCGCTGAAAGTGTTGCCTGTAGCCGACAACTTGAACGACCGTGTCTCGCCTCCATCCACTTTAGCCAACTTGACCATGCCGGAGAGGTCGTTATCGGTGAGCGTAACATCACAACCTTTATTTCTAACCCATAAAAATGTGGGACCGAAGGTCTTGCCGTCAATCGTAGTGTGTCGCGCGGACAAATCATTGTTTGAATACCTCACTGTTGCTCCGTCACATATAAGGTGATTGTAACCATTGCCACCATAGCGATCGGTCACAATGCCCTGAACCGTAAAGACGTTACCCTCAATGAAAACTTCAGAACCGCTACATGCCGCATCGTGTACCTCAATATCGGCATGACTGTTGCCGTCAAAACCACTTGCAGCGGTAAATGTCACTTGATTATTACGGAAAACCATGCCCTCATGACTGTCACCGCTATTCATGCGAATTGATAAGAGAGAAAGGATGGGTGCATCAAAATAAAAACTATTGTTCTCAAATACTATATTACTCCAATGGATGGCAGTACCTTTATCCGTGCCGAAGTTATACAACGCCATCTGAACTGAACAAACCCTATCTTTGTCACCGGCATGCTTGATAAATCGAACTTGATTGTTGGCAAAGAGGATATTCTCCTTGATGCCTTTTTCGGGACTCCAAACGTTGTTATCATCACCGCCCTCCCATATGGCGAGGAACTCATCGTCACCATATTTTTCAATCACATTATCGGTGATTTTAATATCATGATTATCTCGCCTAAACCACAGGATGCCGCCCGTGCCGCAGTTATTGTGATTAATCAGTTCGCAATCGTGAATATCAACATTCCTACACACTATCATATCAATAGTTGTACACGCCGCATTCATCAGATGACTGGCAATGTGGTGGATGTCGGCCTTCTTGATGTGGATAAACCGCAACAGGTACTTTTGGGACTCGGTATCCCACCACTGCTCATCGTGATGAACCATGTCGCATGACAAGTCACTAATCTCAACACTCAGTTCATTGCGTTTGTTACCGTTGAAGTATAAAAAAGAATCGCCCCCGAAAGTTCCGGTATTACCGAACAGTAGGCGAGTTACATCCTTGCCTTGCCCCCTCATGACCGTATTAACGTGCATCTCGACCGAGCCGTCGATAATAAACTCGCCTTTGGCAAAGTTTATCACCAACGAGTCACGACGACTCATGCCCTTGACAACCATACGCAACTGCTCGGTCACATTACTGCCCGACACCTCAAAATTCACAACCCGCGTTATGGCATAGGCATCGACAAGAGCCTGCATAACACATAGAAATATCATCACACGCAAATACTTTAGCATCTTCGAATACGTTAAATTAATTATTCGAGTTTAGAGGTTAAATCAAACATTAAACAATGTGAAAGTTAATAACTTGCAAAAATCAAACAATCGCCAAGTAACCGTCATAGACAATATCTCATCTGCACAGCCACGCGAACACTTTTACTTTCGCCATCGCCAATGGGTATCGAGAGCAGAGGTTTAACCATCAAGCGTCCCAAGTCGAAACTCACACCCACCCTAAAACGTTTCTCGCGCTCTCTAAACTCGGGAACTGTAGTGTACTGCACAACAGCCGATAATTCTTTATATAGTCGACAAGAGGCATCAACCATGAAACACGTCTTGTAATCGAGGGTTGAGTCATAGTGAGGATTAACACACCCTGCCAGTACAAGCCGCTCAGCAGGTCTGAAGCGAGCATACACGTATGCACCCAAGTCATAGTAATCTCCCGTGTATATCACACCGGCATAAGGCATCACGCCAATTTCGACCATGCCGAAACGATTAGCGTAATCAACTGCACCACGAATATGTTGAAACTTGAACTTCTCGGCATAGACACTATGCTCCAACTCGACACTAACACCCGAATTAAAGCAATAACCTACATTGACGTAACGCGTGTCACGCAGACCCAAGTATAACTGGGCATAACCGACTGTTGCAGTCACAACAACCGATAGCAGTAATATAAATCTTCTCACAATTGTTTTTTTAATTGGTTGGTAATCAATTCATATCCCTCGATTGAAAGATGCAATCCGTCATAGGTATAGGCATCATGCAACGTGCCGTTTCGCAGCAAGAGAGCAAACACGTCAATATAGGTAATGCCGGATAGGAGTGCGACCTCGGCTTGTATTTTATTATTAAGTCGCGCTATGCGCTCGTTAGATGTAAACTCGCCCTCAACATAGCGAGATCCGCGAGGAAAAATTGAGAACAGATAAATGTGCCCGGCATTCAGACCTTTCAAGGCAGTAATGTATCGTTCAACATATTTATCCTCTTCGGCAACACTCATTGACCACAAGTCGTTTGTGCCGGTGACCACGACCACATCACAGCCATTGTATTCCCCCACACGACTCTCTATATAGTCAATTCCGCTACCACTAACACCTTCATTATGCGTGACACACGCCGCGAACCACTGTTTCAAGTCCCATCGAGCCACATGCGAGTCTCCTACAAAATACAACTCGTTCGGCTCGGGACTGTCACACGCCGTTATAAACATCATCAAGAAAAGAGAATAGAAGAATAATTTTTTCATAATAATCATCGTGTCATTGAGCATTGACAACATCGTCAATGTGCTTTATAAAACGCGAGGTATACACGGGCGCGCCATTGAGGTTCAGATGCTTGTCGTCGTAGAACCACTCGGGGTGAGCCAGAAAAGCGGTATCCTGCGAGTCATCAACACACTTCACCCCCACCCGCTCGCAAATCTTAGCCACAGCCACATTTGAACTATTTGATGTCGTTGAAAATCGCCGATATTGTGGAGGGAAATATACTATCAATTTTGTGTTATGCCTACGACACATGTCAATGAAACGCTCCAACTGCACCATACGTTCCCCTGTAATTGTATCTACTTGTTCATTGAGCAACGTCGGCAGTGCGGGAGGCACGTCCTTAGCCACATATCCTTTTTCTCCGGGGTTATCGGCGGTAACAAAGTGATACAGCAAAATGCGCCACCAAATCGTGTTATACCTTATCATGCTCGAACTCAACAATATTCTCTTGACAGGATCGTCTTGCTCCATACAGGAGTCAATCACACTATATCCCCGATGATAATAAGGAGCCAATATATTATAGCGTTCGCCGACTCCCTCCGTGGAACACTCATCGGGAGTGAGTCCGAGAATAACGAGACGGGGGGTATATCTTGAGAACAAGCAATCGAGCATCGTGAGATAGTACGGCAGTTGTTGTGCATTCGCCCCACCATTAAAGCACGACATGGCAAGGCTATCTTCAATAATGCTTGGAACCAGACTGTTGAGCGCAACACTACTGCCTAAAATCACAATATCATCGTCACACTCCCTCACCACATAGTCAATCGACCTATAGTCACCCGGCAGCGTAACACGGTTCATGTAACAGTCACTGCCTGCGCCCAGGGTAACATCAACGACAAGCAAGATGGCGAGCACCGATAAAATAAAAAACAAAGTTTTCTTCATCAGAATTGAAAATATATAAATTGTCCGCCATTAAAGTTGCCGCATAGCAAAATCATAATTACGACCGTTGCGAACCCGATGACGGACACGCCTGCGGACGAACTGTGCATAAAGTCAAGTCGTTTCAAACCCAACTCGTCCTTAATCTCTTTAATTATGAGTACACACATCATCAGCAATGCCATCAGCAATGCAGGCTTACCCTCGCCATTGAACAACATACCATGCGAAGTAAACATCTTGTGAAACGCCTCAATAGCATCGGCGAGTGAATTGGCACGGAAGAAGACCCAACCCGACATCGTAACGACAAAGGTTAACAAAACGGCACACATTCTTGACACGAGTGCCGGCACACGCGGCAGTTTGACAAATTTATTCCATAACGAATACAAACACTGCATGATACCATGATAAGCGCCCCAAGCCACGAAAGTCCAATTTGCACCGTGCCACAATCCGCTCAACAACATGGTAATCATTATGTTGCGTTGATGACGCACCTCACTGCAACGACTACCGCCCAATGGAATGTACACATACTCGGCAAACCATGATGACAGGGAAATGTGCCAACGACGCCAAAAGTCCTTGACCGACGTTGCCAAATAGGGGTGGTTGAAATTCTGCATCAACGTGAACCCCATGCACCGCGCGACACCGATGGCGATGAGCGAATAGCCCCCAAAGTCACAAAATATTTGAAAAGTGAAGAACAAGGTTGCCAATAGAATGCTTGTTCCGTTATGCATAGGCAAGTTGTTGTACACCGCGTCAACATACGATGACACATTCTCCGCTATACACAATTTCATGAAATAGCCCCAAGCCATCAAGCGCAAGCCTTCAATAAATTGTGAGCCGTCAAACCGATGAGTTTGATGAAACTGCGGCAACAGATTGCGTGCACGCTCAATGGGACCCGCAACAAGTTGTGGGAAGAATGACACAAACAACGCGTAGGTCGCTATGCCACGCTCCGCCTTGATTGAACCTCGATACACGTCAATAGTATATCCTATTGCTTGAAAAGTATAAAACGAGATGCCTACAGGCAACAACACGTCGAGATTAGGCACTTGCAATGCCAAATCGGACGCATTAAGTAGCGAGGTAATCGTTGCGGCAGCAAAGTTGAAATACTTGAATGTAAACAGGATAGCCAGATTCAATATCAAGCACAAGGTCAACCATCGGCTCCTGCCTCGGCGGTCACCGGAAGCCTCAATCTTGAGAGCACACCACCATGTGGTCAACGTTGAGCATAATATCAACAGAGCATAGACGGGCTTCCAATTCATGTAAAAATAATAACTGGCGACAAGCAACATGGCATTGCGCCACCTTGGCGACAACAACCAGTAGAGCAGTGCTACTGTCGGGAAAAACAGTAAAAACCGTAATGAATTGAACAGCATCTGTTAAATCGAATTATCAAACGTGCAAAGTTACTATTAAGCACGCACAAAAAAAAATAAATTTTGCAGTTCTATCTTATACTCGTAACTTTGCATGTCTAATTAAGACTCAATACAATCAACCACCGCGATGCAATCTCGCAAAAGATTATTATTCCTGATGGACACGATGTCCGGAGGCGGTGCCGAAAAGGCATTGCTGGCGTTGCTGAACAACCTGTGCAGCAACAAATTCCACATCACGCTTGTCCTGTACCTATACAAAGGCGTGCACTTGAATGCCATTCCCGACCATGTTGAGGTTAAGAGCCTTTATCCGCTTGGTCACAAGCGATGGTTTGAAAAGATAATCTTCCACACACCGTTGCGCGCGACCTATGAATGCGCCACACTCAAACGTCTGATTGGTGACGAGCACTTTGACGCAGTCATTTCCTTCATGGAGGGACCGGGCGCCGCACTCCATTCTTACATCCTCAAACAAGGCAAGCGAAATATCACATGGGTGCATATCGACTTTGCCGGTTGCCATTGGAGTAGCGGGTTCTTTGATAACGACCGGCATGAAAAGCAGTTTTATCAAAGTGTAGATGACATCGTCTTTGTTTCGCATGACGCAATGAACAAGTTCATCTATGATGTCAACACACCCAAGCACTGCATCTACAACATCGTTGACACCGATGCTATTGTGCGTCGCAGCAACGAGTTTGTCATTGATAAACGCGGTTTTACCGTAAGTTTCATCGGTCGCTTGGTTTCTCACAAGCACCCCGAACGGTTGCTGAAAGCAATCAGCCTGTTGCGCAAAAAGGGCATTGAAGTATTTGGCAGAATTTTGGGGGAAGGCGAGATGAATGCCAACTTGCGCGAGAGGGTCTCACAACTTGGCATTGAAGAATATATAACATTCCACGGTTTTCAGACCAATCCATATCCATATATCAAGGCGACCGATGTGCTTTGCATCACCAGCGATGCCGAGGGGTTGCCTATTGTGGTGCAAGAGGCCATGACATTAGGCACGCCTATAATCTCAACACGATGCGCCGGTATGGTCGAAGCGATTGGCGATGACTGCGGCGTATTGTGCGATAACACTGCCGAGGCTTTTGCCAATGAGATTGAACTGCTATACTACCACCCCGAAAGGCGACAACTGTTGGCAATAAATGCACAACAACGCATGTCAATGTTTGCTCCGGAGCCCATCATTCGACAAGTGGAACAACTCATCGAAGGCAATTCATGAAGCCAAACAACAATAGTGGCACGGCTCCGACAGAGGAACTCCTTTGAGCCATATGCAATGGCGGCCATTACAGTAGCGAGACCGAACTTACAGTGGCAACCCGCCAATTTGTCTCAAACGGCATTACTGCCCTCCTTGACAAGAACCGACTTGACACGACTGAGTACAAACGAGTAGTACATCGGTCTTAACAGGCGCATCTCCGCCAATAATAAAGCGACAAACACGATTATAGCCGCAACAACAGCCACAACCGAGCCGAGCGGCAATGTCAGTAAGGTCACGCCATAGGCGACAGCAGCCACCGCTGCTAACATTAACGCATGAGATGTGAAAATCTTGACATAAGTTAAGACGCTGATACCGGTAGTGCGCGAGGCAAAAAACGAGAATAACAGGAACGTCAATACCGACAACATAATCGCGGCAAGCAGCATCACGTTTATTCCGAGAGGGTATAACAAGAACGCACTGATTACTATCAAGATTTTTTCTATAAAGTACACGTTACGTATAACCGATGTTCTGCCAAACAGTTTGAAAATAATCATCATGAAGTTACAAATCGGGTACACCAAGCCCCAACACAACATCAGCCTGAAATACGGTATTACGGGCAACCACTTCGCAGGAAAGACGAAGTCGATTAAGGGATAACTCAACGCCAGCAAGAGGAAACAAAAGGTGCTGTTTATAAAGGTAATCACCCCGAACATCTCAACGAAAGCATCACGCTTTTGTTCAGCGGTTTCTTTTTGCGCAATGAGAACGTAGGCTGTAACACTGATTGCCGACTCCAACGAGTTATTCGGCGTTTGCTGTAACTTCTGCGCCTGCCCCATATAGCCGGCTTGAACTGAGTTAATGTGCTTGCCGATAACGAAGGCAAAAATGTTTTGCGCCACCTGTCCCACGACGGTTGAGAATAACAAATTCACGCCGAATGCCCACAATGACTTGAAACGAGCCACATCAAACTCCCAACGCAACTCCCACTTGGAAAACAGTGCCAACATCAACCAGAAAAAGCCGGCAAATCCCACCTGCAACTCCACCAACGCCCAATAACGCAAGCCATTCAATGCCATCACAATGGCAATAGTCAAAGCAAGAGTTATTGCACTCACATTGAAAATCGCCAAGCGCTTGAATTGTCGCTCGACCCTCAAGCGTGTCATTTGAGACAAGGACAGACCATTGAATATCGCGCCGGCACCTATAATACTCATCATCGGTTGCAACACCGGCTTACCGAAGTACCGGGCAACCGCCGGAGAGATAGCGCAATAAATGACAAACAACAAAATGCCGACTGTCACATTAAAGAAAAAGACCGTGTTGAAATCGCGCCTGTCGGGAGTGCCGAGGGTGAGCAGTCCATCACTCAGACCACAATCGATAAACACAAAAATCATCGAAGTGAACACACCCAACATTGCCACCAAACCGAAATCCTCAGGCATCAGCAGATAACTGAGGATAATATTTCCGCCAAGCGAGACGAAATTGGTGCCGAAACGCTCAATCAATGACCATATGAAATATATCAACTTCACGACATGCTCTCAACAATGCCACTGTCACGCTGCTCAGGCACTCGCCACGACAGGCACAAAAACAATAACACGATGAAACTGAATGCCAGATTGCTCCAATAATCCGAGTAGATTAACATTATCACCACACAGGACATGAACATCAACTGCATACTGACATCTCGCTCAGTCGCAATTCCAATGGGACAAACAAAGCAACCCACAAATAAGATAATCGCCCAAATCGCGCCCACCACTCCCAACTGAAGAATGACATGGTAGGCATAGGGATTGGTGCCTACTACCAGCCAATCATAGGTCTCGGCAAAGGGATTTATGCTCAAGTTGGTATATCCCTTGTATATCCCCACACCAAAGCCACTATATAAATTCCTCGGATTTTCCTCGAACACAACCGACAGAAAAGCCAACTTGGCAATACGAGGAATATCGTAAGTCTCCTCACTATTGAGACTGTGGTACTCGGCTGCGCCGGTCTCATACTCCAAGTCTTGACCGGCAAGGTACTCGACTAAATCGATACCACCAAAGGGATCGTCAACCGTATCGAGATAGACAGTCATGCCACCCACAATGAAGATCAGCGTGATTGGCACAACCATTGCCATACGAGAAAACCACTTACGGTCAATATTAGGCAGAAACAAGAAATATAAGATAATGAGAATGAAACTGATTTTAGTTTCGTTCAAAAAGGTTGGAAACAACAGTGCGATGAGATACCAATTTTCCTTTATACTATATACGAAATGGTCATTATCAATTCGCTTGTGTAACAGATAAAACGAAATCAAGTAGATTGAGAAACTTGCCACACCCGAGAAGTCAAAACCGAGCGAGCCTCCCACTTCGTCACCGGCTCCGTACCTGAGAAACTGCCACACGATGCACACCGCTTGAACACACAGGTAAATAAGCAACGTCTTATCCATTTCCTTGATGAAGCGCTCACGGCGATACTCGTTTTGCCACAAGTAGCGCAACACGGGTATCACGAATATCAGACCGAAAAATACACGCGAGCCGTTTATCCACATCAGCCATGACAAGTGGTTGACAATACAGGTGCTCCAATAGGAAATCGCAACATAGGATATTAACACTGCCATATCCCATTTATTGCGTATGGTCCATAGTGCCAACAACAAGATTGTTGCATCGGTGAAGAGCAACGATATGCTACGCACAACCCGGTTGCTTCCCAAGAACTCGTCGTTGACAAATCCGGTACATGTCAGCACCCAGAACCACACCAACAAAACGCGCTGGATAAGCAAACTCTTCTCGATGCGCATAAGTCACCTCGTGTTAATCGTCCTCCTCGTCCTTGCCATAACCGTAACCGTAGCCGTAACCGTTCTCGTCAATAGGCTTGGTGTCATTGACCATCACCGCCATTGACGGGAGTTGACCCTCACGGACAATGCGGTTCACGTGCTGTCTGATGAGATCGCGCTTGGTATAATTGGCACGGGTGACGTATAGAGTAGCATCGACATAAGGTGCGAGAGAGAAGGTGTCGCTCACCATGGCTGTCGGTGCACTGTCTACAATAATCATGTCGTAAGCCTCGCGCAACTCGGCAAACAACTGCTTGATGCGCTCGCCGAGTAACAACTCACCCGGATTGGGCGGTATCACACCGCCGACGACAACATCTAATCCTGCAACTTGCTTGCACGATTGCGTCACATCGCCAAGCGTAACGTCTTGTCGAGACAGATAAGCGGTCACGCCCGGAGTTTCTTTCAAGCCAAACAAGGTTGCCAATTTGGGACTGCGAATGTCAAGACCGACAAGTGCCACTCGCTTGCCCTGCAGGGCGAACGACGCTGCAATATTGGCACTGACAAAACTTTTACCCTCGCCACTCACGCTACTGGTAACAAGCAACACCTTGTCATCGGCACCTCGCATGAGGAAGTGGGTATTGTTACGGATAAAGCGGAATAACTCAACGATAGCACTTGTCTTGCCCTCGCGCACCACCAGTTCGCTCTTGTGGCGATTGTGGTGAACATGACCGATGACGGATGCCGTGGTGATGTCCTCAAGTTCTTGTTGATTGGCAAAGGTGGTGTTGAACAGGCTCTTTAACCACAAGATGAGCACCGGGATTAGCAGGCCGATTAACAATGCTAACGCTATGGTTAATCCTATCTTGGGACTCTTGGGTTCGCTGAAAGTATAGGCGTGGTCGACGATTTTTCCCTTAGGCGTGGATGCAGCCAACAACAGGCTGTTCTCCTCGCGCTTCTGCAACAAGAACGTGTACAAGGTATTCTGTATTCCTTGCTGACGGTACAAGTCGCGCATCTCGCGCTCGCCGGTGGGCAAGGCGGATAGTTGCCCCTGGGAATTGTTGCCCTCCTGATTGGCACGCGCGATTTGCACCCGCAGGGCACCCATCTGGCTCTCCACGCTGGTTATCACGTTTGCTCGCATCTTGTTCAACTGTTCGTCAATCTCAACCAACACGTCGCTGCCCTCCTTGGCACTGGTTGCGACTTTCATACGCTCGAGTACAGCCTCGTTATAGGAGGTGATTGCTTTTGAACTCGCGTTATCTTCCTCGGCACTGATGGTGAACGGTATCATCTGATTGCTCTTTTGAGGGTCGGAGAGAAATTCCTTGACCATGTCCAAAATGCGCAACTGTGTTTCCCACTGAATGATATTCTGTTCGGCAGCACTCTTTTTGGTCACGAGTTCCTTGGTTTGCAGGCCGGTATCTATCATGTTGTGAGAGCGTTTGTACGCCTCGATATCACCCTCACTCTTGGTCAATTCGGTATAAATCAAGCCTAAGCGATCCTCGATAAATTTGGCGGTATTCACTGCCATTTCGTCTTTCTCTCGTTGACCGCGCTCGTTATATATCTCCATGATAGTGTTGAGCTCGTCCTTGCCGCGCTGCACGTTTGTCTCGTCGATGCTCAATACAATGGCGTTGCTCTTCTTGGTCAAAACGTAGGTCATCATGTCTTCGGACAAAATCTCGCACTTGACCGGATTTCCTCTCACCAGGACTTTCATACTCAACGGCTTACCTGTCTTGTAGTAGTCGGTAGTATTGACACCGAAGATACCGTAGGGAGTCTTGATGTTATACGGCAGTGTCACCCCCTCGGCACGTGCCAGGGTCTTAAACATACCCTTCTTCACGATAATATCTGCCTTACCCGCCTTGTCAAGATCTATCTTGAATACCATTGACACCATCAGCGTGTCGAAGATTGATTGAGGCGCGTCGACCTCGATGGGCGATGTGCCGTAGTGATCAATTTTCTTTAAAAAGCTTTTTTTCTCGATATAAGTGCGGTTTACCCCCAGTCGCTTAATCATCTCGGAACGCACCTCACGTGATGCCATCACGACCACCTCATCGTCGACCTTGCTGCCCACGCTGCCCAACGACAGCGCTTTGAGCATCGCAGCACCACCACTCGTGTTATCGTCTTGCGCGACAAGCATAGTGGCTTGAACGCTGTAAACCGGTTGCTTTATATATAGGTACAGTGCCACCAAACACAAGCAGCCGGTGAGCGACAACAAGAACAACCACCAGTAGCGCTTGTTCTTACGATAAATTGTTCCGAAATCTATAATTTTTTCTCCCTGTTGAGGGGTCATATCGGTGCTTAAAGGTGTCATTAGTCAATCATTAAAGTTATGCGGTTAAAGGTTAGTGATCAATGCAAGCAAACACCTGCCGACGGTGCTACCCGGTCAGGCTTTACAGGTTAATCATCTCACCTTATCACCTTACTCCTGTTACTTCATTATCACGTGAACGTTAAGGTGTGAACCATCACTTGACAGCAAACGCGATAACCAGCGAAGCAATCACCGAGGTCGCACTCACGATGGTTGAGATTACCGTCAACTTGTAAGCGTTGTTCTGGTTGTACTTCGAGTTGTCGACACGTATCTGGTTAGGCTCGACGTAGATAATATCGTTTTGTTTCAAGAAGAAATATGGCGAATTGAAAATCTCGCTGCTCGACAAGTCCAAGTGTCCGTAAGTTGTCTTGCCGTTTTCGGTGCGTATCACAATGACATTGTCACGGCGAGCAAACTCGGTGAGGTCGCCACACTCGGCAAGTGCCTCAAGCACGGTGCAACGCTGGCGATGAAGACTGGCACGATGAGGATTGCGCACCTCACCCATCACGTTGACCGGCACACTGAGCAACTCAACGCGCACATAGGGATCTTTTACCTGCTGTTCCACTTCGGCACGAATGCGGTCGGCTATCTCGCCGGTTGTCATACCCTCGACATGCACTTGACCTATGACGGGCAAAATTATATAGCCTTTGTTGTCAACGATAAAGGTTTGTTGACGAGCCTGCGTGGTCGCGAGCAAATCGCTGCGCAACGCGGGGTTTGACATGGGTACATTGTACATTGCTGTAGCCTCCGGGGCTTTGCTTGTCACGGTGATAATAAGTTCGTCGTCGGACACCACCTTAATATCGTAGTTGCCGTTTGAAGAGATCGTTCCGCTCTGTCGGGCGGCGAGATCTTTAAAATACGCCAAGTTATTCTCCTTGGTCGTACCACAGGAAGCAAGCAGCATGACGCATGCCGCTGCAGCAATAATCTTTGTCAATTTCATTATTTTGTTAAAAGTACTTTCACAATAATCATTAATTAAACGACACAAGTAACGCAATATTGTATCGCGACACGATTTCACCGCCACAAAATGTATTTTTATGTTGCCACTCTCACAACTCGACAACCCGTGCCTTGATTAATCTCGCAATCATTTAAATCGGCAGACGTGGATACGCAAACGTTTGCACGATTTTTTTTCGACACGTCAGACCACACTTCACGGCGATGCCGTGGCTTTTCATTATTTTTGCATTTGCGTACTGATTAATCATTAAACATCAAATACAACACTATGAAAACAAAACCGGATTTAAGTTTCATGAAGTTGTGGAACATCAGTTTCGGCTTCTTTGGAGTTCAGATCGCCTACGCCTTGCAGAGTGCCAACATCACGCGCATCTTCGCAACGCTCGGTGCCGATCCCCACTCGCTGAGTTACTTCTGGATACTGCCCCCATTGATGGGCATGGTGGTACAACCTCTCATAGGTTACTTCAGCGACAAGACATGGACGCGCTTCGGGCGTCGCATTCCTTACTTGTTCATCGGCGCGGCAGCCGCCGTGTTGGTGATGTGCCTGTTGCCCAATGCCGGCAGCCTCGGCTTGACGACCGGTGAGGTGATATGGGGTTTCTCGGGAGCGATGTTGTTCGGCTTAATCTCGCTCATGTTCCTCGACACGAGCATTAACATGGCAATGCAACCGTTCAAGATGATGGTGGGCGACATGGTGAACGAGAAACAAAAAGCGCAGGCTTATTCTATCCAGAGTTTTTTGTGCAATGCCGGTTCTCTCGCCGGATATTTGTTCCCGATATTGTTCACCGCCCTAGGCATAGCCAACGTGGCTCCCGAGGGTGTCGTGCCCGACTCGGTCAAGTGGTCGTTCTATGTGGGAGCGGGCATACTCATCTTGTGTGTCATCTACACGACCGCCAATGTCAAGGAATATAATCCGCAAGAAATGGCTGAGTTCCAGCAGGGTGCAAAGCAGGAACATGCCGTTGCATCAACAGGCGAGAGCGACATGTCGCACGCCATCAAGGTGTTCGTTCAAGTGGGTGTAGTGCAGTTCTTCTGCTGGTTCGCGTTCATGTACATGTGGACTTACACTAACGGCACGATAGCCGACACCGTTTGGGGCACCACCGACACCTCGAGCGAGGGTTACCAAGATGCCGGCAACTGGGTCGGAGTGCTGTTTGCAGTACAGGCAATAGGCAGTGTGTTATGGGCTCTTGTATTACCGCTCTTCAAAAACATCAAGGTGGCATACGCCGTGAGTCTTGTTATAGGCGGTATAGGCTTCATGTTGGTACCCTATTGCGCCGACAAGTGGTTACTGTTCGGACCTTACTTCCTCATCGGTGTAGCATGGGCGGCAATGCTTGCAATGCCTTTCACTCTCGTCACCAACGCGCTTGAGGGCAATCCTCGCATGGGCACCTACTTGGGCTTGTTCAACTGCACGATTTGCATTCCGCAGATTGTCGCCGCTGCACTCGGTGGTGTCTTGCTCACCGCGCTCGGCAGCGTGCAGGGCAACATGTTGATACTTGCCGGCGTACTGCTCGTCTTCGGTGCAGTGTGCGTCTTCCTTATTCAAGACCGCCGCGCTGCAAAGGCTTGATTTACAATACCTGACGACTTATATAGAGGGTGTGTCAAATTTATGGCACACCCTTTTTCGTGCAGTCACGTCGCCCGGATACATCAATAACACCCTCTGCAAGTGAGCGAAAGCCCATGAGGTCGCCGACAGGTGACCCGACAAAGTGAAACCTCACGGCATATTATCTAAAGACATAATAGACTTAAACAGACGTCGATAGACGTGGAAATTCACTTGAGGCAATGCAAACGTTTGCAATTAAATTTGTCGGTTTGCAGGCTCGTACACGCGCGAGCAGTGCCGATTTTTCGTTAATTTTACGACACCTTAACGGATTGACAAAACGACATATCAAACTAATATCAAAAATATTTTTGCATGAAAATTAAATTCAATCTTGATTACCAGACCGTCTATGGCGAGGAAATCGTGCTGAATGTGTTGCACTCGTCTCAAAGCGACGCTGTGACACGCCACGCGATGCGCACCAGTGACGGTCGCGTGTGGCGCGTTGACCTTGAGTTGGACAAGGCACCGGTTGCGATGGACTATTATTACAGCGTGATGCGTGGTGACACCGAGGTTCGCCATGAGTGGCTTGTGGTGCCTCACCGCCTTGACTTCACTGCCGTGAAGGGTGGCAAGTATGTGCTGTATGACCACTGGAACGATATGCCCGAGGACAGTTACCTCTACAGCAGCGCGTTCACCGACTGTGTGGCGGCACACGACCACAGCGTGCAAGTGGAACCGGTCAAGTTCGGTCGCAGTATCCAGGTTAAAGTTCGCGCACCGCAGTTGCGCGCCGGCGAGCGTCTGCTCGTCGTGGGTAACGAGGAAGTGCTCGGCGATTGGGACGCCGACCACGCTGTCGCGATGAGCGAGCATTCGCCCAACGAGTGGGTCGTCACCATCGATGCGGCAAAGTTCAAGAATCCCATCGTTGAGTTCAAGTTCGCCGTCATCGGTCCGCAGGGCATCTTATGGGAAACCGGCGACAATCGTCGGGTGGTATTGCCCCCGACACGTTCGGGCGATGTGATTGTTTACGAGTTGACACAAGCCTATTTCCCATTCTACCCCACCAAGATTGCCGGCACCGTAGTTCCGGTATTCTCGCTGCGCAGCGAGGGCTCATTCGGTGTGGGTGACTTCGGCGACCTCAAGTTGATGATAGATTGGGTTGCAAGCACGGGTCAACGCGCACTGCAGGTGTTGCCCATCAACGACACAACGATGACAGGCACTTGGGTGGACAGTTACCCCTACAAGAGCATCAGCATCTACGCCTTGCACCCACAGTTCACCGACTTGCGGCAACTGCCCGCATTAGAGGACAAGCAACGTGCCGGAGAGTTTGAAGCGTTGCGCAAGGAACTCAACTCGTTTCCTCAAATAGACTATGAGCGCGTGAATAACGCCAAGTTGGAATACTTGCGCTTGCTGTTCGCTCAAACCGGAGCCGAGGTACTCAAGAGCGACGAGTTCAAGGAATTCTTCAACACCAACAAGCATTGGTTGGTGCCATACGCGGCTTTTTGCCACTACCGCGACTTGTACGGCACCGCCGTGTTCTCCATGTGGCCCGACCACCACACCCTCCCCACCGATGAAGCCGAGGCGATGGGCAATCCGCGCACTAAGGCTTATAAGGAAGTCGCATTCTGGTATTATGTCCAATTCAACCTCGACAAGCAGATGCGTGCCGCTCACGAGCATGCACTCGAGAAACACGTGGTGCTCAAGGGTGACATACCCATCGGCATCAGTCGCGACGGCATTGAGGCTTGGGTGGAACCCAAGTATTTCAACCTTAACGGACAAGCGGGTGCGCCACCCGATGCTTTCTCGACCAATGGGCAGAATTGGGGCTTACCCACCTACAATTGGGACGCATTGCTCGCCGATGACTGCACATGGTGGGTAAAACGTTTCCGCAAGATGGCTCAATACTTTGATGCCTACCGCATTGACCACGTGTTGGGATTTTTCCGTATTTGGGAAATTCCCATCGAGGCAGTACACGGTTTGTTGGGACATTTCTCGCCCGCACTCGGCATGACAGCCGATGAAATACGCGGTTACGGTCTCAACTTCCAAGAGGAGCACATGACCACACCGTTCATCGCCGATTGGGTGCTTGATCGCGTGTTCGGCAAGTGGGCAAATCTGGTTCGCGAGACTTATGTCGACCGCGCACACGACGACATCTACCACATGAAGCCCGAGTTTGACACCCAACGCAAGATTGAGCAAGCCTTCGAGGGGCGCACAAGTGATGACGACATCTGGATTCGCGACGGTTTAATGGCTCTCATCAGCGATGTGCTGTTCGTGCGCGACCACAAGAACCCCAATGTGTTCCACCCGCGCATCTCGGTGCAATTTGACTTCGTGTACGAGGCTCTATACGACAACGACAAGCAAGCCTTCAACCGCTTGTACAACGATTACTACTACCGACGCAACAACGACTTCTGGTACGGCGAAGCGATGAAGAAGTTGCCCAAGTTGGTACAAGCGACGCGCATGCTGGTATGTGCCGAAGACCTCGGCATGGTACCCGACTGCGTGCCCTGGGTGATGAACGAGTTGCGCATCTTGAGTCTCGAAATCCAGTCTATGCCCAAGGACAGCCACCTCAAGTTCGGCAACCTCAGCGCTAATCCTTACCGCTCGGTGGCAACCATCAGCACCCACGACATGGCGACACTGCGCCAGTGGTGGGACGAAGACTGGGATCAAACCCAACAATACTACAATCAAGTGTTGTGGCGCGGCGATGCTGCCCCACACCCGCTGCCGGGTTGGTTGGCAAGCGACATCGTGCGCAACCACTTGAACTCACCCTCAATGCTGTGCTTGCTTTCGCTGCAAGACTGGTTGGCAATGGACGAGCAACTGCGCCTGCCCGATGCCGATGCCGAACGCATTAACGTGCCGTCGAACCCGCGTCACTATTGGCGTTATCGCATGCACATGACCATAGAGCGACTCATGGGTGAGACCGCATTTAACGACAAGATTAATGCATTGGTGACCAATAGCGGACGCAAATGAAACGTTTTAATCTTATCGCAACACTCATGGCACTGTTGATGACAGTGACCGCACTCGCCGGGGAGTTAACCTACTCCCCCGGTGAGTCGCGTTTTGCTATTGAGACATTACCGGCGGCTAAGGCGGTGAAACTGCGCATCTACGCCGAGGGGACAGGAGGCAAACCGCTGAAGACGGTAAACCTCAAGAGTTCGCCCACCACAGGAGGTAATCTGCTGTGGGAAGGAGCGATTAAGGGCGACCTTAAGGGCAAGTTTTACACCTTTGACGTGAAATACGGCAAGAGTTTCCGCGGTGAGACTCCGGGCGTGTTTGCAACGGCTGTCGGTGTGAACGGACGACGCGGTGCCATCATCGACATGCGCGACACCGACCCCACCGACTGGGGCACCGATGTCCGTCCCGACATCGCGCCCAAAGACTTGATACTCTACGAATTGCATCATCGCGACTTCTCTATTGACGCAAGCAGTGGGCTCAAGTACCCGGGCAAATTCCTTGCACTGAGCGAGCCTCGCGCCATTGCTCACCTCAAGGCATTGGGAATTAATGCAGTGCACATGCTGCCCAGTTTCGACTATGCCTCGGTAGACGAAACCCGTTTACAGGACAACAAGTACAACTGGGGATACGACCCGCTGAATTACAACGTGCCCGAGGGTGGCTATTCCACCGACCCCTACGACCCCATTGCACGCGTGCGCGAGTTCAAGCAAATGGTACGTGCACTTCACGCCGCCGGCATCAAGGTGGTGCTTGACGTTGTGTACAACCACACCTATAGTGTCGACGGCAGTCCGTTCCAACTCACCATGCCCGACGAATATTATCGCCTCAATGCCGACGGCAGTTACAGCAACGGCAGCGGTTGCGGCAACGAAACAGCAAGCGACCACGAGGTGATGCGCCGTTTCATGGTGGAAAGTGTCAAATACTGGGCTAACGAGTATCACATCGACGGTTTCCGTTTTGACTTGATGGGTATTCACGACATCGAGACGATGAACGCGATACGCACCGAGTTAAGTGCTATTGACCCGCAGATTTATATCTACGGCGAGGGCTGGGCAGCCGGCACATGTGCATATCCTGCCGACCGATTGGCAATGAAGAGTGCTATCAACCGCATGCCGGGCATCGCCGCTTTCAGCGATGACATTAGAGATGCTTTGCGCGGTCCCTTCAGCGACGACAGCAAGCCGGCTTTCCTCGCCGGCATCAAGGGACATGAACAGAGCATCATGTTCGGTATCGCCGGCGGTGTGCGCCACCCCCAAGTGAATATCAACGCCGTCAATTACAGCGATCACTTCTGGTGCAACGAACCGACACAATTCATCTCCTATGTGAGTTGTCACGATGATATGTGTCTTGTCGACCGCTTGAAGGCGAGTATTCCCGGCTTGACGACCGACGAGTTAATTCGCCTTAATCTGTTGGCACAAACCGCCGTATTCACCTCACAGGGCGTTCCGTTCATGCTGAGTGGCGAGGAAATGTTGCGCGACAAGAAAGGTGTTCACAACAGTTTTGAAAGTCCCGACTCGATAAATCACCTTGACTGGACCAATCTCGAGCGCTATCCGCAAGTGATGGCTTATTATAGCGGATTGATCGACATTCGCAAGTCACACCCCGCATTCCACATGGGAAGTGCCGAACTGGTGCGCCGCAACCTCGAGTTCCTGCCCACACAGGATTGCCTCGTTGCGTTCCACCTCAAGAGCGGTTTGCGTCTGCAAGGTGTTGACGAGAGTTGGGGAGATATATACGTGGCACTGAATGCCAACAAGCAAGCACGCACAATCACCGTGCCCGAGGGCGAATACACCGTCGTTGTGCGTAATATCGCAGCCTGCGAACGTGGTATAGCCGTCATCAACGGCGGCACCGTAACCGTGCCGGCACAAAGTGCACTTATCTTCCACAACTGATTGAGAAAAGTTCAATCGTGACTGCCTATGACCGGCAGTCACAAGACAAAATGGGGTCGTCGCGCTCGGCGACCCCATTTTAACTCCAACTCACCTGCCTAATTCAACCGACCAAATACTCCTTATTATTGATATGAAACTTGATATGAAACGCATTCTTCTTATAGGTCTGACACTCATTGCGCTCGCGACTGTTGCGGCACCCAAAGCAAACTTAAGCATTGACCGCATCGACCCGCCCAACTGGTACACAGGCTTGAAACACAGCGCATTGCAACTGATGGTATATGGCACCGACATCAAGGAAGCCGATGTCACTGTCGACTACGCCGGTGTGCGCATCGACAGCGTGGTGCGCCTTGACGGGAGCAACAACTATTTGCTACTATACCTTGATGTGGCATCGGCACAGCCCGGCACGATGACTCTCACCTTTTCTCGCGGAAAGAAGCAGTTGAAATACCCCTATATGCTATGCGAGCGCGAGATGCCCGGCGAGGAACGCCACGGTTTCACCAATGCCGACGTACTGTACATGCTCATGCCCGACCGGTTTGCCAACGGCAATACAGCCAACGACATGGTTGCCGGCATGCGTCCTTACAAGTGCGACCGCAGTGCTCCGAGCCTGCGACACGGTGGCGACTTGGAAGGCATCAGACGGCATCTCGACTACTTCAATGAATTGGGCGTGACAGCACTGTGGCTAACGCCGGTGCTCGAGAACGACTCGCCTGACGGTGGTCGCTCAAGCACATACCACGGCTATGCCACGACCGACTATTACCGTGTAGACCCCCGTTTCGGGTCGAACGACGACTATCGCCACCTCACCGACGAGGCTCACGCCCACGGACTGAAAGTCGTCATGGACATGATTTTCAACCACTGCGGTTTCGAGCACAAGTGGGTAAACGACATGCCGAGCAGCGATTGGTTCAATCACCCCCAATGGTTGGCTCAACGTGCCGACAAGGGCAGTCGAAACCCACGCGGAACCGATTACCTGCAAACGAGTTACAAACTCACACCCGTGCTCGACCCCTATGCCAGCGAAATTGACTTGCGCGAGACCGTCGAAGGTTGGTTCGTGCCTACAATGCCTGACCTCAACCAGAACAATAGCCACGTGATGGATTACCTTATCCAAAACAGCATCTGGTGGATAGAAACCATAGGTATCAACGGCATTCGCATGGACACTTATCCCTATGCCTACGCCACACCGATGGCACGGTGGATGCGAATAATCGATGAGGAATATCCCGACTTCAACGCCGTGGGCGAAACGTGGGTCGAGCAACCCGCTTACACTGCCACATGGCAAAAAGACAGCCCTAACGCTCGCGAGAACAGTTATCTCAAGACGGTTATGGATTTCTCGTTCCACGAGAAAATAGACTCGGCTCGCACCGAGGTCACCGACGGCTGGTGGCGTGGTTTTAATCGCGTGTACAACAGCCTCGTGTTTGACTACCTCTACCCCAACCCGAGTAGTGTGATGGCATTTATTGACAACCACGACACCGACCGGTTTCTTGCCGACACTCGCGACCCACGACCGCTAAAACAGGCTTTGGCACTATTACTCACGATTAACCGCATACCGCAGTTATATTACGGCACCGAAATCATGATGAACGGCACCAAACGCCGCACCGACGGTGACGTGCGTCGCGACTTTCCCGGCGGCTTCCCCGGTGATACTCGCGATTGCTTCACCGCAGCGGGTCGCACCGCCGAGGAGCAAGACATGTTCACATGGCTGAGTCGCGTGCTGCATTGGCGACAAGGCAACAAAGCAATAATCGGAGGAAAACAGGTGCAATTCTCGCCGCGCGACGGCATTTACGTCATCTCTCGCATGGGCGGCGGACGCACAATCATGACAATCGTGAACGGCACCGACGAGGCTCGCGCTCTTGACGCGGCACGCTATGCCGAAGTGACGGGCACACACTCGAGTGCCGTCGATGTACCTACCGGCACACCTTACAGCTTCACATCGGGCATCACTGTCGAGCCGAGAGGAACACTCATTCTTGAGTTGCAGTGAGCGATATACATCTCTTAAGCGCCACTGTGTTTCGGCACGAAAAATCCGAAAAAAACCGGAAAGTTTTGGCGCATAAGGGAAAAATAACTAATTTTGCGTGTTTATTTGGCTAAAAGCCCACTTTTACATTGCAAAATTATTAACAACAAATATTTAAATGGCTACATTAGAGAACATTAGGCAGAAAAAGAACATTCTTGCCATCGTGATTGGCGGCGCATTGCTCGCTTTCATTATCGAGGTGGGAATTGAAGCCTTAGGACGCCAAATCGGCAACAGCGACATCGCTAAGGTCGGTTCGGAGAAGATTGACATCATGTCATTCCAACATCGCGTGGAACTTGCTTCGCAAGCCGAGCAGAATAACAACAACCAGATTGACCCTGCTCAGCGCCAACAAGAGGTGCTTGACGAGATGATCAACGAGATCTTGTTGAACAAGGAGTACGAGGCTGTCGGCATCGGTGTGAGCAACGATGAGTTGTCACAATTGATGATAGGCGACCAGCCGCTGCCACAGATGCAACAGTTTGCACAACAAATGGGAATGGAGTCACCCAAGCAGTTATACGAGTTGATTACCAACCCCGACAAATTCGGTGTTCCCCGCGAGCAAGTGAACCAACTCAAGGTGTTATGGAACCGGCAGCAAGAGCAACTTGTCGACGGTCTCAAGTTCTTTAAGTTGCAAACGTTGTTGGCAGGTGCAATCAAGGCTAACGACCTTGACCGTGCACAACTTGCAGAGGAAGGTGCGGTGACCGATTATGTCACATTCGTCAAGAAGGACTACGCGTCAATTCCGAGCGAGAAGTACGACGAGGCAATCACCGACAAGGAGTTGCGTGCCGAGTACAACAAGCGCAAGCCGTTGTTCGCCATTGACGAGGAGTTGCGTTCCATTCACTATATCAGAGTTGACATCACCCCGTCGGAGGCCGACTTGGCAGCCGCCACAGCCATTGCCGACCGTGCTTTCGTCGCGCTGCAAAAGGGACACGGTATTGACAGCGTGCGCGTGATGGGCACCGTAAACGCCGACTCGATTATCACCACACTCGCCGAGGCCAAGTCCGACGTGAAGGACTTCCTCACCGCTGCTGCAGTGGGCGAGGTGAAGCGTCTTGACCCCCAGGGCAACCGCCACGTGATGTACAAGTTGATGAACAAGAACGTGTCGCTCGACTCGGTTAACATCGAGTTGGTGATGGTTCCCGGCAACAAGGCCACCCAAGACTCGGTGCTTGCTCAACTCAACGCCGGCAAGACCGTTGCCGACCTTGAGGCAAGCGTGAAGGGCATTCAGGGACAGCCTGCCCAGTGGTTGCGCGTCGCAGCCTTTGCCGACTCTATCAAGAACCGCCTTGCAGCAGCCGGCACCGGTTACATCGTGCTTGCTCCGCAAGCCGAGGGCGCAACACTTGCAAAAGTGATCGAGAAGAAGGCTCCCAAGACATTCTTCACCTATGCTGAAGTCTCTTATGAAGCCTATGCAAGCCAGGACACTCAAGATGCCGCTCGCCTTTCGTTGCAGAACTTCTTGAACAGCGTCAAGAACGCTCAAGAATTCGAGGAGAAAGCCGCCGAGGCCGGTTTCAACGCATTGTCTGCCGAGGTGACACCCACCACGGCACAATTAGGCATGAATCCCTATACTCGTAGCGGTATTCGCGATACTCGCAAGGCTATCAAGTGGGCATTTGACAACACCCCTGGTGCCGTATCGCCCATCTTCAGCGACAACAAGGACGTGCTGGTTGCCGTGGCTCTTGATGCCGTGTATAGCGGTGACTACCTGCCCCTCGGCTACAAGCAGTTGCACGACTACCTCAACACGCTCGCCATCAACACCCTCAAGGGTGAAGACCTCGTGAAAGAATATACCGGCAAGGCAAGCGACCTCAACGGTTATGCTACGCTCATGGGAGTTCAGGTTGACAGCACCCAAGTCGTGTTTGCTCAAGACAATATCCAAAAGATTGGCAACGAGCCCTCGTTGGTAGGTATGATTGCCACAGCCAAGCCCGGTGTGCTGGTCGGACCGGTCAAGGGCGAGAACGGCGTGTACGTCTTCAAGGTGGAACGCCAAGAGAAGGAAGAGCGCGTGCCCGGAGTTGATGAACTCAACCAACGCTATGCACAAACTCGCGGCAATGTTGCCAACCCCAACATGATTACCCGCATCCTTGCCAAGAGCACAAAGGTCAAGAAGAACATACAACAATTCTTCTGATTTAAGAGAGTTTTAGATAACTGACGACGGGGGCACCCGGCATGCATCGCGTGTCGCGTGTCCCCGTTGAATTTCGAGTGAAGTGTCAAACGCGAGTCACCACTCGCATCACTCCAATAAATAATCAAAATGAAAATTGCAATTATCAACGGTCCCAACCTGAACCTTGTGGGCAAACGTGAACCGGGCGTGTACGGTTCTCGCAGCATCGGCGACTACTTGCAGCAGTTGACGGCAACCTATCCGAATGTTGACTTCGTCTTATTCCAGAGCAATAGCGAGGGGGCTATTATTGACGAGTTGCAACGCCATGGTTACGGGGTCGACGGTATCGTCTTGAATGCCGGTGGTTACACTCACACCTCGGTGGCTATCGCCGATGCGGTGCGTGCCATTGCCGCCCCGGTGGTTGAAGTTCACATCAGCAATGTGCATGCTCGCGAGTCCTACCGCCACACATCACTGCTAAGCGGCGCATGTACGGGTGTTATTGCGGGCTTCGGTCTCGACAGTTACCGACTCGCAGTAGAAGCGTTAATACACCGCGATGACGCTTGATGACTATATAGAGCAACACACCACGGGCGAGGCGGACAACCTGTGGCAATTGGAGCGCGAGACTCACACTCGCCTACTCTATGACCACATGTGTTGCGGTCACGTGCAGGGACGATTACTCAAAATGTTAGTCACGATGATAAGACCGCAACGAGTGTTGGAATTGGGCACTTACAGTGCTTACTCGACGTTGTGTATCGCCGAGGGGCTCACCGGTGATGCGACTGTTGACACGATTGAACTTGAAGACGAATTGGAACCGTTCATTCGTCGGCACTTGAACCGATCACTCGTCGGACATCGCGTGAAACTTCACATAGGCGATGCAATGACTGTGATCCCCACCTTGCCCGGAACGTTCGACCTGGTGTACATCGATGCCAACAAGCGACACTATTGCGACTACTACAACACGGTAAAGCCCCGCCTCTCGCATTGCGGGTACATCATTGCCGACAACACATTGTGGGACGGCAAGGTGATAGACACCGACGCCGACGATGCACAAACCCGCGGCATACGAGACTTCAACGACATGGTACTCGCCGACCCCGATGCCGAGGTCGTGATGCTGCCCTTGAGAGACGGTTTGTCCCTCATCAGAATTACCGTTGACCCGACATCACCGCGACCCCACATAAAATAGGATTTACATCTTTAGCCAACAAAGTCACCGCATATATCATCACAATATTTGTCAACCGAGATACAATGGAATCAACAAGATTACAAAAAATAGCCCGCTTGCTCCAAAAGGAGTTGAGTGAGATTTTCAGACTGGAAACAGCCAAAACGAGTGGCACTCTCATCACAGTAAGCACGGTGAGAGTGAGCCCCGACCTAAGCGTGGCACGCGCCTACTTGAGCGTGTTCCCCGGTGAACGGGCTGCCGAAATAGTTGCCAACATTAATGCCAACGTAGGCTCGGTAAGGTACGCGTTGGGCAATCGGGTGCGTTACCAACTGCGCCGCATTCCCGAGTTGACATTCTTCGTTGACGATTCGCTGGACTATATTGACCACATTGACGAGTTGCTCGCCGGCGACATGCCCAAAGGCAACAATGCAAACGACGTAGAACAATAAGCCTGACCACGCCCCATTACATTAACCATGAAATTGGCTTTTCGCATCGCGCTACGTTACCTCACTGCGCCCAAGTCACATGCCGCAACAGGTATCATCACGGCAATAGCCGTGGCCGGACTGGCATTGACAACAGCCGCCTTACTGGTGGTGTTGAGCGTGTTCAACGGATTTCGTGATGTGATAACGGCACGATTGTCGTTGCTCGACCCTGCCATCGCAATCATGCCGGCAACGGGCAAGGTGATTGACGACGGTGACAAGGTGTGCAAGATTGCACTCGACATAGCAGGTGTTGACACTGCAATGCCCGTGGTGAGCGAGCGTGCCCTCGCCATCCACGGCGGATTGCAACAGCCGGTGGTGCTCAAAGGTGTGCCGGTAGGCTACAGCACGATTAATAACATCGACAGCCTGATGGTTGACGGCAGGTGGAACGACTCGGACGATAACTATTGTGTACCGGGGTCGGGGTCGGCATTGGCACTATCGGTATTCTCAGGCACAGGCGAACCTATCGTCGTGTACGCCCCACAACGACGCGGTGCCATCAATATAGCATCGCCCATAGGCGCGTTTCGCAGCGACACACTTGCCGTGGCAGGTGTTTTTGAATTATCACAGGATGGCTACGACTCACAGTTGATATTTGTCACGCTTGATGTGGCACGACGTCTGTTCGACTACAGGAAAGAGGCGACTGCGGTTGAGTTGCGTTTGTCGGCAGATGCCGATGTGGCAACTGTTGCCAAGTCACTGACGGCAACCTTAGGCAAGGAATATGTAGTGAAAAATCGCATGATGCAACAAAGCGAGGCCTATCGTATGATTAATGTAGAAAAGTGGATGACCTCACTGCTGTTGGCATTTATCATGCTGATAGCGACTTTTAACATTATCGGCGCGATGTCGTTGTTGATAACCGAGAAACGCGAGAACATGGCAACACTGCGCAGCATCGGAGCATCAAACTCTCTCGTGCGAGGCATCTTCATGGCAGAGAGCATTTTGTTGGCGACAGTGGGTGCTGCAATAGGCATCGTGTTGGGCTTGGCCTTGTGTTTGTGCCAACAGCACTTCGGTTGGCTGACCCTCGGGGGTGATGCCTCGACCATGATAGTGAGTGCTTATCCCATCGCTGTCGAGTGGACCGACTTGCCCGTGGTGCTGCTTGTCATCGTCTTGATTGCATCATTCACTGCCGGAATTACAGCCCTGTTGAGCCGCCGGTGACAGTTTCCACAAGTATAATCGGTCACCGGGACGCACTTTACACGGCACCTTGATACTGAAGTGCTCACCGCGCGTTGCTCTCTCGACCGGTTGCAAATCAACACGAATTTCCTCAACGACAAGCGGCACGGCACCCGTGGTGGGTCCGATGATGAGCACCTCGTTACCGACAGCGACATCGCCGGCTTCCACTTTAAATTCGGCAACACCGATATTGCCGAAGTAGCGAATCGCCTTGGCGGCATATATCTTGACACGTGTCGCACTCGAACCGTACTTTGATGTCCACTCACCCAAGCGTTGTCCCAAGTAATAACCGTTCCAAAAACCACGATTGAACACTCGCGACAAGCGTTCGTCCCATGACGTGGGTTGCACCGTGGTGCCGTAAGTGCCGTTACACACGGCCGTAAGCGCCTCGTTATAGCACTCGGTCACAATGCGCACATATTCCGGTCCGCGTGCACGTCCTTCAATCTTGAACACTGTTACACCGGCATCAACCATACGATTGATAAAATGAATTGTCTTGAGATCCTTGGGCGACATGATATACTTGTCATGCACTGCGAGTTCATCGCCTGTCTCGCGGTCGGTAACCAGATAATTACGCCGACAAATCTGCCTGCATTCACCACGATTGGCACTCGTGCCGGCTTGATGAAGACTCAAGTAACATTTTCCGCTGATTGCCATGCACAATGCACCGTGGCAAAACATCTCAAGACGAACACGGTCACCGTGAGGGCCGCGGATGTCGTCGCGACGTATACTGTCGGCAATCGCTGCCACCTGTTCCATGTTGAGTTCGCGTGCGAGCACCATCACATCGGCCCACTGCGAGTAGAAACGCACAGCCTCGCTATTGCTCACATTAACTTGGGTGCTGATGTGAACTTCCACTCCCACCGAACGAGCGTAACCGATTGTGGCAATATCGCTTGCAATAACAGCAGTGATGCCGGCATCGCGGGCGGCATCGACAATGCGGTGCATGTAGTCGACATCACTGTCGTAGATGATAGTGTTTACGGTTAAATAACTGCGCAACCCGCGTTCTTGGCACCATGTAGCGATTTCATGCAAGTCGTCGAGCGAAAAATTCACGCTCGACTTCGAGCGCATGTTAAGACCTTCTATACCGAAATAAATGGCATCGGCACCCCCCAGGTGAGCCGCGACAAGCGACTCCCACGAGCCTACCGGGGCCATAATTTCCAATTCCTGACGTTTCATTTCTCTATAAACACTAAACGCAGCGACAAGCAATTGTCGCTATCACAAGTATTTTCCCGTTATCAACCCCTTGATGGAATTGAGTTTGTTGAGAGCATCAAGCGGAGTGAGCGAGTTGACATCAAGGTTGACAATCTCGTCGCGCACTTGGGCAAGCACCGGGTCGTCAAGTTGAAAGAGCGACAATTGATAACCACTGCGACCGCTCGCCATGTCGGCGAGGTTACGGGCAATCTCGGTGTTGCCGTTATCGCGAGCCTCCTGTTCGAGTTGTTTGAGCACCTGCTCGGCTCGCTTGACGATGCCCGGTGGCATACCGGCAAGACGAGCGACATGGATGCCGAAACTGTGCTCGCTTCCGCCACGGGCAAGAGTGCGCACAAACACCACCTTGCCGTCAATTTCCTTCACCTGCACGTTGTAGTTTGCAATGCGCTTGAAAGAACGTTCCATCTCGTTAAGTTCGTGGTAGTGGGTCGCAAAAAGCGTCTTTGCACGAGTGGGGCTCTCGTGAATGTGCTCGACTATAGCCCATGCTATCGAGATGCCGTCGTAGGTACTCGTGCCACGTCCCAACTCGTCGAACAACACAAGCGAACGCTCGCTGAGGTTGTTGAGGATTGATGCGGCTTCGGTCATTTCGACCATGAAAGTGCTCTCACCTCGCGAAATATTATCGCCGGCACCGACACGCGTGAAAATCTTGTCTACAACCCCTATATCGGCACGACTTGCCGGCACGAAACACCCCACTTGCGCCATTAGCACGATGAGTGCCGTTTGGCGTAATAACGCCGACTTACCCGCCATGTTAGGACCGGTGACGATAATGATTTGTTGCTCGTCATGACCGAGGTGCACGCTATTGGGCACATATTGCTCGCCCGGGGGCAGTTGCTGCTCTATTACCGGATGTCGACCGTCAACGATGTCAAGGTCAAGACCGTCGTTGAGTCGCGGACGATAATACTTGTATTGGGTCGATACTGCGGTAAAGGCAGCCAAACAATCCAACCAAGCAAGCACGGTACAATCCTGTCGAATTGCCGGTATATAATCGGCAACCGCAGCGACCAACTCGGCAAATAACTGCGACTCGAGTATGGCTATGCGCTCCTGCGCTCCCAAAATCTGTTCCTCAAGCGACTTGAGTTCGGGGGTGATGTAACGCTCGGCATTAACAAGTGTCTGCTTGCGGGTCCACGATGTCGGTACTTTGTCGCGATGAGTGTTGCGAACCTCAATATAGTAGCCGAATACATTGTTGTAACCGATTTTCAGGCTCGGAATGCCGGTCTCGTTACTCAACTGCTGTTGAAGCGCAGCGAGCACGTCGCGCGTTGAGAAAGCGATGCGCCGTTGCTCGTCGAGCTGCTCGTTAATACCGGCACGTATTACATTGCCCTTATTGAGCTGCATGGGGGGATCGGGCTCGATTTCGCGCTCGATGCGTTCACGCAACACCGGACACAAGTTAATGCGAGCACCCATGTCACGCAACACGGCACAATCGGCATTATCACACATCGTCTTGACGGGTTCCATGGCAAGAAGTGCTGTCTTGAGTTGCACGAGTTCCCGTGGATTGATGCGTCCGCTATACACCTTACTCAAGATACGCTCGACATCACCGGGGGTTGCCAGTTGTTCCCTGAGCATATCATGTTCGTCGGGGTGACGCATGAAGTATTCCACTGCATCGAGACGGCGATTGATGGCTTCAATATCCTTGAGTGGGAATTGCAGCCAACGGTGCATCATGCGAGCTCCCATGGGCGACAAGGTGCGGTCAAGCACGCCCAGCAGCGACTGCCCGTCGGGAGAAAGTGGCGCAATTATCTCAAGATTACGCATCGTGAAGCGATCGAGTCTCACATAGTGGTCGGCTTCGATGCGCGATAATGTCGTGATGTGACCTATCGCAGTGTGTTGGGTGATGTCGAGATAATGCAACACCGCGCCTGCAGCAGTGACACCTGCCGTCATGTCCTCGACACCGAATCCTTTCAAGGTGCGTGTCCCGAAGTGACGTGTCAAACGCTCAGCCGCAGCGTCGGGCGAGAAAGCCCAGTCTTCCAACTCCTGCAACAAGTACTTACTGCCATAGGCATCAACAAAACGACGACGATTGGCACGCTCCACAAGCACTTCTTTAGGTTCGAAATTCTGGAGCAACTTGTCAATGTAGTCGGTATCGCCTTGAGCAACAAGAAACTCGCCCGTACTGATATCAAGCAGTGACAGACCGGTTGCCGGCTTGTCGAAGTGAACAGCGGCGAGGAAGTTGTTTTCCTTGCGATTGAGCATTTCACCACCTGTAACCACACCGGGAGTGACGAGTTCGGTAATGCCGCGCTTAACTAACTTTTTAGTCAGTTTCGGGTCCTCGAGTTGGTCGCAGATGGCAACCCGCTTGCCTGCACGCACCAGGCGTGGCAAATAGGTATCAAGGGCATGGTAAGGGAAACCGGCCATCGCGGCATCGGCTGCGGCACCGTTGCTGCGACGAGTGAGCGTGATGCCTAAAATCTCGGACGCGATCACCGCATCTTGAAGATAGGTCTCGTAGAAGTCGCCCACCCTGAAGAGCAATATCGCATCAGGGTGCTTGGACTTAATCTCGTTGAATTGCCGCATCATCGGCGTGTCGCCTTTCATGTGCTCTTCAACTTTTTATTTGACAATCACCAATTTGCCTATTGCCTGCTTGGCGTTGCCGCCGGCATTATCGCTGTAAGAGGCGATGACGTAATATACACCTGTACTCACTCGATTGCCATCGTTGCCACACGCGTCCCATGTCACCGTGCCGCCCTCACTCTTGAGTTGCTTGATGACAAGACCGCTGCTGTCGGCAATCTTCACAATGGAGTTATTCTCAAGTCCGGTAATGGTGACCAGACCCATAAAGTCGGGGCGCACCGGATTGGGATAGATAAACAGCTCATCCATCTCGACAACACCACCGCCGCCCACATCGCTGATGAACTCGGCAAGTCCCTTGTCGGTCATCACGTACACCGAGTTGTTAGTGGTGTTACAACACACATCATAGATGTCATCGCCCGGGATGTAACTGTTGGACGTGTTGAATTGAGCAATCACCTGCGTGCCATCGGCACTGACAAGGAACAAACCGTTACCGTCGGTGCCTATCCACTTGCGGTTCGAGCCGTCAACAGCGATGCAATGAATTTTCACTCCGTCAAGCAAATAGTCGGCGGTACCGGTGCCGTCGTTGCGCGGCACCTTGATATGGTTAATGCGGAAGTCACCGCTATAGGCTTGAGCCGGATTGAAACTCACCACGCCTTCCGAAGTGCCCATCCACACGATGCCGTCGCGATCGGGTGTAAGACAATAGACATTGCGCCACATGAATGACTGTCCGTCCTGATCAATCAACTCGTCATAATGAGCCGTGTTGCGAGGGCTGTGAGTAGTCGGGTCGGGAGCCCAAATAGTGATGGCTTCCTTATAATCACCCGGCGAAAACACCATGTTGCCACCCTGACCGAGGCAAATGGCTCCACGCTTAATCGAACGACCGCCTATATTGGGGATAGATGGCGTTACCCAATCACTCTCGACCACCGTGGTGGCAAGCAACTTATCACTCGGCAACACCATCACGGGAGCCGATGATGAAGTGTTCGAATAGGGGTCGACAGCCCATAAATTACCCTCACGGTCAAATGCCAATTCCCGCATGTACTGCATGGGGCTGTTATCCTTGTCGAACACGTGGTTCACTTGACCATCCTTCACACGACATATTCCCCCGGCACGGGTAGAGAAGAAATAGGTGTCGGGGTCGCTCGGACAAAACACGAGACGGTGATTACCGTTACCCTTGATGGGAATGCCCTCGGGTGTCACGTCTTGCCAACGCTCGCCGTCGTAGGTGTAAACCTCGGTATATGCGCCTTCATTTGCCATCGGCAACACTGCGTTGTCGGTAGTTGCCGACAGGTATAATTTCTCTTGACTTGAATTGTACACCAACCAATAGGGAGTTGTGTTGATGTGATAACCCTCGGGCACGATGTACCCCTCGGCATCTTCGGCTTGATGCAAACCCCGCGAGGTGAGCGACCACACGGTGCCGTCACCGTCGGGCGACTGACTGTAAAGCCCTCGATTACCGGTCACTTGAGTTGCACGCAGCGTTGTACCGTCTATCACATAGTAACCGTCGACATATTTCACGCTGGCTATGTAGCCGTCGCGACTGCGCTGCAACAACACGGGAGTCCTTTCAAGCACACTCGTTGTCGTCGCGCTTTCATCAAGCGTCACACAATACACGAACCCCTCGTTGATGAGCACGCGATTGTCATCGACCGGCAACAACTTGCCTGCCTTGATGTCGATTGACTTCAAATCATCAAGCGACTCAAAGTAACGATCGGTCGCACCATGGTATAACTTATCACCCACGCTAAGCACCAACTTATCACCCACTATTGCAGCACCGGCAACCGACACCCCGAGGTTGCGACTTGACGACACGACAAACTTGTTGTCGTCGAAACAAATGTAACCGAAAGCGGTTGCCATCATTATCTTACCGTCGGCAAAAGTGACATCATTAACCGTCTTGTTGCCTGTCATTGACGCGTTTTTCAACTCCGGCATGTTCACGACACGGTTATCGTCGAACAGCACATCAATGTTGTAGTTGTCGTAGGTCACAACGAGGTAACTGCGATCGTGATTGTAGTAGATACCCTCCACTCTCACGTCGTTGAGATAGTTGCGGCGGTTAATCGCCTCGTTCTCATTGGTGGTCTTGTCGTAACGGAACAGGTTGCCGTTGGCAAGATAGTACACCATGTCGCGGGTGTCAATCACATTAGCGATGCCGTCACCCGAGAAATGAGCGTGATATATCCAGTCACCGGCAGTTTGGGCGAGAGCCGACAGTGACAACAATATTATTGCTGCAAACAAGGAGATGAAGTGTCGTTTCATAGTCTTTTGTTGTGACGCACTAAACGTAGCGTAATTTCAAAATCACTTGATAATTTTTACACGTGCCACCTCAACCGGAGCCGTCTCGCTATCGGGCGATGCGAACACGATATAAATACCGGTCGGCAAACGTCGACCCTCATTATCACACCCGTCCCAAATTGCACGACCGCCATTTGCTGTTGTTTCACCAACGACATCGCCCTGCATATTCTTGATGGTCACATGAGAGTCGCTCATCAGGTTCTTAATCTCAATCCAACCTGTAAAATCGGGGCGCACGGGATCGGGGAACACGTAGGTGTGGTCGTAATTTTCGCTTGCCGGAGCCACATCAATGAAACACTCGGCAATGCCATCCGAGGTGAGTATGAACATCGAGTTGCGCGTGGGGTGGAACTTGATGTCGTAAATCGCATTAGACGGCAGCGCACTGTTGGTTGTGCTGAACTGCTTGAGTACCGTCTTGTTGTCGGCACTCAACACGGTCACACCCTCGGTATTGGTTCCTATCCACTTGCGGTTGCTGCTGTCGATGCCGATACAGTTAACTTGAATACCGTCGAGCAACGTTCCGGTCACATTACCGTTGGCATCGGTGAGTTTGACACGGCTGATGCGGAAGTCGGGATTAAAGGCCTCGGTAGGGTCACAGTATATCACACCCTGGTTGCAACCTAACCACACGTTACCCTCGTTATCACAGTTCAAACCGTAGCAATAAGTCCACGTGAATGTCACGTTATCCCGGTCGACAAACGAGCCCAACACGCGCGAATGAGCCGTCGTGAGGTCATCATTACTGTCCCAAAACACCATCTTGTCACCGTAGTCACCGCCACAAGCCACCTTGGTGTCGTTTTTACCGACAGTGAACAACAGACGCTTGAACGCGGGAGAACCGAGTTTGGGAGTGCTCACGCCGACGAAATCGCTATTGGCTATTGTCGTCTTTGACAACTTCTCGGGTGTGAGATAGTAGAATGTCGGCAAGTCGTAGGACTTGAACGTACTATAGGTGTCCGAGCCTTGAGCAATCCACAGGTTGCCCTTGGAGTCAAACGCCGGTATACCGCCCCACAACTTGAGCGCGGACGTTGAATTATTTGCCGGAACAAAGGTTTGCTTCCACGCGTTGTTCACAATGCGGTGAAAACCGTAGGCACCCCAACCGGCCATGTAATACTCGTTCTTGCCGGGCACGAATGCCATGCGATAGCAACCGCCCTGAGTCTGTATCTTGGTACCGCCCGACTTGGTAGGCGTGACGTTAGCCCACGACACGCCGTCGTAAGCATACACCTCAACCGTACCACCCAACGTGTCGTAAATCCAACCGTTGATGGCACCACGCGAAACGTACATTCTGCCGTCAAAGGGATTGTAAGCAAGGTGCATAGCATGGTCGGTGATGCCCACAGCATTGGGCAACTCACCTGTAGACTCGGTACTCGGGTGAACACCGGTGGCACCTATTGCCCATATCGTGCCGTCGCCGTCGGGAGCCTGACTGAACAACTGCGAGCCGCCACTCACCTTGGTCGCTGTCGTCGCCTCACTGTCGATGAGGTAATAGCAACTGTTGGACTTACAGTTGACCAAGAACCCGTCGGGAGTGTTCTGGATATTATTGACCGTGACGTCCGACACCAGTGTAGTCGGGGTAATTGACACCGAACCGGTTGAGCCGACAGTAAATTCACATACCAACACCGAGGTTGATGTGGCAAGGAGGAATACCGTGTCACTGACAGGCTTGATTTCACCCACAGCACTTACAGTGCGATAACTCATCAAACCCACCGCATCATATTCCTTATCGGCGCTGCCGTAGTAAATGCGATTGTTGTAGGAAATCAAGATGCGACTACCCACAATATTCACCGACTTCAAGTTGATATACATGATGTGTGATTGGACATCACCCATCGTGGTCGTGTCGAACACCACGTAGCCGAACGAGCATGCCACATAGGCTTTTCCGCCGGCAAAGTTGATGCTGTTGATCTTCTTGGTTGCCGACGAGGTCAACACGAGATCTTTAATACCCGAGAAATTGGCAATCTCACCATTCGGACGCAACAAGTCGATATTGCCGGTGTTGTACACGACAGCCACCGTACCGGTTGTGAAATCTTGGAACAAGGCTGTGGGCGTAATATCATGCAGACCGTCGGCTGTGGTGATACTCAAGTTAGTCCCCGATTGCTTGTCGTAGCAATATAGAGTCCCGCTGACAAGGTAGTAGACCTTGGCTTGGGTATCAACAATGCCTCCAATGTTGGACGACGAGAAATTGGGGTGCAATTTCCAGTCGTGATTAAACGATTGGGCTGATAGCAACAACGCCGGCAGTAACATCAGCATGAGAATTATTCTTTTCATCTTTTTGTATAATTGTTATCGTGTTAATATCGTCCGAAAAGGTCGAGCCGATTCGTGCAAGGCGTATCGGCAACCCACGTTGCCCGTTAACTGTTAAGAATATAACGTACCGGCTGCGAGTAAATTGTGTTTTATCACAATTTGAGGGCTGTCGTTACATGTGCACCCTCGGTGGGCGTGAATGTCGTGACACTCCACTCGCCGGTTATATCACTCTCGAAGCGCACTGTGTGAGGGTGGCAGGTGACAAAATTCACCGTCCATGAGGCTCGGCTCGGCACCGACACCGCTCCGGCAGGAGCCATCAGACCACGTTTCTCGGCTATGGTCATTAACGTACCCGTAATGGTGATTATCACATTTACCGTGTCGCCTGTGGCAAGCGATAATCCGCGGTGGGTGACGGCGACGACACCATCGCCCACCGCGTGGTAGTCGAGCGTGTGTGCGACATCGGCATCGTCGCCTTGCAAGTCGGCGGCAACAATCTGTGATGTCGGCTTCTCACTGCGCGCGGCAGAGAACACCAACCACAGCAGCGCAATCGCCACCACAAGGGCAAACACACATGTCTCAACAGTCCACTCCATTAGTATTCGTGTCTTACTAGGACAAACGCTCGTTTATCGCGCGTGTTGCCTCCTCGTAGCCGGGCTTGCCCAGCAGAGCAAACATGTTCTTCTTGTAAGCCTCGACTCCGGGCTGATTGAACGGGTTAACCCCAAGCATATAACCGCTGATACCGCACGCTTTCTCGAAGAAGTAGAGCAGTTGACCTATGTAACGCTCGGTGAGTGCCGGAATGGTAATAACCATGTTAGGCACGCCGCCGTCGACATGGGCAAGACGAGTACCCAATTCAGCCATCTTGTTGACTTGATCCACACGCTTGCCGGCAATGTAGTTCAATCCGTCAAGATCGGCTTCGTCGTGAGGAATGACGACGGTCGCGGCGGGCTCGCCAACGCTGAGCACTGTTTCGAATATCGTGCGCTCACCGTCCTGTATCCACTGTCCCATTGAGTGCAAGTCGGTAGTGAAATCGACACTTGCAGGGAAAATTCCCTTGCTGTCCTTACCCTCGCTCTCGCCGTATAACTGTTTCCACCACTCGGCGAGGTTGTGCAACTTGGGGCAGAAGTTCACTAAAATCTCAATCTTCTTGCCGGCACTATAAAGCGCGTTGCGAGTTTGCGCATAGGTGTACATCAACTCGTTGTCACCTTGCTCGATGTCTACGGCACCGGCGACCAGTTCACGAATGTTGAAACCTGCCACGGCGATAGGCAACAGACCTACGGGAGTGAGCACGCTGAACCGACCGCCCACGTTGTCGGGTATGACATAGGTATCATAACCCTCCTGAGTGGCAAGCGAGCGAAGCGCGCCACGCTTGGCATCGGTGATGGCGACGATGTGCTTCGAGGCGAAGTCCTTACCCTCTTGCTGTTCGAGCATGTTCTTGAACAGGCGGAAAGCGATGGCGGGCTCGGTTGTCGTACCGCTCTTGCTGATCACGATGATACCGAAACGATGCCCTTTGACAAGGTCTGCCAACTCGGCAGTATAATCTTCACCGATGTTATTGCCGGCAAAAAGCACCTTGGTGCCACCGTTGCTCTTGTAGGCTGCAAAAGTGTCGCTCAAAGCGTCAATGACAGCCTTGGCACCGAGGTAACTGCCACCGATGCCGATGGCGATGACATACTCGCAATCCTCACGCAGGCGCGCTGCCGTCGACTCGAGCGATGCCAACTCCGACTCACTCACCGCTCCCGGCAGGTGCAACCAACCGAGGAAGTCGTTGCCGGCACCCGTGCCGTCTTCCAACACCTGTGACGCTTTCACCGCAGCATCACGCAATGAATTCACCTCAGCGACAGTGATACTGCCACCCAATGCCGCAGCATTGTCAATCATGATTTTTTTCATGTTATGTATATATTTTGTTATTGTATTGCACTAACTTGCAAAGGTACAAAAAGTCGGTTTGCAAAGCAAATTTTTCTACAACACCCCGGATTTCCAACTACAGAAATATACGGAACCATCTACAGAATTTTACGGATTTACAAGAGATCATCGACCTTGTTCGAAAAATGCGATTAAACGAGCACGTCGAAGATGTGCGACGCATGGTGAAAGCGAGGACGCGAAGTAAGTGCCTCGAAGAGGAACTTCATCAATAGACGTGAGAGAACAAATTTATCAAATTTTATCAAAATCATCGACTACTGTTGTATATGTCACGAAAAAGGCGTATCTTTGCAGTCGCATTTTTCCGAAAGGCTCCGATAAGTGTAGTTGCTAAGGCAATTACCGCCGTACGGGTTAACTTTAATAGTTTCATTTTCAACAATGTACGCAATTGTAGAAATCCAGGGACAACAATTTCGCGCCGAAGCGGGCAAGAAGTTGTATGTTCACCACATCAACGGCAAGAACGAGGGTGACACCATCGAGTTTGACAAGGTGTTGCTGATTGATGCCGACGGCACCGTAACCGTGGGAGCACCCGCCATTGAGGGCGCTAAGGTCGTTGCCGAGGTTAAGAACCCGCTCGTCAAGGGTGACAAGGTTCTCGTGTTCAAGAAGAAACGCCGCAAAGGCTATCGTCGCCTCAACGGTCATCGCCAACAGTTCACGCAGGTTGAAATTAAGGAAGTGATTGCTTAACCACATTAAATTCACACGATTATGGCACATAAAAAAGGTGTTGGTAGTTCGAAGAACGGACGTGAGTCGGAAAGCAAACGACTCGGAGTGAAACTTTATGGTGGGCAAGTCGCCAAGGCAGGTAATATCATTCGCCGCCAGCGTGGCACGCAACATCGTCCCGGCAAGGGTGTCGGTATGGGCAAGGATCATACCATCTATGCCCTGATAGACGGTGTGGTGGAGTTCCAACAGCGTGCAGGCCACACTTACATTAATGTGGTCGCGCCCGAAGCCAAAGCGTAATTTTTGAAACGATGACAACGTTGTCGCCACGTGTGCGACACGTGTCATGAAATCGCAAGCGGGGGAGTGTCACTCCCCCGCTTTTTCTCACGTCAATTCGTGTTTATCTCACGTCTCTTAATGAAATTCCTCCGAGGCGTGTACTTCGCGTCCTCGCTTTCACCAAGCGTCGCACATCTTCGACGTGCTCGCATAGGGTTTTGCGGGGTGTCCCTAAATCTCTCTAAATCCACGTAAAACACTATTTCGACCGAAGGGGGGGGGAGTAAGACCTCATATTAATCGTTCCTCGGGAGAAAAAGAGGGTGTGCCGGAAATGTGACACACCCTCGCTCTTTATGGGATTATCCTTGTCCGATTACTCCTCGGGCAACATGATAACTTCAATGACATTACCCGTGCTCAAGATGTTGTTCTTGACAAAGGCACTCACCTGCTCGGGTGTGAGGGCATTGACAATGTTCACATAGTCGGTCTCGCTATCGTAACCGATACCGACCCATGAACTGATCACGTTGAGCCAATATTCATTCTCCTTTACATTACCGGCATGATCCTTGAGCATCAACTCCTTGATGTCGGCGAGCGTGGCAACATCAACATTGTCGGCGATTGAGACAATCTCATCGCGCATCAGGCCGATGGCAAGATCCGATTTGTCGGGGTTCATCGGGCAGTGACCCAATATCGTCGAGAATACGCGGTCGCCAACGCGCTGATTATAGCCACGCACTGTGGTGGTATAAGCGGCACCCGCATCCTCACGAATCTTTTGCAGATACAACTTGTCAAGCACTTGTCCGGCAGCATCGAGAATTATTTTATTCTCGAGAGTGTAGGGCAACTCGGTGTTAAACCAGTACATACGGGCTATTGCCTTGGGGGTCTCACTCTTGTTGGTAAACTGATTGACAGTCTTGCCCATGGGACGCTCCATCACGTTGACGTAGTTCTCGTGCTTCTTGGGATTGGCAGGCAGGGTGGCGATGTATTGGCAAATATACTTACGTATCGTGTCGTTGTCGAACGAGCCGATGAAGTAGAACGTAAAGTCGGCGGCATTTGCCATACGTTCGCGTGCAATTTCGAGGGCGCGGTCGAGATTGACTTGCTTGACGTGCTCGGCATCAAAGGGACGCTCGCGCCACGAGTGGTTGTTGAGTGTCAATTCCAAGGAGTCGCTGAATACTCCCTCGGGCTGCAGATGCTTGTTCTTCAAGATGGTTTCCAGTTGTCCCATCAAACTGTTGAATGCCTTTTCGTCCTTACGTACATCAGTCATGGTGAGATACGTGAGTTGGAACAGCGTTTCCAAATCCTTTATGGTGCTCTCACCGTTGAGACGCTCGTAACTGGTTGACAAGGAGAGATTGACACTCGCCTGCTTGCCGGCAAGGGCTTTCTCCAACTCGGTGTGATTGAAGTTACCCAAACCGCCGTAACTTACGGCAGCATCGGCAACCTGACAGTTAACCCAATCGGCCTCGCCGTAGAGCGACGTTCCGCCCTTACTCTCGGCAAGCATCTTTATCTCGTCGGCTTTGAAGTCGGTAGGCTTGAGAATAACTTTGACGCCATTGCTCAATGTGAGTTCGGTGTAATCGAACTTGTCACTCTTGACTTCCTTTACAATCTTGCCCGGCTTGGGTAACACGCTCATGAGAGGCTCGTTTTTCACGTTGTCCACGTACGGTTCAATGTCGAGCGAGCGGGCGTTATCAATGGCAGCCTTGAGACTCTCCACTGTGGGATAAACGGCACCTTCGAGTTCCTGGTTGAAGTTGAGTACCACCATGTTACTGTCGCTCATGCTCACATATCCGCTGATGAGTTCATTGGCGATGTCCACAGGGATATTGGGAGCCAACTGACTGAGGATTTGATAGTCAAATTCGATGCTTGTGAGTGGCTCTTGCTCGAGATAATTGCTCGCCATTGCACGACCGAACACATTGTTATTAACCTTGTCACGGTTATTATAACGATCCTCAAGACGACTCAAATATTCCTCACGAGCGCGCAGGTATTCACTCTCGGTGAAGCCGTACTTGGCAGCACGAATTGCCTCGACCAACGCAGCCTGCAATGCGGCCTCGGTCTGACCGGGCTTGGGCAAAACGCCGATAGTGAACGCGTCCATAGTTTTCGAGAAGATGTAATTGTCATCGCCGGCACCGGCTTGCAGGTAGGGGCAATCGGGCTCTTGAGCCTTCTCGCGCATGCGGGCATCAAGCATGCTCTCAATCATGTCGTTACCATATTGAATGAGCATATACATCATGTCACCTTTCAACTCGGTGGGCAAGGGTTCATGCTTGAACATGAGTTGCACGATGCTGTAAGGTTGCTCCTTGTCCTTGTCAACCACGATGATGGGCTCGGCATTGTCGGGCACAGGCTCATCAACAACTTGCGCTGCACCCTCTTGCAACTCGATGGGCGAGAACAACTCCTTAATCTTAGCCTCGGTGCGGTCTACATCAATGTCACCCACAACGATAATAGCCTGGTTGTCGGGACGATACCACTTGTGGTAATAGTCTCGCAATTCCTGATGTTTGAAGTTATCCACCACACTCATCAAGCCGATGGGCATGCGCAGACCATACTTAGAGCCGGGATAAAGAGTCTCGAGATTACGCTCGAACATACGTTGACTTGCAGTCAAGCGCAGACGCCATTCCTCATGTATCACGCCACGCTCCTTGTCAATCTCTTCACCCTCGAGCAACAAGCCGTTGCTCCAATCCTTGAGAATGAGCAAGCACGAGTCGAGTGCCTCAACGCGTGTGCTGGGCACATCGTTGATGTTGTACACCGTCTGGTCAACACTGGTGTAGGCATTCAAGTCACGACCGAACTCCACACCGAGTGTGCGTGTGTAGTCTATCACTCCGTTACCGGGGAAGTTTGTCGTACCGTTAAACGCCATGTGCTCGAGGAAGTGGGCAAGACCACGCTGGCTCTCCTCCTCTTGCAGCGAGCCCACTCGTTGGGCAATGTAGAAATTCACGCGATGCTCGGGATAGTCGTTGTGCATCACGTAGTAGGTGAGACCGTTGTCCAATTTGCCTGTGCGCACGGCAGGGTCTTGCTGAATGGGTCCCAAGCCCTGAGCCACAGCCACCGATGCCACAGCAACGAGTGACATCGCTAACATTTGTTTCAGTTTCATCATCAATAACCAAGTTAGTAATATTTATTGTTGTGTTGTATATTTATTTTATAAGACTGTAAATTTACGATAAAAGTTGCATTGTCTCACCTTTTTTAGTAAATATTAACGATTTCGGACAGTTTATCGTCCCACAATCAGCCTACTGAACGGCAACAGCAGTATCAGGCGTGTCACTACGGCACTGATAATGAAAGCCACGGCAGCCATGCCGACTGTGATGCACAAGATCCACACGATGAACGATGGGTGCAGAGTTTGATAAATCATATTGAACAACGGCACGCACAGTTGTTCCAGCATTAAAATGTGCATCAGGTATATGCCGAACGTACACTTGCCGAGCGTACGCCAAAAGCGTGCCCCACCGGTTTCCGGCTCGCTATAATGCTCGGGGCAAAAGTGCTGCACCGTCGTGAACACGAGTGTTGACATCATCACCGAGTTGATACTCACGTGATCGGTGATGGCAACGATATGGTCACGCCATGTGAGATCGGGTTGCATGTTGAATTCGAATAGCGGAACTCCTACAATACCGAACAACATTATCAATGTTATCCACCACCCGTGACGCAGGGTGAACAAGGGTAGCGGATTGTGTCGCAAGTAATAGCCCAATATCACGTAGCCGTAGCAGTTGTGAAAAAACGAGAGTGGATGTTGTTGAGCCGCCATAGCGTTGATTACACCATGTTGATAAGGTATCAAAGACGATAATGCCCATAGCAGTAAATATATCTGCACGCCCCGTTTCCCGGCTGCCTTGATGCATATACTCGCCACCGGCAGCGTGAGATAAACCATAATAATTTGGTACACGAACCACAAGGTGTGGTCGGCAGGCATGAGCGGCAACATCAACACGTCCGACCACGTTTTACTCCCGGTAGCAAAGCCAACCGCCATGTACACGACAGTCCAGAACAACAGCGGCCACCCGACAACGTGCAAACGACGCGAGACAAACTCGCGCCAAGGTTTCTTAACCGGTAATAACAAGGAGCCCGAAATCATCAGGAATATATTTGCCCCACCAACCACCGTCTCGTAAGCAGCCATGAACGGATGCTCATAGGCAGTACCTAAATACAAAATAGGCGAATGAATCAAGCACACCAACAAGATGGCGATGATGCGCAACGTGTCGATGTAAGCGATGTGCCTGTTATTCGGTTTCTCGGTACTCATGGATATAACAGTCATCGTCCTATGATATGGCGACTGAAGGGTAACATCATTATCAGACGCGTGATAAACAAACTGACTATAAAGGTCAGCACGGGGAAGAATACACGGAATATGATATTGGCGGTCAACTGCGTGGTGCCGTAGCGAAGCAGCAAAGCGTTGGTGACCGGCACGGTGAGATAAAGCATCACAATGAAGTGCATCAAGTATATGCCGAACGTACAATCACTCACAGTGACCACGTGGTCGGCAGCAGGCACAGTACCGCTGTAATGTCGCGGACATATCTTTTGCACAAGCGTGAAAATCAATATCGCTTCCATCACGGCATTGATACTCACTTCGTGGTGTACGGCCACATAGTGGTCGTGCCACGTCAAGTCCGGTTGCATGGTAAACTCAAACAGGGGAACGCACACGAGACCGAAAAAAATGAGCATACTTATCCACCAGCCGTGACGCAGTGTAAATAACGGCAATGGCCATCGGTGCAGATAATATCCCAAGATGACGTACCCATAACAGTTGAAATAGAAAGAGAACGGGTGTTGCGGCGGCTCGAGCGAGTTTATCACACCGTGTTCGTAGGGGATAAGCGATGCAATCACCCACATCACGAGGAACACCTCCACACCGCGTTTGCCCACGGCGGTCACCGCCACACTCGCAATCGGCAAGGTGATATATATCACCAACAGCACGTACAAATACCACAAGATGCCGTTGGCAGGAGCAAGTGGCAGCATCAACACGTCGAGCCAATCGGTTTCACCTCGATAAAAACCGTTTATAACATATACCACAGTCCACACCAATAGCGGTGGAACGATAACACTCATACGATGCTTGACAAACTCGCCCCACGGCTTGAGCACCGGCAACAACAACGCTCCGGTGATGACAAGGAACAAGTGATCGCCACGCACCACAACATTGTGCACGGCGGCGAGACGGGTCTGCCACTCCGAACCGAGGTACATCATTTGCGCATGGTCAAGACACACCAGCAGGCACGCCAAGATACGCATAACGTCAAGGTAGGCGTATCGCTTGCTATTTGCCTTTAACGTCGTTTCCATCGGTATCAATCAAGTTGTGGGCGACAAGGTCCTTGTGCCACGGCAAGAGATTGTGCATCTGCTTGACGATTTGTCGCTCACGTTTTTTCAAATAGGGTGTCGGGTGCGCGCTGTCGCGCTCGCGCGGATTGGGCAACGTGGCGGCTATCAAGGCGGCATTAGCCTCGGTCAACGCGTTGCTTCCCTTATTGAAATGGAGACGACTCACTGCCTCGAAGCCGTAAATACCGTCGCCCGTCTCGGCAACGTTGAGGTAGACTTCCATGATGCGCGTCTTACCCCAAACGACCTCTATCATCACGGTGAAATACACCTCAAGCCCCTTGCGCAACCAACTGCGCCCATTCCACAAGAACACATTTTTAGCCGTCTGCTGGCTTATAGTGCTTGCTCCGCGCTGACGTTTTCCCCGCTTCGCCTCGGCAATAGCCTTCTTCACCTCGGTTGCGTCAAAGCCGTTGTGGTCAAGAAAACGCTGATCCTCACCGGCACGCACTGCCTGTGGTGCATTGTCGCTCATCTCGTCCAACGACACCCACCGCGCGTGAAGACGTGGCAGATGTCCGCCCGCCACATGCTCAACGGCGCGCATTATCATCAGTGGAGTGAGGTACACCGGCACCCACTTCCACAACAAAGTCGCGGTGAACGTGCTCGCAAAGAAAAAGATTAAAATATTTCTCAACCAGAGTAATATAAATCGCTTCATCATTATGCTGTCTACAAGCAACTCGTCATCGCCGGCCACCATAGGCAACCGACCGAAACGGCTGCAAAGATACAATTTTTTTTTAGCATTAGCAGATTATAGGGCTCCAATCCTATTTCCTCACGTCTACTTACGTCTGTTTTCTTGCGAATATGGCCTTGCGTATAACACTTTTTCGACCCGAGGTCGAAGCATCTGTGTAACCCCGTTTGGAGCGCGATAGCGCGACAAGTGGGGCAGCGCAGACACTATATCGTCGCCCGATGGGCGACTCATCTGCCGGAATCATCACATTGCAGATAATGTAGAAGTTCCTCTACGAGGAAAAAAGTTGAGGCAAATTTCGGTATATCGCATTTTTTTTGTAATTTTGTATGCTTTTATGCGTTGACTGCCGACGCTCACCGACAACAGCATACAATCGGCTGATTAATAGCACAATAGCATCACTGCACGTCGCGCGACAGGTCAGCACTCTTGTCGCAGGCGGTTGAAATTACGGGCAAGGCGACACCTTGCCGAAAGCAAATAATTTTAGGTTTATGGCCGAAGAATATAACGTAGACGAAATTCAGACAGGGACAGGGCAGCCCGAGGATTATTCTGCCCATAACATTCAAGTACTCGAAGGCTTGGAGGCGGTGCGCAAACGCCCCTCAATGTACATCGGCGACACTCACATCAAGGGTTTGCATCATCTCGTCAGCGAGGTGGTTGACAACTCTATTGACGAGGCTCTTGCCGGCTATTGCGACACGATCGAAGTGACCATACACGAGGACAACTCGGTTAGCGTGAGCGACAACGGTCGCGGCATTCCGGTGGACGAGCATGAGAAATTACACAAGAGTGCACTGGAAGTGGTCATGACGGTGTTGCATGCAGGCGGCAAATTCGACAAAGGCAGTTACAAGGTGAGTGGCGGATTGCACGGCGTGGGCGTGAGTTGCGTGAACGCCTTGAGTGACTACTTGTGCGCCGAGGTGCGTCGCGAGGGTGTTATTTATCGCCAGGAGTACAGTCGTGGCAAGCCGCTCGGTGCCGTGGCTGTGGTGGGCGAGTGTGCACAAAGCGACCACGGAACAACGGTGAAATTTCACCCCGACGACACGATTTTCCAAACTATAGTGTACGAGTACGACATCTTGGCAACGAGATTGCGCGACCTGGCTTATCTCAATGCCGGCGTGACCCTCACCTTGACCGACTTGCGCCAACTTGACGAGCAGGGAACACCGCGCTTCGAGAAGTTCTACAGCGCGACAGGACTCGACGAGTTTGTCCGCTATATCGACTCGAATAAGGAGCCGCTTATCAGCGACGTGATACACATCACGAGCGAGCGTGGCAGTATCCCCGTGGAGGTCGCGATGACCTATAACACGTCGTTCAACGAGAATGTATATTCCTTTGTCAACAACATCAACACCATCGAGGGCGGCACGCACCTTACCGGCTTCCGCCGTGGCTTGGGTTCGACCCTAAAGCGTTACGCCGAGGACAACAAGATGTTGGAAAAGGCTAAAGTGGAGATAAAGCCCGAGGACTTCCGTCAAGGTTTGACGGCTGTTATCTCGGTGAAGGTTTTGGAGCCTCAGTTCGAGGGACAAACCAAGACCAAGTTAGGCAATACCGAGGTGATAGGAGCCGTTGAAACAAGCCTGCGCGACGCGTTGACTACCTATCTTGAGGAACACCCCGGACAAGCGAAAATCATCGTTGAGAAAATCATTCTTGCCGCTACTGCACGCCATGCTGCCGAGAGTGCGCGCCTGAAAGTGCAACGCAAGTCGCCGCTATTAGGTGGCGGACTGCCCGGCAAGTTGGCCGATTGCTCGAGTCGCGACCCGGCAAAGTGCGAACTATTCCTCGTGGAGGGCGACTCGGCAGGCGGTAGCGCCAAGCAGGGGCGCGACCGCCAGTACCAGGCAATATTGCCCTTGCGCGGTAAAATTCTCAACGTGGAGAAAGTGATGGATCACAAGGTGTTCGAGAGCGAGTCGGTGGTTAACATCTTCCGCGCATTGGGCGTTACCATCGGCACCGAGGACGACCCCAAGGAGGCGAACCTGTCCAAGTTGCGTTATCACCGCATCATCATCATGACCGATGCCGATGTCGACGGCGCTCACATCGCCACACTATTGATGACCTTCTTCTTCCGTCGCATGCGTCCTATCATCGAGAACGGCTACCTCTACATCGCCAGCCCCCCATTGTACAAAATTTCGGCAAAGAAAGGCAAGGTGGAGGAATACTGCTGGAACGAGATGCAGTTGCGACAGTTCATTGACAAGTATGCCGACGGCAACCAAGAGGCGTGTCGCATACAGCGGTACAAGGGTCTCGGTGAGATGAACGCCGAGCAACTGCGTGACACGACGATGAACCCCGAGAACCGACTGCTCAAGAAGGTCAACATCAGCGATGCTGCCGAAGCCGACCGCATCTTCTCTATGCTGATGGGTGAAGACGTTGAGCCTCGTCGCAAGTTCATTGAGGATAACGCCACCTACGCCAACCTGGACACCTGATTGTCTTCTTTACTTGACAAGCCCGCTCGGAAACAGATGAAGTGGTTATTCGTTGGCGACGCGAGCAACATGCACAACACGTTGGCCGCGGGATTACGGTCTCGCGGTCACGATTGCGTTGTGGTGTCCGACGGCTCTCGCTGGATGGATACCGCTCGCGATGTTGACCTCACTCGTGGCAAAGGGGTGTCGGGTACGGTGGGATATGTGGCTCGCTTGTTGTGGCACATGAGGTCATGGCGAGGCTACGACGTGGTCGTGTTGTGCGGACATCATTTCCTGTCGCTCAAGCCGGCACGGCTACGTCCGGTGCTTGACACGCTCAAACGCAACAACCGGCTCGTCGTGCTCAGCGCGTTAGGAACCGACATAGTGTACTACAGGGCATGCCATGACGGAGTCACATTTCGTTACAGCGATTACAGGCTCGGCGACAAACCGTCGCCGTATGTGGGCTCAAACGAATACCACGCCCAACATCAAGAGAATTGGCAACTGCCCTCTATGGTTCGTTACGGCGAGCACCTGCTTGACACCATCGACGGCGCGGTGACGGCACTGTACGAGTACCATGCCGCCTACGAGGCACAAGCACCCGATATACCACTCGCCTACGCCGGCATTCCCATTGAGACTTCGCACTACACGCCACACACCGCTTACAACGGAGGTCTCGTGCGATTTTTTATTGGAGTGCAACGCGACCGCACCGTCGTCAAGGGCACCGACAGGTTGCTCGAGGCTGCACGACGCGTGGTATCGCGCCGACCCCGAGAGGCCGAACTGATTGTGGCTGAGAACGTTCCATTCGAACGCTACGTATCAATGATGAGTGACTGCCATGTGCTGCTTGACCAAATATACAGTTACACTCCCGCCACCAATGCGCTGCTCGCAATGTCATTAGGGCTTGTTGCCGTGACAGGCGGAGAGCCCGAGTATTACGACTTTATAGGAGAGCGTGAACTGCGTCCCATTGTCAACGTTGACCCCACCGTGCCCGACGACATAGACCGCCGTTTGGAGTGGATTGTCGACCATCGCGACGAGTTGACAAGCATGGGAGACTGCGCACGCCACTTTGTAGTGCGACACAACGACGTGAGTGTCGTGGTCGAGCGTTGGCTTAATTTTATAAACAACCTGTGTGAACGCAATAGATAGATAATGTGAAAACACCATATCTGTTATATCAGACAATGAAACATCTACTCATATTAATCACGGCATTGTGGACCTTGACAGCCACAGCCGCCGACGAGCCGGTCAATCCGCTTGAATTGGCAAGCATAATACTCGAGGCAGACACCAACACCGGCGAGGCACGCGTGCCGGCTCCGCAGGCTACAATCGAAGTCACGGCAACCAACATCACCGTTGAGGATTATAGCGGTCGTATGTCGGTTGAATTATATCGTGTGGTAGACTTGGGGTTCATGCAAATCACCCGATTTCACGCTTCGGTGACTCGCCAAGTCGAGGTGCCTGCCGGAACGACGGTTACCGAGCGCTTTGTCCATGCCGACTTGAACGAAGGCGATGAGTTCCTCGCCATGGTGACTTACATCTACAACGACCAAACAGTGAGCGACGAGAGTAACGTGGTCGGACCGGCAATTTACACCATCACTGCCGCACAACCTCACCTTGACGTAAACAACGACAACGCGGTAAATGCGGCTGATGTTAACATCATTCTTGACTATATCTTGAAAAATTCATAATTTTGTGCGCTAACTTGTCTATACCCTAAACAAACATGAAGTATTATATTGCAGATAGGGGCAAGCCGGTAGGTCCTTTCGAGCCCCAAGAATTGTTATCACACGGGCTGACTATTAACTCGTTAGTGTGGTGCGAAACGATGTCATCGTGGAAGTCGGCAAGCGAGGTTCCCGAATTGGTGACACTGCTTGGCGCAACCCCTCACACACAAGAAACACAGCAGCAACCGTACCAACAACAGCCGTATCAGCAGCAGCCGTATCAACAGCAGCCGTATCAACAGCAGCCGTATCAACAGCAGCCGTATCAGCAACCTTACCAACAGGCTTTTGGTTCACAACAGCAATACCGGGCACCTATGGTAAGTGACTACAAGGTCATTAACTGGTTATTGTTGATAGCATCGGTCGTGTGCTGTTGTTGTGCCAATCCCATTGCTGTCATTTCGGGTGTCATCGGCGTGATATACAGTGGCAAGACTGCCGATGCCAATTTGGTGGGTGCTCCCGAGGCAGTCAACTATAGCAAGACGGCCCAATGGTGCGCCATTATCACCGCAGCATTGCTTGTCCTGGGTGTCGTGGCGAGTATGTTTTACATGCGAAATCTTGACACGACTCAATGGGAAGAAATACTTCGCGAGATGCAGACCGCCGGCATTGATATTGATTGACGTTGTCGATGGATAAGAACGAGTTCAACCTGTTTGCCGCCCTTGACATCAATCCCATCAAGGGATATACCAAGCAGCAAGTCGCCGACGCGCTCGTGGCGCGTATTCGCGACTTGAACCGTCGTATCAACTTCCTCACTGCCGCCCAAAAAGCCGACTTGGCAGAGTTGAAAAAAGCGAGTGCCACACTGCAGTCGCCACAAGCCGATGATTTGCTGCGCCGACACGCAAACGAATACATCGTGCGCGTCAAGGCGGAGCGACAACGCCAAGCCGACGAAGTCCTCAAGGACGGTGCGTTCTACGCGCCGGGCGGACGCATTGACCCCGAGGTGCTCAAAGACCTTGACGAGAAGTACGACATGTTGAGCGACACCGATATTTTACAAATTCTCGGGGTGACTACCTCAACACCGACAAAACCTGTCGAGAGTAGTTTAGGGCAAGGGGAAGAACTCGACAACACGACATGGAACCGCATCGTTACCCACCTTGCCACCGTGGGACACAAGGACTTGTACGACGTTTTGGGTGTACGTTCCAACGCCTCCACTCAAACCATCACCGATGCACACAGCAGGCTGTATGCCGAGTGGTCACCACGCATCAACAACGACCGCAAGGTGGCAATGGTCGACTTGTTGGGCTTTTGCCGCACAATTCTCACCGATGAAACAAAGCGCAAGCAATACAACACGTCACTGATGTTGCAACGGTTTGCACCGGTGAAAGAGAAAATAGTGCGACTCGGCTTAGGTGCCACCAAGGTTGTCCTGCCCGAACAACATCAGTTATTGTTTGACGAGTGCAAGGCTATCGGTTTCACCGAGGCTCAGGCAGAGTCGCTCATCGCAGCCGAGGCACAGCGCGCCGGAGTATTACTCATGCCGCTGCAACCGGTTCAGTCACAGCTTCAACCGCAACCCAAGGCTCAGCCTAAAGCGAAGCCCACGACCCAACAACCCACACAACCCACTCAACCCACAACCCAATCACAGCCTCGTCGACGCCAACAACAATCACAACCTCGTCGACGACAGCAACAACAACCGTGGCAGCAGCCGTGGCAACAACCACAACCGCAAACACAACAACCCGACAATCGCAGGTTCACAAGCAGCGCACCCGACAACTATCGACAAACGTGCGTGTTGCTGCTTGTCTTATCGGTAATGTGCTGCAGCGTCTTTTCCTTGCCTGTCGCAGGGTATGCGCTATGGTGCTCCTACCAAACCGACAAATATTTCCAAGACGGTTTTCCCGCCCTCGCCACGAAATATAGTGAGCGAACCAAAACGTTGAACAAGTGGTCGGCTTATCTCATCTTCGGCACATTCACGATGATGGGGCTATTGACCGGCACTGAATAGAGAGGTGCTCAACTGTCGGTTTTCAGATGCGGTTGCATCACGAAAACAAGGTATTATTGCAGTTTTATAAAAAATTTTTCGGCAACGCATGCAACCTGTTGTAGGCGTTGTCGCGTCTAATGCATGTAAATCGCTAATAACAAACTAAAAATAACGACCATGACAGTATTAAGATTTCGACTTGTTTCACTTTTCGCAGCAGCGGCTATCGCTTTCGCGTCGGCACAGGTGAGTGCCCCCGACACCATAGTGAGCGATAAGGACGGTTCCCACGTTGCCATCTCTAACGACAAGATAACCATCATCGATGGCGATGACACGGTCAGCATTTATGGCGGTTCGGGCGGTTTGGGCTCCCTCATCAAGAATTTGCTTGACGACACGGTGATTACACGCAACGACTACTACGATGCCGACTATCAACGCAATCTCACCATGCGCCACGAAGCCGACTCTGTCCGCGACCAAGTCAAGTGGATAGTTCTATTCCTTATCGCTATCGGCGGCATGCTGGTGTACTACTTCAACAGGCGTGCCCACTATCGCATGATTGAAAAGGCTATCGAAAACAACTATCGCCTGCCCGCCGATGTGCTCGGCTCCACCATGCCACCCGGTGTCCAGTCGCCTCAACAACCACCGGTGCTCATGCCCAACATGACCGCCCCCCCCATCGGGACACCTCCTCCACTGCCCATATCACAATGGCCGCGGTATGACGGAGCGATAAAACTCATTGCAATCGGCTTGGGAGCGATGCTGTTCTTCTTCGTTGTCGACAGCAGTGCCATGGTCGCGCTCAGCAGCATCGTCCTGCTGTTGGGGCTAGGGAAGGCATTTCTTGTCTATCAACAACAACGTGACATACAGTTGTGGAATCGTAATAGCAATCAACAACAGTAATACAATCAACCGAATTCCACAACTATGAACCGACTTGAGGAGTTGGCACTGATTGCCCGATGTGTCGCATTTGATAATCGCGATGCCTTCGGGCAATTGGTCGAGACCTACCGGCCGATGGTGATGCGCTTCTTGTTGCATCTCACCCTCGGCGACAAGTTGCTCGCCGATGACCTCGCACAAGAAACGTTCATCAAGGCTTACCTCAATTTGAGGGCATTCAAGGGAATTGCACGATTTAAAACATGGCTGATGCGCATCGCATACAATGAGTTTTACAGCGAGTGTCGTCGCACGCGTGAAGTTCCGCTTGACGACAGCACCGCCATCGCTGCCGAGCAACGCGCCGACAACTCCGCTACCTCGCCCGATGTCACGCTCACTGTCGAGCAACTGTTGGAAACACTTAACGAACACGAGCGCGCTGCCGTCACTTTATTTTACATTCAAGATTTACCGGTGCGAAAAATCGCCGACATTCTAAACATGCCCGAGGGTACAGTCAAGAGTCACCTGCATAGGGCAAAACAAAAAATGGCATCAACACGATGAATAAGAACAACATTCAACCTGACATCAGCGATGACGAGTTGCGTCGCATGTTACAAGAGAAAGCCATTGAGCCTGATGACAACCCGTGGTTCACACCACGCGTCATCAACAGGTTACCCGCACATCGCCCCATGCTGTGGTTAGGCATTGCCATGCACGTGCTTGCCGTGTTGATACTGGTGGGGTGCTGGGTTTGGCTGGTGAACGATGTGTCATCAACTCATGCCTACACCGTGGGTGACATTCTCACCTACGCGGCAATCATCTCGGTCACCGGTTTCACTTTAAAAGCAATTAATCCGCGCTTTTCGCTCGATTTATAATGGCGCACAAGAGCGGTCGAAACGATGTTGCCGTTATGAGTCTTGTGACGCCACTTCACGGTATCACTCGCGAGGGCGAAGCAGATATAATTGAGGGGTGAGTCGATGGGGCGATGCAACTACATTCAAGAGGGTGTGCCGAAATTTCGGCACACCCTCTTGAGCCTTTACCGACACAAAAAAAAGAAGTCCTGATAAACTAAACCCAAATGTCATGGTAAAAGATTTGCAATACGCTACGCGTCTTGCACGGCAAATATACACACTTCTATCAACATCTATCAAACAGACCAAATATTTTTGACATTTCGAGCCAATTTGCTAACTTTGCACTATAAACAATGAGCGAGTTGACAACTTGCGAAACTTAAATTAATTAATAAGTATCGCATCGGACTTATGATTAAAGCGATAGATTTGCATCGACGTTACGGTTCGTTGGAAGTGTTACGGGGTATTTCATTGACAATTATGCCACACGCCGTAACCGCCATTGTCGGTGCCAGTGGAGCCGGCAAGACCACGTTACTCAATGTGTTGGGCACCCTCGATCGTCCCGATGCCGGAGATGTTATCATTGACGGCACATCGGTGTATTCGATGAATGACACGGAGTTATCGCGCTTTCGCAATCGCCACATCGGATTTGTGTTTCAACTGCACTGTCTGTTACCCGAGTTCACTGCGGTCGAGAATGTCGCTTTACCGGCATTAATAGGTGGTGCATCGACCGCCGATGCCACCGGCAGGGCCACCGAATTGCTTCGCACCGTCGGACTGGGCGATCGGCTTGACCATCACCCTGCCGCCCTGAGTGGGGGCGAGCGACAACGTGTGGCTGTGGCACGCGCTTTGGTCAACAACCCCGATGTGATCTTTGCCGACGAACCCAGCGGCAGCCTTGACACCCACAACAAGAACGAATTGCACAACCTCTTCTTTGACCTCGCTCGTGACCGCGGACAAACCTTTGTTGTCGTCACCCATGACGAACAACTTGCGGCACGAGCCGACCACGTGTTGCACATGAGCGACGGATTGATAGTGACATGAACCGGTTTTCCACACTTGTAGTGCTCGCTATCACGTTCATCGCATGCGGGCACGAGAACATAGACGATATTTACACCAACTATCGCTTGGACATTGTCACCTATATGGGCAAACATGATACCGACACTCATTACTTCGATTACTACGGTTCGGGTGATGAGTTGCCCATAAGGTTGGTGTACACCGGCATGATTGGTGAATACAAGACAGGAGAGCGCGTACTGCTTCGCTACACCATAGCCGACCCGATGCCCGAGGGCGGTGGCGAGGTGAACTTGAGACAATGCGTTGCCACGACTATCATCAGCGACACCCTGCGAGAGACATCGCTCGATGCCGGGGAGTTGGCACATGACCCGATAAGGCTTCGAAGCATTTGGCGCACAGGGAATTACATCAACTTGCACTGTGAAGTGGAATATACCGGCAAGACGCGCACCCTTGCTCTTAACGCGCTGCAAACCACGCTCGATAACGACACCGTGGTGTGTCGCCTCGTGCACGACATGCGCGACGCGAGTGCCATGCAGTGGCGCAACTGCTACGCGAGTTTCTATATAGGCGATATTTGGAATCGCACGTCATGCCGCACCCTGAAGGTTGTCATTGACAGTGATGTAATACGACCCGACAAGCGCGACTACTGTTTTGACAAACATTGACGTTACAGCACGCGTCAAATTTGCACGTCACGATTAGTTATCGTACCTTTGCACCCTAACTCGAACATTTTATCAACTAATAATATTGACATTATGGCAAAAGAAAAACAGCAGATACAAATCGAAGTTCCTGCCGAAGAGATGCAGGGTCGTTATGCCAACCTCGCCGTTATCGCCCACGGTCCCAATGATTTCTTCATCGACTCAATCTTGATGGCACCCAATACACCCAAGGCTCGCGTGCAAAGTCGTGTTATCATGACTCCCGAGAATGCCAAGCAGTTTGCAATCGCCTTGCAGCAGAATATTCTCAAGTACGAGCAGACCTACGGCGAGATACACCCGCGCCAACCGCAACAAACCGTTGACGACGGTTACCTGCCCTTCCCCACCCCTAAAGGTCAAGCATGATGTTACAAATCTATAATACCCTGACGCGCAACAAGGAGGTGTTCAAGCCGATAACACCGGGGCGCGTGGGAATGTATGTTTGCGGTCCCACAGTGTACGGCGACCCTCATTTGGGTCATGCCCGACCGGCAATCACGTTCGACATCTTGTTCCGCCTGCTGCAACACCTCGGCTACAAGGTGCGATATGTTCGCAACATCACCGATGTGGGTCATTTGGAACACGATGCCGACGACGGTGAGGACAAGATAGCCAAGAAAGCGAGGCTCGAGCAACTCGAGCCCATGGAAGTGGCGCAGTACTATACCAATCGCTATCACAAGGCTATGGACGCCCTCGGCGTGCTGCCGCCGAGCATCGAGCCACATGCAAGCGGACACATTATCGAGCAGGAACAACTGGTGAAACAAATTCTTGACAACGGCTATGCCTACGAGGTCGATGGCAGCGTCTACTTTGACGTGGAAAAGTACGACCGCGACCACGGTTACGGGCGCTTGTCGGGTCGTTCGCTCGAGAACACTCGCGATGCCAGTCGTGACAACCTCGACGGCGTGGGTGAGAAACGCAATCAGGCGGACTTCGCCTTGTGGAAACTTGCCCGTCCCGAACACATCATGCGTTGGCCATCGCCGTGGGGCGACGGCTTCCCCGGGTGGCACTGCGAGTGCACCGCCATGGGACGCAAGTACCTCGGTGAGCAATTCGACATTCACGGTGGCGGCATGGACCTTGTGTTTCCGCACCACGAGTGCGAAATCGCTCAGGCTATAGCAAGTTGCGGCAAAGCACCGGCACGCTACTGGATGCACAACAACATGATCACTATTGCCGGTCAAAAGATGGGTAAGAGTCTCGGCAATTTCATCACCTTAGAGCAGTTCTTCACCGGCGATCACGCCCTGCTCAGCCGCGCCTACGCCCCCATGGTAATTCGCTTCTTCATTCTTCAAGCGCACTATCGCGGCACCGTCGACTTTTCCGACGATGCTTTACAAGCCGCCGAGAAGGCTCTTGAACGCTTGACGGACGGATGGCGACGACTGCAGGAGTTGCAACCCGACGACACGTCGACCGTCGATGTGGCCGACTACACCGCGTTGTGTCTTGATGCCCTGTGCGACGACTTGAACACTCCGGTGGCTATCGCCCACCTGTTTGACGCTTGCCGCGTCATCAATCAAGCGAACGACGGCACTATAACGCTCAACACCGGGGCTATAGATTCACTCAAGTCGACATTCACCACGGTTGCATTCGGACTCTTGGGACTGCGCGACAGTGCTGCCGGCGACAGTGCTGTCAATCTCGAACCTTATCGCAAGGCCGTCGACTTGCTGCTCACCATGCGAGCCGAGGCTAAAGCGGCACGAGATTGGACAACGAGCGACCGCATTCGCGATGCCCTCGCCCAAGCCGGATTTGATGTGAAAGACACCAAAAACGGATTTGAATGGACTGTGCGTTAGTCTCGGTTATCGTACCGATCTATAATATTGAAAATTACTTGCCGCGGTGCTGCGAGAGCATCGCGGCACAGTCGTTTGAGGACATTGAGGTACTGCTCGTTGACGACGGCAGCACCGACAACAGTGCTTCAGTCGCGCGACTGTGGGCATCACGTGACAACCGTTTCAGTGTAATTCCACGCGACAACGGAGGTTTGGCTGAGGCGCGCAACATCGGACTCGAACACGCTCACGGTGAATGGATCATGGCAGTAGATGGGGACGATTTTCTTCCACTGCACGCCATTGAACGCTTGTGGGCGAACGTGAGCAACGACGTTGATGTGGTGGTGGGACAGTGGCAACTGTTCGACGACGGCACCGAACCCATCGAAAACACAGTTTCGTCCGCAACACTGACCATGAGCGGAAGCGACGCTCTCGACTCGATTTTGTACCAAGACGGACACGTTAACGGCTCGGTGTGCGCCCGATTGATACGACGCTCGCTGTTCGACACGGTGCGCTTTCCGGCAGGACGATTATATGAAGACCTTGCCGTGGCACCATCGCTCTACGGTAATGCGCGACAAGTCACGATAATAGGCGACACAGTCTATTATTACCGCCAACACCGCCCGGGAAGCATACTGAATGTGTTCACCGCCTCACGCGCCGATGTACTCGACATACTCGAACAAATAGAGGCACAATGCGACGAGCGACACCGCCCTGCCGTTGAAGCGCGGCTGATGGCAGCGGCATTCAACCTGTGGCGACTTGCACCTCGCGGTGACGAATTCGATGCCCTGCGTGTCCGATGTCGTGAGATTATCAAGCGTGTCAGGACACGATGTATAGGCAACGGCAAGGTGCGCCTGCGCGACCGTGTCGCTGCCATCGGTTCTTACTTGTTGATGTGATTTTTAACACTTAAGCAAAAAAAATTTTATCACTTGAAGAATTTATACTAATTTTGCAAGTTGAAAATTGTGCCCGGGTTGACTTGACAGCCGGCTCGGGGCATTAACAAACGCTGTAACAAACAATTATATTAATAATTAACAACAGTAATGCAAACAAAAGGTTTTATTAGAGCGATAACATGGTCGCTGATCTTGATTTGCGCCTTTTACCTGTCGTTCACTTTCGTGAGCAACAACAAGCAGAACGAGGCTGAACAAGCCGCGCTCGCCAAGGCGGGTATCAAGAGTGCCGACACGGCTAACGAGACGTATCGCACAGCGCTCAGCAGTTATCTGGACTCACTTGCCAACGAGAAAGTGTATCTCGGATACACGTTCCAGCAAGTACGCGAGAAAGAGTTGGGACTCGGTCTTGACTTGAAGGGCGGTATGAACGTGACGCTGCAAATTTCGGTTCCCGACATCTTGCGCGCCCTCGCCGACAACAATGAAGACCCCAAGTTCAACCAAGCCATTGACAACGTGAACGCAAACCGTGCCGCTCAAGACAATTTCGTGGCATCGTTCTGCGCCGAATATAAGAAACTGGCTCCGGAGGGCAATCTGGCACAGATTTTCCGCAAGGTGGAGAAAGTGCGCGAGCACCCCGATGCTACAGCCTCGGAAGTTGAGGGAATCCTCAAGGAGGAAGTGGAGGCGATGGTTGACAACTCCTACAAGGTGTTGCGCAACCGTATTGACCGTTTCGGCGTTGTCGCTCCCAATATCCAGAAGTTGCAAAGCACCGGTCGCATCTTGCTTGAGTTGCCGGGCATCAAGGAGCCCGAGCGCGTACGCAAGTTGTTGCAAGGTGCCGCCAACCTCGAGTTCTATAAGACCTACAAGCAGAGAGATATTCAAGAGTACTTGTTGACCCTCAGCGAGCGCGCCGGTGAGAGCCTCGAGGTTCCCGTCGCAACAACCGACACCACCGCCGTTGCCACTGAGGCTGTCGACACCACTGCCGTTGTCGAGAAGACTCCCACAGCACCCGCCGGCAAGACGCTCGCCGAGATGCTCAACTTGCGCGACGTGCCCGTGGATTGGGCTCTCGCGGGTATAGTCAACGTCGCCGACACTGCTGCAGTCAACCGCATCGTCAACAGTCCGCTCGCACACACTATCCTGCCTAACGACTTGAAACTCGCTTGGTCGGTGAAATCGCGTGACGACCGCGGTAAAAACTTCGAACTGGTTGCTCTCAAGACCGTCGACAACAAGCCGGTGCTTAACGGTGATGTCGTTGTTGAGGCTCGCAGCGAGTACGACAACTTGCAAGGTCAAGTCGTGTCGATGCGCATGAACGACGACGGTGCTCGCCAGTGGTCGGTCATCACCGGTCAAGAGCGTGGCAACGCAGTCGCTATCGTCCTCGACGATCAAGTTTACTCCTTCCCCAACGTCAACCAGCAAATTGACGGCGGACGTTCACAAATCAGCGGTAAATTCTCCATTGAGGAGGCAAACGACCTTGCCAACGTGCTGCAAAGCGGTAAGATGGTGGCGCGCGTCACCGTGGCAAGCGAGAGCGTGATCGGTCCGAGTCTCGGACAAGAGTCTATCCGCAAGGGTGTCATCTCGTTCATCGTTGCTCTCGTGTTGCTGGTCATCTTCATGTTCTGCGCTTACGGCTGGCAGGCAGGCTTCATCGCCAACCTCGGCTTGCTGCTCAACCTGTTCTTCACAATGGGTATCCTCGCCTCGTTCCAGAGCGTGCTCACCTTGCCGGGTATCGCCGGTATCGTACTCGCCCTCGGTATGGCAGTAGATGCCAACGTGCTTATTTTCGAGCGTTGTAAGGAAGAGTTGCGCAACGGCAAGAACCTCAAGAGTGCTGTCGAGGACGGTTACAGCAATGCCTTCTCGGCAATCTTCGACTCTAACCTCACCTCTATCATCACCGGTATCATTCTAATCATCCTCGGTTCCGGTCCCATTCGCGGCTTCGCCGTCACCCTCGTGGTGGGTATCTGCTGCTCGTTCTTCACGGCAGTGTTCGCAACCCGTTTGGTGATGGAATACTTCCTCAACAAGGGTACATTCGACAACATGAACTTCACCACTCCCATGACACGCAACCTCATGCAAAACGTGTCGTTCGACTTCATGGGTAAGGCTCGCACCACTTGGATGGCGGTTGCCGCTATCGTGGTGGTAATGGGTGCTTTGTTCGCAACTCTCGGTTTGAACCGCGGCATTGACTTCTCGGGCGGTCGCAACTACGTGGTACAATTTTCTCACGATGTTGTTCCCGAGACTCTCGAGGATCAATTGAGGCCGTTGTTCGCCGGGTCGAACCTCAGCGTCATCTCCATTGACAACAACAGCAAGGTGCGCATCTCGACCAACTATAAGATCAACGATGACACCGAGGGTGTCGACGATGAGATTATGGCTAAGCTGTACGAGGGTTTGCAAGGCGAGTTGGACGGCATGAGCCAAAACGACTTCAGCGTGAGCAATGAGCAAGTGGGTGTTGTGTCGAGCGAGGTCGTCGGTCCGAGCATCGCGAGCGACATGGCACGCGAGGCTATATGGGCTGTGTTCTTCTCGTTGCTGGCAATGGCATTGTACATCTTAATCCGCTTCCGCAACATCGCGTTCTCACTCGGTGCTCTCGCCGCAGTGTCGTTCACCGCATTCACTGTAATCGGCTTCTATACACTCCACGGCTTGTTGCCATTCTCAATGGAGATTGACCAAACTTTCATTGCCGCTATCTTGACGGTGATCGGTTATCAGGTCAACGACACGGTTGTCGTGTTTGACCGCGTGCGCGAGTTCCGCGGACTCTTCCCCAAGCAAGACCTGCACATCACGTTCAATAACGCCTTGTGCTCGACCTTGAGCCGTACGATGATGACATCAATCACCACCTTGCTGGTGTTGTTGGTTATCTTCTTCCTCGGTGGTGAGAGCATTCGCAGTTTCATCTTCGCGATGATACTCGGTGTGATTATCGGTACATGCGCATCGTTGTTTGTGGCTTCGCCTGTGGCCTACGCGCTCACTCGTCGTCAATCACGCAAGCAAGTTGCAACCGGGAAATAAAGTCCGTTTCCAAACTTAATACAGAGCCGCTTGCCGACGGTTGGCGGCTCTTTTTAAAGCCCCCGTAGTTCAACGGATAGAATAAAAGTTTCCTAAACTTTAGATAGCAGTTCGATTCTGCTCGGGGGTACCAAGATGGCGAGCCGTTACAACGG
>CALDIF010000029.1 GCA_937901905.1 uncultured Porphyromonadaceae bacterium | reverse complement strand
AACAAGTAAGGAGATGGCTGACAGCCTTATCGCCGCAGAGAAGAACGCTCCTGTCGACACCACATGGTATAAAGACGAATATGTTCCTGTGACAAGCTTCATACATACAGCCACATTTGACAATTACCGCCGTATCTACCAAGCATATCAAGTACCAACAAACTATTACCTCAATGACTATTCTGCAGGAGCGACACTCGGAGGTGACTCTATTTATGACAAGACAAAGCACTGGCAGTTCAAGAACACTGTAGGTATAGCTCTGCTCGAAGGGTTTAACAAATGGGCAAAAGCCGGAATCAAGGCTTTTGCAAGCTACGACATCCGCCACTTCAATTTAATTGACAGTGTGGGCAACCTGTGACCGACTAATGAGCACGCCTTGAACATCGGTGGTCAGATAAGCAAACGGGAAGGATCGTTCCTACATTATAATGTCACTGGTGAGATTGGTATGGTTGGAGATGATTCCGGCGATATATACATAGATGCCGACGCGGATGTGAATTTCAAGTTTCTTAAAGACACTCTGCAGGTTGCCGCCAAAGGATTCCTATACAGGACGACACCTTCCTTCTATTACTATCACTACCATTCCAGACATGCATGGTGGGATCATGAGGATTTGGAGAAAACAACAAATTTAAGAATAGAGGGACTGCTTACATATCCAAAGACACGCACCACACTGCGCGTGGCGATGGATGAGTTAAAGAACTATACGTATCTCGGACATGCTTATGACCTTGTTGAGAATGAAGGCAAGTTAGAGGCTGCTGATTTGTCACTCGTTGCAAATACCGAGTTCAAGGTTGTTAAGGTTGCATCTCAAGAAGGTGCAGACGACGTTTGGACTTGGCTTGGAGCCGAAAGCGACGGCAACTTCTGGTTGACCGATGAGTGGTTGGGTAACGAAATCCAACTCCATGCTGATGATGATCTTGCCAGTTATCAAAACTTGCAAATCATCCACACCGGTACCTACAATTTCAGTTTCGATGCCGAGACTTTGAAGTTGGTTGTAACCGGTGAGTATGCTCCCGAGGGTTATACTCTTAAGGGGTCGTTTGATGATTGGGGTGCAGGTGTTGCGTTTGTCAAGGCTGATGACGGCACATTCAAGGTATCGCAGGCAATTGAGGCTAACGGCGAATTCAAGGTCGTTAACCAAGATGGCGTGTGGTTCGGTGGCGAAGGTGATTCCGAGAGTGGCGACCTCTACCTGTTCCATGCAGGTTGGCGTGATGCCGAGTTGCTCGAGGGTGCCGGAGTGAACTTCACAATCGCTACTGCCGGTACTTACACATTCACTATCACCTCGAACAACGAGGGCAAGTCTCTCAATGTTGAGGGCTTCGATTACATCACTCTTGCCGAGGCGTTGGAGGGTGCTGTAGGTACCATCGAGGACGCTCTCTACACATCGAAGGTTATTGATAACCACGCTTACGTGACCGATGGTCATGGCAACTGGGTGCGTCTTGACCTTGAAGATGCTACCGGAATTATTGCCGGTACCATCTTCGCCGAGAAGAGTGTTAACGGTGTGTTGAGCGGTCAGGGTACTGCTCCTGCAATCGCTGTTGCCAACTATGTCATCGCTGAGGGTGAGAATGTACCCGACATCGCTGAGATTGATTTGGCTTACCACATTGATGAAATGCCTGTTGCAAGTCAAGTTGTCACAATCAAGACTGCTTACTACAACGTTATTGACGGTGTGCCTTACCTGACCGCATTCAGTGGTTACAACGGCTCTGTGGGTCAACGCATCGCATTGGATACCGATTTCGTCGGTTCCGATGTATTCACCGAGGGTGCTGAATATCGCGACCTCGTGATTGCTATTGAACTCGTTGAGCCTTGGGAAACCGAGAGTGCCGGTGCTCCGCGCCGTGTCAAGGCAAGTGATAGAAATGCCTTGTCTAACATCATTGCTCAAGTTATTGACCCGGATGTCACTCCGACAGCCATCAACGAACTTGTTGCCGATAAGGACGTTGTCGGTGTGCAATACATCAACGCAGCCGGTCAAATCAGTGCTGAACCATTCGAGGGTATCAACATTGTGGTGACCACTTACGTTGACGGTTCGCGCAGCGCAGTCAAGGTCATCAAGTAAATTTCCCTTACCGTTCATTCACGAGCAAAGTGAATGAACGGTAAGCCTCTTCGGGGCGGTGACTCAACGGTCACCGCCCTTGTTTTTCACTATTAGCAGACAAAAAAGCACGACTCGATAATGAGTCGTGCTATTCTATGCTCAGATAATTCAATCAGGGAATTAAACCGTAGGAGCGGAAAACTTTGCCAATCTTCTCTAAAGCGACAGTAACTTGTTCGCGAGTGTGAGTGGCCATCAGGCTGAAGCGTATCAGTGTGTCGGTTGGTGCAACAGCGGGCGATACCACGGGATTGACAAAGATGCCCTCGTTGAGCAAGTCGCGTGTTATAGCAAATGTCTTGTTATTATCACGAATGTAAAGAGGTATGATGGGAGTCTCGGTACCTCCTATCTCACAACCCATTTCTCTAAAGCCGTTTAAGGCATAGTTGGTGATGTCCCACAAGTGTTGCCGGCGTTCGGGTTCGGTCAACATGATGTCCAAAGCCGCATTAACGGCTGCTGTTGATGCCGGCGTAATGCTTGCAGTGAAGATATATGAGCGTGAATGGTGACGCAAGAAGTTGGTGATGACCTCGTCGGTCGCTATAAAACCACCCAACGAAGCGAATGACTTGCTGAACGTTCCCATTATCAAATCAACCTCGTCGGCAAGACCGAAGTGGTGGCATACACCGCGACCGCCCTCACCGAACACTCCGATGCTATGGGCTTCATCAACCATGATTGCAGCATTATACTTGTGAGCAAGATCGACAATGTCGGGTAATTTACACACGTCACCTTCCATTGAGAACACGCCATCGGTAACGATGAGTTTTACACGGTCGGGCTCGCAGCGTTGCAGTTGCGCTTCAAGCGAAGCCATGTCGTTGTGCTTATATTTAAGAGGTGTGCTGAAGGACAATCGGCGTCCCTCAATAATTGAGGCGTGGTCTTGTTCATCAAGCAAAATATAATCGCTGCGCCCGGTTAGTGCCGAAACGACACCGAGGTTAACGCCGAAGCCCGTCGAATAGACCATTGCATCTTCCTTACCGACGTAGTCGGCGAGACGGCGCTCAAGTTTCTTGTGAATGTCGAGGGTACCATTCAAAAAGGGCGACCCTGCGCACCCGGTGCCATATTTCTTAATAGCCTCAATGGCGGCTTGCTTGATCTTGGGGTGATTCACCAAACCGGTGTAGCAATTTGAACCGAACATGAGCACCTTCTTACCATTAATGATTACCTCGGTGTCTTGCTCGCTTGAGATGGCGCGGAAGTAGGGATATATACCGGCGGCTTTCGCCTTTTGCGGTTCTTGATATTGCGCCAGCTTTGCTTGTAGTAACTTCATAGGTTATACGTTCGTTACAAGTTAGAATTTCGGTAGAATTGCGCGCTTGCCTTGACACAAGAACGCAATGCAGAGTGCAAAGTTACAAAAAAGATTTTACTCTCACACTCTAATGCCAAGTATTTTCATCTTTTTTCAGTTTCATCAAATAAAAACAGCAAAATTGGAAGTAAAACCAAACTTGATTATCCATTATGTCACCACTCTCCCTTAAATTGCCCGTTTGCCCGTTTGTCTCATTAATTTGCATTCAAGTGTTAGTTTTAGTAATTTTGCGCCATGTTTTCAAGACTATTTGTATCGGGCATATTAAGAAAATGGGCGATGATGACGGTTATGATACTGACATCATCGATGTTTTCCTTCGGTCTTGACGTTACGGGATTGGTTCGCGACAGTGTGTCGCTTGAACCGGTGCCCTTTGCCTCGGTCGCAATAGATGGAACTACAATAGGAGTTATTGCAGGTGACCACGGCGGTTTTAATTTGCATGCGTCACAGCCAAAGGCTGTTTTGAGAGTAACAGCGATGGGGTATGCGACTTGCATGGTACCGGTGAGCGAAGGGCAAACAATAGTGCTCGTTAATATGCAGCCGGTTGCAACGATGCTTGACGAACTCGTCGTTAAAAGAGGCAAGGAGAAATATAGCAAAAAAGATAACCCCGCTGTTGAGTTGGCTCGTCGGTTGATAGCGACAAAGCACGATAATGACCCATTGCGAAATCATGACATGTGCGCACGTAGCGTTTACGAGCAGATGATGCTCGGTTTTAATGATGTCGATTCCGCCGGCACCAATAACTTGTTATTGAAAAAATTTCCGTTTTTGAATGACTATGCGATGATTTCTCAAGTCACCGGCAAGCGAGTGCTCCCCCTCATGGCACGTGAGATGTATGCCGATGACCACTATCGTCGCTCGCCTCAAGCCCATAGGCGAGTTATAGATGCTACTGCTCAAGCCGGTTTGGACGATTCGTTTGACCAAGCGAGCATTAAACGCTTTCTTGATGACATGTTGCGTGAAATTGATATTTTTAACGGCAATGACGTGACGTTGTTGAGCAATAGGTTCGTTTCACCCTTGTCTGCAATAGGTATAAGTTTTTACAAGTACTATTTGGGGGATACGATAAAGATTGACGGAGAACCCTGTATAGACTTGAGTTTCGTGCCATTTAACACCGAGTCGTTCGGGTTTGTCGGTAGGGTATATGTGTCGGTGCTTGATTCAACCCTTTTCGTCAAGAGGGTTACTTTAGATGTTCCTCGTCATATCAACTTAAATTACGTTGAACGTGTACACATGGAACAAGTATACGAACGCGATGCATCGGGGTGTAGATTTAAAACGGACGATGTGTTGGAAGCAGAGTTTCGAGTACTGCCGGGTACACCGGGACTCTTTGCCCGACGCTTAACCAAATGCGGGTTAGTTGAAGTTGACCCATCGGTATTTGACAGTGCTGACGAACTGATTGTCAATGACGGTGCTAACGAACGTGACGAGTATTATTGGAGTTCGGTCAGACCGCACCATGATGATGAGGTGACAGTGAGAGTTAAAGACATGGTATCGCGACTTCGCAGCAAACCGTTGTTCTATTGGACCGAGCGTTGCGTGTTGGCTCTTGTCAAGGGTTATGTGGGGACTCGTCGTGTTGACAGCAAGATTGACATAGGTCCGTTGAACACGATGATTAGCGGCAATAGTCTCGAAGGTGTGAGACTGCGTGCCGGCATCGCCACTAATGCTAACTTGAGTAAACACTGGTTCGCTCGTGCTTATCTCGCTTATGGCACTCGAGACTCGCGATTCAAGTACATGGGACAACTCGAATATTCCTTTATTGACAAGATAACCTACGAAACCGAATTTCCCGTCAGATCATTACAGTTGCGCCACAGTTACGATGTTGAACGTCTCGGACAAAATTACATATACACCAATGCCGATAATGTCTTTTTAGCCCTTAAACGGCAAAAAGACAACAAGTTGGCATATTTGCGTCAAACTCATCTTCAATTCAAGTGGGAAAATCGTCACAATCTTGCCTTTACATTCAATATTCAACATAATGTACATGAGGGCTCGCGCCTATTACAATATGTCTATAGCGACGGGAGCATGAGAAAGCGTTACAGTGAGACGGGTGTGCAATTATCACTGCGATACGCTCCGGGTGAGACGTTTTTCCAAACTCGCAGCGAGCGTATTCCCATTAATTTGGATTCACCGGTGTTTTCGCTTACTCACACGTGGATGCCCGGTGGTGTTTTTGGCAACTTGCATGCGGTCAATAAGACAGAAATCGGTGTCAGACACAGGTTCTGGTTCTCGGCTTTCGGTTATACCGACGTGTTGTTGAAAGCCGGTGGAGTGTGGAGCAAAGTTGCGTATCCTGATTTATTCATGCCGGCCGCAAACTTGTCCTACACAATTCAACCCGAGACATTCGCTTTGATGAGTGCGATGGAATTTGTAGGTGATCGTTACCTCAGTGCCGATGTGACCTATTGGTTAAACGGTTGGTTGCTAAATCGGGTTCCTCTTGTAAAACGCTTGAAATTACGCGAAGTCGTATCGTGTCGATTGTGGTGGGGACACTTGACACGCAAGAACGATCCGACGTTACATGACGATTTGTTCATGTTCCCCGAGGGTGCAATATGTTCTACCATGCGTGGTGAGCCGCCCTATGTGGAAATGAGCGTGGGTTTGGATAATATATTGACAATTTTGCGTATCGACTACGTGTGGCGCATGACTCACCGCCACGTGCCCGGTACTGATACTCGAGGCGTGCGCGTGGCACTGCATTTCACCTTTTAATCACTATTCAGCCAGCCTGCAAGCCTATTGAGGCAATATTGTACATTGGGTCGTTCCGCATCAATGTTGAGCAGTGAAGGCGCGTATTCCATGTGTTGTAACAACCGCCATGCAAGCACATCGGCTTCCTCGTGACTGACGAGCGACTCCATCCATTCACGAGCCATATCGATGGTGAATTCGGATTGTGGCATTAGCATTATTGCCGCCAAGCGGCTCTCGCGGTGGTGAATATCGTTCCACAAGGTTAAAGCGAGGGTGCAGTCGGGGACGACCGATTGAGTCACTTGTTTGATGTCGGCCAGTTGACAGCCGCTGATCACACGATGTGGATCGCCGGCTTTTCTCAAAGCGTCCGCCACGACCCCATTGCGATGAGCATAAAGGTCGTGGCGGATAGTGCGTAATTGTTCTTGTAAATTCATTGATGTGTGAGCGGTGAATAGTCGCGACTGTAGCGCAACATTTGGCTGATGTAATCCTCGTTGTAGGCAATCTTCACGTCAACGATGATGTCATTATCGTCGCGCACCAAAGTGTATACGGGGTTTACAAAACCCTTATAAGGCGCGATATTCAATTTGGCATAGCGTTCAAGCACCTCGGCATGTAAGACGGGATCTACTTTCACACCGTAAGCCTCCACCAGTTGTCTGCCGGTCTCGTAGTCACCGGTACTCTTGATGCGTTGCACCTCGGCAAGCAATCGACCGAACAAATTACGAAGTTTTACATAGTCATTAATCTTGACAAATGTCTTACCGTCTCGTTTTACAAGTTCAATCACGTTATCGGCTTTTCCGTGCTCAAGCACCCACTCGCTGATAAACTTGCGATTGCGCATGTGACTCTCTTCAATATCTTTACCCGGTTCAATGCGAGTTAACTGAGTCATCAACCCGTTCATGATATACTTGTAATACTCAGCCTTATAGGTATCCGGATCGGTGAAAATGCCCAATTCGACGAGTTTTGGGTCGGCAAGATAGTACAGTGCAAACAAGTCGGCACGACCCTCTTCGAGCGTGCTGCCGTAAGCCTTGAGTGCATTCTTGTCAACGCCGGGCAACAACTTGCCGCTTGCATGTCCCAAGCATTCATGCAAATCGGTGTGCAGTTTGTCGGCTATGGTCAAGTGACGGCGCATCATCTGCACCTCAGTGTCGCTATAGGCGAACTCTTCGTTAAAACCGTTACCGGCTGCAGCGCCGTCGTAAGCATCGGTGATGTTCTCTAAAGACACCGACTTTGAACCGTGTTGGGCGCGTATCCAGTTGCTGTTAGGCAGGTTGATGCCTATCGGGGTTGACGGATAACTGTCACCCGCCAATATTGCAGCAGTGATGACCTTGGCACTCACACCACGCACTTCCTCTTTTTTGAAGCGGTCATCGACCGGCGAGTTACTCTCGAAGTATTGTGCATTTGCAGTGATAAGGGCTGAACGGCGTGAAGCCTCGCTATTGCGAAAGTTTACCATGCCCTCCCATGAACCGGTCATGCCTAACGGATCACCATAAACCTCAATGAAGCCGTTGATAAAATCAACGTCACCGGCAGTCTCCTCGACCCACAAGATTGAATATTCATCAAATGCCTTCAATTCGCCGGTGCGATAGAACTCAATCAACTTGTCGATGTAGGCTCGCTGTCCGTCGTTTTCGGCAAACGCACGTGCTTTGGTCAAATATTGTACTATCTTGGAAATCGCTGCACTATAACGTCCGTCGACCATATAAGGTTCCTCAACCACGCGACCGTCATGCTTGGTTACACGAGTGTTCAGTCCCCACATCACCGGTGTGGTATCGCTCGGTTTCTTCAATCTACTGTAATAGGCTTCGACTTCGGCTTGCGTAACACCCTCATACATATTGCATGCTGAGGTGACTACAAGATCCTCGCCATCGGCTTGATTAACGCGCTTGGCAAGATAGGCAGGATCGAAAATCACAGGCTCAAGCACTTGCTTGAGTGCCTTCTTCTTCATTTTGTATCCTGCCGGCAGTTGCTCATCGTCAAGTTTATCTAACTGTTTGTTAAAAAACTTCTTTGAGAATTGAGGGACAAACTTGTCGGTAGAGTAGTGGTGGTGTATACCGTTGCCGAACCACACCTGCTTGAGGTATAACTCCAATGCTTTAAACTCCGGATCCTCACGGTTACCCTTGTAATTGGTATAAATCAACTCTAATGTTTGTCTGACGAGCAAGTTGTACTTGCAATTCTGGTCAAACAAGATGTCGCGACCATACAATGCCGCTTCGGTGAGATAGTAGATGTAAGTTTTCTGTTGGAGTGACAGTTGCTCAAATCCGGGCACCTGATAACGCATGACTTCAATGTCGGCAAAGCGGTCGACGCGGTAGTCAAATCCTTCACGGTATTGTGCCATAGAAAGTGTTGATGAAAGTGCCATGATGGCAGCAATGATTGTTGTTTTCATATTGTAAAAATGTTTGTGGCATTGTTATTCAACCCACAAGACCAAACCCTTGAGATACTCACCCTCGGGGTGATATATGCTGATGGGGTGGTCGGCAGGTTGACTCAATTGGTGCAGTATACGTACACGTCGCCCGGCAGCGGCGGCTGCGCTGAACACAGCGAGTCGGAATTGTTCTCGACTGACATTTTGTGAACACGAGAATGTGAAAAGCACACTACCTGACGGCATCTTCTTGAGTGCTGCGGTATTCAGTTTGCGATAGCCCACCAATGCATTGTGCAAAGCACTCTTGCGTTTGGCGAATGCCGGCGGATCCAATATGACGAGGTCGTATGCGCCGTACTCCATATTTTCGATGAAGCGAAAAGCGTCTTCGGTAAACGCTTCGTGTCGTTGGGTGTCGGGAAAATTGAGTGCGATATTGGCTGTTGTCAGACTCACGGCTTTGGCCGAACTGTCGACCGAGTGAACAAGTTGAGCACCGCCCCGCAGGGCATAGAACGAGAAACCGCCGGTGTAACAAAACATATTCAATACTCGCCGACCTGCCGAATATTGTTCCAATAATCGTCGGTTTTCGCGTTGGTCAACAAAAAATCCTGTCTTCTGTCCCCGTAGCCAATCCACGTGAAACTTAAGTCCGTTTTCAATGGCAGTGTCGGTGGTGAATTTACCTGCCAAATATCCGCTTGTCTCCTCGTCTGTGTCAATTAAAGTTGTTTCACTCTTGTAATAGATATTGCTGACAGGAGAATTAATGGAAAGTAGTGCCTCGGCAATCAAATGGCGCGCCTTGTGAATGCCGGTTGAGTGAGCCTGCATAACAGCGGTGTCACCGTACACATCAATCACGAGACCGGGTATGAAGTCGCCCTCACCGTGAATGAGGCGGAACGCGTTATTGTCTTCACGCATGAGTTTCAACGCGGTGCGCAAGTTGAGCGCACTGATGAGTCTCTTGCGATAAAACTCCAAGTCTATTGTGGTGTCGGCAAAATCCAGTACCTTCACTGCGATGCTGCCTCCTTGATAGTGCCCGGTTGCAAGCACAACACCGTCATGGCGAGTGACAGTTACCGCATCACCCGGTTCAATGTCCTTGTCCATGTGCTGAATTGCACCCGAGAAGACCCATGGGTGATAACGCAACAACGACTCTTCTCTCCCCTTGGCTAACTTGATGATTTTATATGCCATCTTATTTGATTAAGAACCTGTAGATGTCATTCCCGTTTGCCCACACCAACAAGGCGAGCAACAAGAACATTCCCACCCATTGAGCATATTCGAGGAACTTGTCACTCGGCTTGATTTTACCGAATGAAATCAACTCTATCAATAAGAACAATACATGACCGCCGTCAAGAGCCGGAATCGGTAAGATGTTCATCACGGCGAGAATGAGTGACAACAACGCTGTTATATTCCAAAACTCCACCCAGTCGAACGTGTCGGGGAATATACTGCCTATCGTGCCGAAACCGCCGACACTCTTGGCTCCTTGAGGCGTGAAAATGTATTTTAATTGTTTGACATAGTTGGTCAGGGTAGTCCAACCCAATACTATACCGCGTGGTATCGCTTCCAAAAATGAATACTCGCGCTTGGTCACTTTATAGACTTTCTCGGGCGACAATAGGGTGATGCCCAACTTGCCGTCCTCATCAATAGCGGCAGTAACGCTGTCAACGACACCGTTACGTTCAAATTCGATAATGACGTCCTGACCTTTTACCTCATCAAGAGCGGCTGTAAGTTCATCGAAGGAGGGGGTCGCAACGCCCGCAACAGCGGTCACGCGATCACCGGCTTGTAACCCGGCTTTCTCGGCACCCATGCCGGGTGAGAGTTGACCGATGTACACCGGTAAGCGGTAAGACATGAAACTGTCACCGTTTTCCACATCGTTATTGACGCGGAACAAGAAGTCGTCGGGCAACGTGATCGTGACGGTGTCGGCATGATTGCGTAACACCGTGACACGATGAGCCATGATGATGTCACTGAGGCTCTCGCCTGTCAAATAGGTGAGCGGTCGGTCGTCGGCGGTCAGTAAAATATCTCCATCGCGAAACCCTGCATTGATGGCACTCGGACTGAATTTCATGCCTTCAACCGCATCACTATAGGCAACAAATGACTCGCCTTGGGTGTAGACAATGCCTGCATAGATGACAAGTGCAGTCAAAAAATTGAACAACACACCGCCGACCATGATAAGAAGTCGTTGCCATGCCGGTTTGCAGCGAAATTCCCACGGTTTGGCAGGCTGTTTCATTGTTTCCAAATCCATGGACTCGTCAATCATACCGCTCATTTGGCAATATCCGCCCAATGGCAACCAGCCGATGCCGTAGGTCGTTGCTCGCCAACTTTGTTTTTCTTTCACTTCATCATCGGTAGGCTCGGCTGTTGGTGCAGACTCCTCGGTTGTCGAATCATCGTTGCGCACAAAGAATTCCAGTTTGTGTTGCGCCGGGTTCCAACGCATAATTTGAAATTGTGGGTGGAAGAATAGATAAAACCGCTCAACCCAAACATGGAACAAACGTGCGAAAGAAAAGTGTCCTAACTCGTGAACAAACACAAGCAGTCCGAGTGACAGTATAAGCGAAATGGTTTTAACCCAAAATGGAGACATAGTGAAATTTCATTTATTAAATGTTATATGCGCTGACAACACGGTTTGACAATTTAGTGAACGTGTTGGGCGCAAGGTCTGTTTCGTCATTCCATGCGACATTTCTTGAAGTCTTCTCCGTTGAGCTGTCGCCGAAATAGAGCCACAAAATTACAAAAAAATCCGATACATCATCTCAGCATCGCCGATTTTCTTCGGTTTGCCTCTATCGGAGGATATAAACAGGTTATTTGTCTCTTGTTGATAGTAATTGTTTTACAATAGGGTTGTAGCATATTGACGTGCCTCGGCATTACTGTTGACATAGTCGTCATAACAAGGTGACTCAACGAAGGCTATCTTTTCGACTGTCTTGTTGATGATGCGATAAATATCGTTGAACCCGATAGTTCCGCGCAAAAATGCCGCAACTGCAATCTCATTGGCTGCATTCATCACGCAGGGGGTGTTTCCGCCACGCTCGGCAGCATAGTATGCAACATCAATCAATGGGAATTTATCACGATCGGGAGTCTCAAAGGTCAAGTTGGCAAAGTCTTTCAGAGTCATGCGTTTGGAGTCAGTCGCAAGTCGTCCTCCCGGCAATCCCAATGCGTATCGTATGGGCAGGTGCATATCAGGCAAGCCAAGTTGTGCCTTTACCGAGCCGTCGACAAACTCAACCATTGAATGGACTATTGATTGGGGGTGTACAACAATTTCGATATCGCGAGGTTTTACACCGAACAGCCATCTTGCCTCAATCATCTCGAAACCCTTGTTCATCATGGTTGCACTGTCAATGGTGATTTTGGCTCCCATTGCCCAATTCGGGTGCTTGAGCGCATCGGCTGCCGTGACGTGTGCCAATTCGTCTTTTGGGGTCTTACGGAACGGACCTCCGCTTGCAGTGAGTAAAAAGCGTGCTATATCTTCGTGACGTTCGCCGACAAGACATTGGAAAAATGCACCATGTTCACTGTCGACCGGATAGATAACACTGTCGCTTGATTGTAACAAACGCGTAATCAATTCACCGGCAACGACCAGTGTCTCCTTGTTTGCCAGCGCGATGCGCTTACCGGCACCGATTGCGCTAATCGTCGGTGCAAGACCGCTGTAACCGACCATGGCTGTTACAACGGTATCTATTGTGGGGTCTTTAACAACATCAACAATGGATTGCGAGCCGGTCAGCACCGTTATGCCGTGTGTGGAAAGGGCTTCGTTAACGGTATCGTACAATTCTTCACGTGCGATGATTACTGTATCGGGCTTGAAGCGAATTGCCTGCTCAATTAACAAGTCAACACTGCTGTTTGCTACCAATACACTCGCCTTGAAGCGGTCGGGATATTCGGCGATTATGTCAAGTGTTTGACGACCTATCGAGCCGGTGCTGCCCAAGATGGCAATGTTGCGTATTACGGTATCTGTCATGTCGTTAAATGCGATTATTCTATAAGTAAGTACAAAGGTACGAAAACTTAATTTGCTCCACAAATTAAGTTTTCGTACGCTGAGTCACACGGCACTTGCCGATATACTTGAGAATGTCCGAAACGACAGTGACTTATTCACTTTCCATTGTCAAGGTGAGCTGTCGACCGTTGGCGATATAGGTTGCCACAAATTCACGAATATCCTCCGTTGTTATATTATCAAGAGTTCCAAGATAATCGCTGTGGAAGTTGACACCGTGCTTAACCGTGTTGTTCATCATGGACATCCAGTAACTGTTGTCAGTGATGTCCTCGCCATGCACTTTGCGCAAGTATTTTTTAATTTTGTCAAGTTGCTCAACGGTGATGCCGTCGCACGCAACTGCAGCGATTGTGCTCTCAATGATCTCACGGGTAGCGGGTGCAGTCCCTGCTTGCACCGTCACGTTTAACGGCATGAATATCACCGGTGCATCGTCTCCGTTCTGGTCGGTTACAACACTGCAATGGGTGTCGACGTGATAAGTCCAGCCTCGCTTTTCGCGAATTTCCTCTCTGAAAATTCCCGTGAATACTTGACCGGTAATTTTTGCCAACAGGTGATTGCGCAGATTGTATGGGCATTGTGATGTCCAAAAGTAATATACTTTATCCTGCGGATTTTCCATCTTACGCGTCCAGTAGTTGCGTTTGTTTACAGGGAATAATCGGTAACCGATGTCGCGTGGTTTCTCAATGCGCCCCTCACCGGGCAGCGACGCGAGATACGTCTTGACTAAAGTGCGTAGTGAGGCGGTGAATGGAACAAACATCGACACCAATCAGTCAGGTTACTTTGCAACCTATGAGGGCTTGGACGGAAATCTATATGCTGCATGGCATACTCTCGCCGGTCCGCTTTCTCTAAACAAAATCAATCCCGAAACGCTTGAAACAGTTGAAACGATACAACTCGTTGACAAGACCAATGACGTGTATAACATCGTTGTCAACGGCAACAATCTCTTTACAACGACTCGTACTGTCATTAACGGCACAGTGACAATACTCGGTGATGCTAACAATATAGTCACTACTCCCAAGATGTCGGTATTGGCATGTGCATTCGCTATGCCCGACGAGGCGGGGTCGATACAGGACATAGACTTGGGCGACCTCGACCCGAACCAGCCGCTTGTGATGGCTAAGGGCGGTGATACTTATCAAATTCATGCAACAGTAATTCCTGCCACTGCTGTGAACAACAAACTGCTATACACGAGCAGTAATGAGGGTGTAGTCAAGGTTGATGCCAACGGTTTAATTACAGCTGACAAGCACGGTGAGTGGAGTGCCGCTCCCGGTCTGCGCCGTGCGCCCGCTGCCGAAACTGCTACAATAACCGTTACAAGTTCCTCCAATCCCAATATTAAACAATCGTTCACAGTGCGTGTGGATAATCCGACAGCGATTACCGATATTACCGAGAACGACAATGAAGTGAGTGTCGAGGGCAATACAATCAAAGCCGGTTCTCAACCGGTTGTGGTTTACAACATGCTTGGTCAACGTGTCACCACCATTGCTGCAGGTGAGTGTGTAAATCTCCCGACAGGTCTTTACATCGCAGCCGGCACCAAGGTTGTAGTTAAGTAAAAACAATAGATTACATATACTATTTCAAGGGTTCCGTTTAGGCGGAGCCCTTGAGTGGTTAAAAACACTATAATGAAAAAATATTTACAACTGTTGATAATCTCAACACTGTTGATAATCTCAACGACAATGGCTGTCGGGGCGCAGTCATTGGACGATATGAAGTCGTTGTGGTCTAAAGCGTTTGTAGTAGACCCTCCGATCAGCACGGTGAGCGGAAACGGGCAAACCACCAACGGTGTTAATATCGCACTTGCTGCCGATGCATCTATGTATGCTTTCGGTAATATAGGTGCCGGTGCAGAGGATGACAAGGTGTACTTCGGCGATGACGTTATTGCTGTTGGCACACCCTATTATAACGGTACATCGGCTCCCACTTCATTCTGCTTGAACAAAATTAATCCTGACGGAACTCCTCAATGGTGTATTTATTCTATCAACGGCGAAATCAGTAGCGGTAGCGGTGGGGTGCTTGCCACGCGCGATGGTGGGGCAGTGGTGGTTACTGCACTGCGTACGACCGAAGGTGCTGAGGGACAGGATCTCCATTCGTGGATAAAGACACGAAATATTCGATTGCATCACCGTTTAATGGCAAACCCCGTCGATATTTCTGCCCGTTTATAATGAAGGTGAGTAGCGACGGTGAAATTGAATGGACTAAAGTAATCAACGTGGCGACAGACCCTTACGATGGCGTTGATGCCGAGTATATCTCAACAGGTATTTCGGTTAATAGCGCAGTTCTTGACGATGAAGAAAACATATATTTCTCGGGTAACATGCGTGCGACGATGTATGTTGATGCCGAGGTCATCAATCCTCACAATGTAGAAGGGTGGAACGGTGACAGTCAAAAGAGCGTGGGAAACGGCTATATAATCAAACTCGATCATGAGGGCAATTATGTCAATCACGTTGTGACCGAAGGTTTAATGACAAGTGACAACGTGCGATGCATGACTATTAACGATAACCGTCTTTACCTGATAATGCAGGTGATAGGAACAGGCGAGGCGAATGTTCTTTCTTTTGCCGGTTCTCAAGTCAATGTCCCTGAAAATACCTGTTTGCACCTTGTGGGTGGCTGTCTTGATACCGACTTGAATGGTCTTTGGTTGACAATCTATCCTAACACACTCAACAAGACAACAACAATTCAAGTGCCGCAACTTAAGGTTGTTGAGGGATGTTTGTGGCTTGCGGCAGAGGGACAATACGGAATGACGACAATCGGCGAAGAGGTCAATACAGGTACACTCACGCGCGACGGTTTCTTGTTTAAATTCAACAAAGACACCGGTGAATCGGTTAGTGGCATGACTATCGGCAAAGGATGGGCGGGTGTCTTCGATGTATTGCCTTGTGATGCCGAACATGTTTATGCAGCCTATTTCATCGGTCTTAATGCCCCTGCCATGCTTGCAAAGGTGAGCATCAATGACCTTGCCATCGATGAAGAGGTTCAGTTGTGTTCATCGACTGCAACAGCACAAAATTGTATAATTCATGGTAATCGCTTATATGTTATGTTACGCCTGCGTAGTACTAAGTTAGGCGATAATTACAACGATGTGGCATTAGGAGATTATTTAATTCGTTCGCCACAGTATAACTATGCCATAGGTGCGTTTGAATTACCTTCAAATAAATTATTAGAAGATGTAAATAACGATGGAATAGTCAACGTCGCCGATGTCAATATAGTTTTAAATGATATTTTTGAGGAAACGAATTCAGCCGCTAATGATGTCAACAACGACGGTCAGGTCAATGTGGCAGATGTTAATATTGTTCTCAATTATATTCTCAATCAATCTTCGGAATAATGTTGTCAATAATCGTGAATGTTGTCACTTGAAGACAAAATAATAGTGGCGAGACTGATTGTCAATAGTCTCGCCACTATTGTTTGTCTTAATTGGGATTACTTGCCAATGAGAGCCTTTGCCTTATCGGCAGCATTGTCAACAACCTCGGCAGCCTTCTCCTTACCGGTTTCAACGGCAGCCTTGCCGGCTTCCTCGACAGCAGCCTTACCTTCCTCAACAGCAGCCTTACCTTCCTCGACGGCTCCTGCGGCAGCAGCCTTGGCACTGTCACCGAGCTCGGCAGCCTTATCACCGACAGCCTCAACAGCATCACCGGCGGCATCCTTCAAATCGACGAACTTACTTGCAACTGCATCAACTGCACTGCTCAAACCGGCTGACACGCCAGGGAACTTGGCATCAAGAGCCTCCTTGTTGGCATCAATCACTTCCTTGACCTTGTCAATAAGTTTCTGAGCAGCGTCGGCCTTGCCGGCTGCAATAAGAGAGTCAGCGGTAGCCTTGACGTTGTCAAGCAAACCCACAGCACTTGCCGAGTCACCGGCAGCGAGCAACTCCGAAGTGAACTTCTCCGAATCAAACTGATACTCTGCATCGGCGGGCTTGTTGTCACAAGCCACAAAAGTCATTGCCAAAACGGCAACAATAGCGAATAAAATCTTTTTCATCTTAGTAATAAAACAATCTAAAAAGTGAAACAATAGTTATAATCTGATGCCAAAATTATAGTTAAATTTTCAATTAGTAAAATTTTTAAGCCTAATTTACTTTTTTTTACACTAAAAATTCATCATT